>JBBAFB010000076.1:0-10595 GCA_041655595.1 Bacillota bacterium
AAAGCAAAGGCCTCGCCCCAACGTCACCCTGAACGCAGTGAAGGGTCTCATGCAGAATCGCATGCAAAAGCAACCGCTAGACCATTGCTTGCCAATTGCTTGACCACCGCTTGACTACGCTAGACAATATTAGACCATATTAGACCATGTTAGACTACGTTAGACCATGTTAGACTACGTTAGACCATGTTAGACTACGTTAGACCATGTTAGACTACGTTAGACCACATTAGACCATGTTAGACCATATTAGACCATATTAGACCATATTAGACCATATTAGACCATTGCTCGACAAAGCTAAAAGCCTAGGCTTTTAGCTTTCCCAGGAGGTGTATAGATGGATTTACAAGAATATAGACTGGACAAACCCCAGGAGGAATGTGGTGTTTTCGGTATTTATGCCCCGGGAATGGATGTAGCTGCATTGACCTACTACGGCCTCTATGCCCTTCAGCATCGAGGACAGGAAAGCGCAGGCATCGCTGTGACAGACGGAACAGAGATTGAAGTCTACAAAAACCGGGGTCTGGTAGCGGAAGTTTTTCAGGAAGAAACGCTAAACCGATTTAAGGGTCACATTGCCATCGGCCATGTGCGTTTTGGAGATGGCGGCTCCCCTTCCCCCATTAATGCCCAACCCCTGGTTTTTAATTATTTACGCGGTTCTGTGGCCTTAGCCCACAACGGCAAGCTGGTAAATGGGGACGAACTCCGTCATCAATTAGCGGTAAACGGCTCAGTTTTTCAATCAGACAACCAATCCGAGGTCTTTGTCAATTTAATAGCACGCTATAGCCAGAACACCATCGAAGAAGCTTTAATGAAATGCATGATTGATATCAAAGGTGCCTATGGCTTGGTGGTTATGAATGAAAAACAATTAATTGGAGTCAGAGACCCCCACGGAATCAGGCCCCTATGCATAGGCCGATTAGAAAGCGCCTATATTATCGCCTCTGAATCCTGCGCTTTGGATACCATTGGTGCCACTTTTTTACGCGATGTGAAACCGGGTGAAATAGTAATCGTAGATGAAAACGGTTTAAGATCTATTCAAACTATGACACCCGCCAGAAAAGCAATTTGTGCTTTTGAATATGTTTATCTGGCCCGCCCCGATAGTATTATTGACAGCACAACTGTAATTACGGCCAGACGGAATATGGGTTATCAGTTGGCCAAAGAAATGCCCCTCAAAGCGGATATTGTAGTGCCCATACCAGATTCGGGCACCACAGCCGCCGCCGGTTATGCGGAGGCCACCGGCCTCCCCTTTAGAGAAGGCATCATGAAAAACCGTTACATCGGGCGCACCTTTATTCGCCCCTCCCAAAAAATCAGGGATGTGGCTGTCAGATTAAAACTAAACCCCATTAGGGAAATTGTCGAAGGGAAAAGCATTGTTTTAATAGATGATTCTTTGGTTCGGGGAACTACCAGTAAAAAAATTATCCAATTACTGCGGAGTGTTAAAGCCAAAGAAATTCACATGTTAATCACGGCACCTCCCGTAGCCTACCCTTGTTTTTATGGGATTGATACCTCCCAAAGGGATGATTTAATTGCCACCAACTATGATTTGGAGGGCACCCGGCAGTATATCGGTGCTGACAGCCTCTACTATCTAAGTCTGGAGGGCCTCTTGAATTCCTTTGAGGAACCGGCCGGCAATTTTTGTACCGCCTGCTTTAATGGGGACTATGTACTGGGTACCCCCGCCCTTATTGAAAAATAATTTTAAGTTGAAAGGAGTTTTTTGCGTGAAGGATGAAAAAACCATCAGTTACCAGGAAGCCGGGGTGGATATTGATGCCGGAAAGCAAACTGTAGATTTAATCAAAAAACATGTAATTACTACTCTTCGCCCGGAGGTATTGGGAGGGGTAGGCGGCTTCGGCGCCCTATTTGCAGTTGACACCCAAAAATATAAAGAGCCTGTCCTGGTTTCCGGCAGCGATGGCGTAGGTACCAAGCTCAAAATAGCCTTTGAAATGGACAAACACGATACCATTGGGATTGACTTAGTGGCCATGTGTGTCAATGATGTCTTAGTTCAAGGAGCGGAGCCCCTTTTTTTCCTAGACTACCTAGCCATGGGAAAACTCATTCCGAAAAAAGCGGCTTCCATTGTAGAAGGTATTGCCAAGGGCTGCCGTCTGAGCAATATGGCTTTAATTGGCGGAGAAACCGCAGAAATGCCGGGGCTTTACGAAACAAATGATTACGATTTGGCCGGTTTTGCAGTCGGGGTAGTAGAAAAGGATAAAATTATAGACGGCTCCAAGGCCCACGCAGGAGATGTTTTGATTGGTTTGGCTGCTTCAGGTGTCCACTCTAACGGCTTCTCTTTAGTGCGCAAAATTCTGTTAGAAAATTCTGGCATAGCACTCACGGAAAAATTGCCCCAACTGGCTAAAACCTTGGGGGAAGAATTATTAACTCCAACCCGCATTTATGCACCCCATATCCTTCCCCTACTGGACAGATATCAAATTAAGGCTATGGCTCATATTACGGGTGGAGGTTTGACCGACAATTTACCCAGAGTCTTTCCTTTAAACTTAGATGCTTTAATCAACCTCAATAGCTGGGATATTCCCCCCATCTTCCACCTAATCGCCGAAAAAGGCCCGGTAGCTATGGAGGAAATGTACCGCACCTTTAATATGGGCATCGGCTTTGTCCTGATCGTAGCACCGGAGGAGGAGGCGGCAATTAAAGCTGAAGTAGAAAAAAGGGGAGTTAGGGCCTTCAGTATAGGCAAATTGGCGCCGGGTACAGGAAAAACAGTCTATCTATAAGGGGGTTCCAGGCTATGTTTCCCATTGCTGTTTTAGCTTCCGGCAGGGGCTCCAATTTAAGGGCCATTTTGGAAGCACAACAAAACAATTACCTGCAAGCCCAAGTGGGGCTGGTAATCAGCGATAACCCCGAGGCAGGAGCCTTAAAGATAGCACAGGAATTTGGTGTAAATCACCATGTGTTGGATTTTGCCCTTTATGATGACAAAGAGGACTATAACCGAAGACTTATCAAACTTCTAACAGAAGCAGGGATTCAATTAGTGGTGTTAGCAGGCTATATGAGACTTTTATCCCCTGCGGTAGTGGAAGCCTTTCCCTATAAAATTATCAACATACACCCGTCCCTGCTTCCGGCTTTTCCGGGTCTTGCTGCCCAAAGGCAGGCCCTGGACTACGGAGTAAAGTTTACCGGCTGCACCGTCCATTTTGTGGACAAGGGAATGGATACCGGCCCCATCATCGGGCAAAGGGTGGTGCCGGTTTTAGCAAATGACACCCTTGAGGAACTAACCAACAGAATTTTAAAAGAAGAACATATACTCTACCCTCAAATGATCAACCGAGTAGCGACAAATAAAGTGCGTATAATAAATAGAAGGGTTGCTGTACAAGAGGAGGAAAAGGATTTATGAAGATTTTAGTAATCGGCTCCGGCGGCAGAGAACATTCCCTGGTGTGGAAGCTGACTCAAAGCCCAAAGGCTTCAAAAATTTACTGTGCCCCCGGCAATGCGGGTATAGGAGAACTGGCAGAATGTGTTCCGCTAAAAGCCATGGACTTGGAGGGACTTTTAGCCTTTGCCCTCAATGAAAAAATTGACCTGACCTTTGTCGGCCCGGAGGCACCCTTAGTGGCGGGAATTGTGGATCTGTTCAATGAGGCAGGTTTAAGAATCATCGGCCCCAAAGGGGGCGCTGCACAAATTGAAGGCAGCAAAACCTTTGCCAAGGAGCTAATGGTCAAATATCGGATACCCACAGCCCAATACCAGGTTTTTACCGACAGGGAGGCAGCAAAAAACTACATAATGGAAATCGGCGTACCTATTGTAGTTAAAATGGACGGGTTGGCAGCAGGCAAGGGTGTGGTTGTTGCCCGGGACTTTAAAACGGCCCTGCAAGCTGTGGATGACTTTCTACCTATTACAAATCCTCACCGCAGCAGACTACTAATAGAAGAATTTTTAGAGGGCGAAGAAATTACCGTCATGGCCTTTTCCGACGGAAAAACAATTAAACCCATGGTTTGGGCCCAAGATCATAAAAGAGTTTACGAGGGAGATTTGGGTCCGAATACAGGGGGCATGGGGGCCTACAGTCCTACCGGGCTGGAAAGCAACCAACTGGAGGACACAATTTATCAAAAAATCCTATTACCCACAATTAAGGCCATGGCCCAGGAGCAACAACCCTTTAAGGGCATTCTTTATGCCGGGCTGATCCTGACGGAATCCGGGCCAAAGGTTTTGGAATATAATGCCCGCTTCGGTGATCCGGAATGCCAGGTAGTCTTGCCCCGCCTGGAAACCGATTTAGTAGAAATTACAGAAAGCATTCTGAGTGAAAGCCTGGACTCCGTAAAAATTAGCTGGAAAAAACAAGCTGCAGTTTGCGTGATTATGGCCTCCGGCGGCTATCCCGGTGACTTTTCCACCGGCTACCCGATAAAGGGATTGGGGAAGATGCCTTCTCAAACCTTGGTTTTTCAGGCAGGTACCGCAAAGCAAGGTGACCAGGTAGTCACCTCGGGAGGTCGGGTGTTAGGCATAACCGGTCTTGGCCAAACCCTGGAGGAAGCTACCAATAATGCTTATTCGGGAATAGACCAAATCCGTTTTGCCGACCGCCACTTTAGAATGGATATCGGCTGGCGGGCCTTGCAAAGAGGTAGAGAATCCACTTAGGAAGGGACCTTTTTTTAGCCCGGCACCTTTGTTATTTTTAATAGCTACCGGCTTTACCCCTAGTTTTGTAAAGAACAAGGCCCCGAGCCCACCCAATAATAAAGGATTGGCACAATAAAAATAATTTATCTAAAATGTAAAAGGCCCCTTCCATTAGAAGGGACACTTTTTTTTGATGATTGATAGTTTATTATCCTTAAACTCAACGCAATCGCAAAAGCTACTCAGCAAAACCAAGCCCCTGCCGCCTTCCTCCAAGATATTTTCTGCCGAGCATTCCTCGGGGATGGAAAATTCCGAAAGACCGGGACAGGCATCCTCTATTTCAAACATAATTTGCTCATTATCCAAGGCAACCCGCAAATAAATCGGTTTGGAGGCATCCCGCCGGTTTCCATGAATAAAGGCATTGGTTAAGGATTCGGACAGAATCAGGTGAAGATCAAAATCTTCTATGAAACCTTCTAAAAACAGAGCAGTTTCTCGTTGAATCCGGTCAAAATCATCCAATCCATATAAAACAAACTCCTTTTTACTGCTTAAGCAAGCTCCTTTTTTAAAGACTCCATTTACCAACCGCCCTTAACCTCCCTAAATATCCACTATTTCAAAATTATAATCCCCTTAGCAGTTCATGTCTGTAGCTAAAATCACCGTCTGCCAAAATACGATCAATATCATTAATCAAGCTGTCCTTATCATGGGGTAGAGTACCCCTTAGGGAGACATAGTTGGAGGCATGGTTGCTTCTAAAGACGCAATTGGAAACATCCATGTTCTCCAACATTAACTTTGTTTCCAGCATAATTTCATCCGGAGACAATAATTCCATTTGACCCCGGTCCACCTGATTTTTCATTTCCGTGCCCTCTACCAGCATTAAAGTCAATAAACCCACATAATGGGGATCAATAGCCGATAAAACTTGACCGGTTTTTATAGCATGTTCCCTCCAATTCCTTCTGCCGCCCAGGCCGGAAATAACTGTAATGGAGAGTGGAAGCCCGCTGGCTACCGCCTTTTGCCCCGCTTCAATCATTTGCTCCGGGGTTACTCCTTTTTTAATTTCCTTTAGAATTTGATCACTGCCGGACTCTAGTCCCATATATAAAATCCCTAAACCCAGCTTTCTTAACTCTTGTAATTCTTCCAGAGACTTGCGTAAAATATCCTTGGGGGTGGCATAAATGCCCACCCTTTGACACTCCGGAAAAATTTCCCTTACCTTAACCAAAATTTCCGCCAATTTGAGGTAAGGTATAGAAAGGGCATCCCCATCGGCTAAAAAAATCCTCTCCACCCTTTGATAGGTGGTTCGGGCAATTTTTAAATCCCGGATAATTTCATCTAATTCCCTTATTCTAAACCTATCGTTTTTGTACATGGCACAAAAGGTGCATCTATTATGAGCGCAGCCGATAGTTACCTGTATAATCAGACTATAAGCCTCGCTGGGAGGTCTGAACACTGCTCCCTCATACTTCATCTCATCCACTTCTCCTTGATAATAATTTAGTCGAAGGCAAGCCCCAAGTAGGCCCTCCTGTTAGACAGCAATTCCTCTTGGCCGAGATTTTTAATTACCGCAAAAGGAGTCGGGCTTTCTTTCAAGGGTGAGCCTGAAAAGTTGGGCACCCGCAGGAAATATTCTTTTGCGGGTAACGATCCGGCCAGTTCCTTAACGGCCGGCAGCAAAAATTCTTCCGCCGCCAGACATTCCTTGATGATTACCCTCTCCTTTGATATTCTCTCCACTATCATTAAACCACTAATTTCTCCCCCCGGGCCGGGCTTAATGGAATACAGATCCGCCCCGGAAAAACGGGATAGTTTTTGTTGCTGTGCTACTTCCTCTTCCGGATAATCAATAAAGCTTTGTTCTTTTAAAAACTCTTGCCTGGTTGAGTTATAAAGCTTGGGAGCGATTGGCTCTAAGCTTAAATCCATTCCCTTACTAAAAGCTACTCCCTGTAATTCCTCGGCTTTAATTATCCTCTGCACAATTGAAAAACTTTCCCGGTAGCCCTGTCTTAAATAAAACCCAAATAAACCTCTGTTGGCGGGAACAACTACAGAAAAATCTTTTTTCGCCTCCACCAACCCCTGATTGGCAAATTCAATTAAAAAAGTAGCCAGGCCCTGCTTTTGAAATTGGGGGTGGGTGGCAATGGCATAAAACATTGCCCCGTCAAATTTTCCCTCTGGAGTAACCAAGCCAACAGGTATTTTAGTCAGCATGGAAGTAATTTGCTGCTCCCTTATCAACAGCAAAGTATTTTCGGGATTAAATCTATTGGCGAAATAGAAATCAATAAATGGCTTCGGGTCATTAAAGGTAAGGGCCCAAAGGGTTTTTAGTGTTGCAAGATCTTCCTTGGCAGCGTACCGATATTCATTCATTATTTCCGGCGGGAGCGAACCACCGCCACCACCTCCTTTTTAAAAAGCTGAAAGCTAAAGGATGCTGTCGAGCAATTATTAAGCGGTTGGCAAACTGTTGTCAAGATATCCAACTTTCCAACTAAACAGCCTTTACCTACCTACCTACCTACCTAAAAGTTCCCCAATGTTTTTCTACCATTTTGACCGGGTAATAGGACAATTTCGCTTTTCTCAGGCCCGAAAAGCCCATATCTTCCTCCCTGTTAATATAGACCAAGTGGGGGTATTTTTGCTGCACCAAAGCGGCAAATTCCCTATTAATCATCTGATAGGCCCCCCTGATATCCCCAAAGGCTTTTTCGATATGAATCACATAGGTATTGGAGTTCAATACCTCTCCCACGGTATAGGCAATTACCCGACCGTCGGAACGGATCAAAGCCCCCTCTAAACCTAATTCTTCATAATTATTCAAGGCTCTGGTAACGGCACAGGTTTCATCCTTAAAGGTGCCATCCTCATTAACACCGTAGATTTGGCACCAAATATCATTCATTTCCCGCATTTCCAGAAAATTATCCCGATTGATCAGTTCAAGCTCCCAATTGTTTACCCTTTTAAAGTAGTTAATATGATTCCTTTTGGCATGGAGCTTTTTCCCTGCCAAGGTGACCATCTTTTCCAGAAGGTAGACATAATCAAAGGCATCCCGCATAGGCTCAAAATTAAATTTGCCGGGGTAAAAACCTTCCAACTCCCTTATATTCTCCGGCGATAAGCCTGCTAAACTGAAAGGGTGTCCGACCGCAAGGGCATCTTCCTGCAGCAATTCCAATACCGATTTAAGATTTCCTGTCCCTTGGGGATAAAAATAACAGGGGTCAGCCCCTTTTTGGGCTTTTACTATTAAAAAATCACCCACCTGACCAACACCATACTTAAACACTTCCTGCCACAAAAATAAGTTGACAAAGTTCAAATGACTTCCCTGGGGATCCCCTTGCTCAAGGAGGGGTTTAATCCAAACTTCATCAGCCAATTCAACTCTTTTAAGACTTAGAATAAAAATCATCCCTTTTGTTTTAATCATTTTTACAACTCATATTATACCAGATTTACCACGGGTTGAACAAGAAAAGCAAAACCGTCCTCCAACGAATCAACCGACACAAAGAACAAATTCAGTGCGGAAGTACCAATAACAGCTACTGAGTTACCTGGATATTATTGTAAGCTGCCAGTTTGCCTTTGTAAGAGTGGACAAAAAAAGGGTTAAATGTTCATAAGTCCCTACAAAGGCGTTATTCTGCAGAAATAGAAAGTATTAAACAAAGGCGAAAATTAATTTACGAATTATGATGTTTGTTAAAAAATGTACAACTTTTAATTACAAAGGGAGGGGTTTATGTATGCAAGCTTCATTTTTTGTTGACTTCGACACCAGTAAAGAAAGAAGAATTTTGGATGCCCTGAAAATGCGTCAATGGTTGTATTACTTTTTGGGATACTGTTTTTTTCATAACCACAATAAAGAAAGTTTTCACCAGCACTTTCAGTTAGACCTATTGTTGCAGTTGGCAGAAGAAATGCCCCAATTTAAAGAAGGGGTAAACCTAATTATTGCCGGCTTGCCAAATTTTCAGAGTTGGGATGAGGCTAAATGGGAACAAATTCACAGTGAGCATCAGCGGCTTTTCATCGGTCCTAATCAATTGGCGGCACCCCCTTGGGCCTCGGTTTACCTGGGAGAAGAAAAAATAATTTTTGATGAACACACCTTGAAGGTCAGAAGCTTTTATCGTAACTGGGGCCTAGAATCGGTAGGGCTTAAAAGGATTCCCGACGACCATATCGGTTTGGAATTGGAGTTTATGTCGGCATTAATCGGCAAAACAGTTACCTTTTTAGAGAAGGGACAGCTCGGCCAAGCAGATCGTGCCTTATCGGCACAGGAACAATTTCTAAACGAACATCTTTTGACATGGGTATGGGACTATTGCCTTTTATTAAAAAGGGCCGGTACCCACCCGCTTTACCAAGGCCTAGCCTTATTTACCCCGCCATTTTTGGACCTGGACAAGGAGGTGTTGGAGGAAATCAAAAGTAGTCTTGAGGATCTTTAGAAAACAACTTTTTGTTTGTGGAAAAAACTACGAAGGAGGATTTAAAATGGCTGTTCTAAGAGAAAGCATATCAAACAACAACACGGGTATAATCAACAAATCCATTTCCAGGCGAAGCTTTTTTAAGGTGAGTGCTGCTCTAGGGGGCACGCTGACCCTTGCCGGCTGCGGCGGTTCCGGTCTCAAAAGGGTTGCTACCGAAGACTATGTGGATGAAGGAATACAGGTCATTCCAACCTCCGGGACAAATAATTGCGGCGGCCGTTGTGTCATTAAGGCCCATGTTAAGGATGGGGTTATACTCAGGTTAAGCACCGATGAAAGACCGATGGTTCCGGGTGGTCCCCAGGTTAGAGCCTGCGTCAGAGGCCGCGGTTACCGAAAAACCTATCTCCACCCCGACAGACTGAAGTATCCCATGAAAAGGGTGGGCAAACGAGGAGAAGGTAAATTCGAAAGAATCTCTTGGGGTGAAGCAACCGACATCATGGCCTCGGAAATACAGCGAATCGGCCGGCAATACGGACCCGGCTCCCGCTATATTAACTATGCCTGGGGATATAATGCCAACATCCACCCCATGTATATCGCCGAAAGACTACTAAATCTGGATGGAGGCCACCTGAAATTGTATAACGATTACAGTACAGCCGCCACCAATGCGGCAACACCATACACCTACGGAACGGGTATGACCGGCAGCAGCCAAGAGGATTGGCTAAACTCCAAACTGATTGTGCTGTGGGGCTTTAACCCAGCAGAAACCATTTTTGGAAGCCTGACAATGTATTACCTGCGAAAGGCAAAGGATAAAGGGGCGAAAATAATTGTGGTGGATCCCCGCTACTCGGACACGGCAATTGCCTTAGCAGATGAATGGATACCCTTATTGCCCACTACCGATAATGCTGTGATGGACGCTATGGCCTATGTAATGATCACAGAAAATCTCCATGATCAAGCCTTCTTGGATAAGTATTGTCTAGGCTTTGATGAGGAGCATATGCCGGAAGGCTATCCGACAGGGGAATCTTATAAATCATATGTCCTAGGCAAAAAGGACGGTATCCCTAAAACCCCGGAATGGGCAGCCAATATTTCCAAGGTACCGGCGGAAAAGATCATTCAATTAGCCAGGGATTATGCCTCCATCAAGCCGGCGGCTTTGATTCAGGGCTGGGGTCCCCAGCGCCATGCCTATGGGGAGCAGCCGGTGCGAGGTGCCACTATCTTGGCCTCCATGACAGGTAATGTGGGCATTAGCGGAGGCTGGGCCAGCGGCTCCGGTTATTATGGCCGTCAAAATGTGCCCATCTTCCCCACCTTGGAAAACCCTTATCCCGGCCAAATTCCTTGTTTCCTTTGGACAGAAGCTGTTGT
>JBBAFB010000077.1:0-10525 GCA_041655595.1 Bacillota bacterium
TATATCCCCCAAAGCATGATCAACATAGTACTCCGGTTTACTCCAATTGAAGCTACGAGCATTATAAGGGCAAGCCACCATACAGGCTCTACAACCAATACATTTATCATAATCTTGAATTACTATTCCATCTTCCTCTCTCTTATAGGTAGCACCCACCGGACAAGCCTTAACGCAAGGCGGGTTTTCGCAGTGCTGGCAGTTGACCGGCATAAATTGGATTTTTGCATTGGGGTATTCTCCTGACGCAGTATCCATAATTTCGCCACCGATTGTCAGGACACGATTCCACCAAATTTTATTAGGTAGGTTGTTCGCTGTTTTACATGCAACAGCGCAAGTCTGACAACCAATACAACGGCGAGTATCTATAGCCATTCCATAGCGCATTATTTGTCACCCCCCGTATATTTTTCTACAGCAACTACAACATCATTAAATGCACTATTAACAATGTAATTATATGTTTCGTGACTACTAAGATCACTATAGTGCCCGGCTCGAAACTGGCTAACATCCCAACCCTTTGGCGCAGACACCATACCTGGTGGAGTGCCTCCATTAATATAAGCCGGCATAACTACAAAACCACGATCATTGTAAATCTTGACTAAGTCACCACTTTTGACACCTATCTTTTTCGCATCTTCAGGGTTCACTTTTAATCTAGGCTCCGGATCCAGTTCACGTAACATATCCACATCCCACCACTGACTGTGGGTGTGAAAGCGAGAATGGTCTGAAAACAGCTGGTAAGGATATTTTTTACGTAGTGGGTTATCATAACCACATTCTTTGGGTTCAATAAAATAAGCCATGCGTTCGCGATCCAAATCATATTTTTCTTTCTGACCCTGATGCAATAACGCAGTAAATTCCGGAAACTGCAGGTAAACATGTGCACGGCCAATTCCTTCTGCCGTTTCAAAAAATTTATTTTTGGCATAAACAAAATTTGTTGCATCTTGAAAGGCTTCTATCGCCTTTTTTTCTTTAAGGTTTTCGTACGTTAACCCCAGCCTTCTGGCTTCATCTGTATCCAAGTTACTTTTAATATAATCTTTGGGTGTCATATTGCTATAATATTCACCTAGGCCAAGGCCTTCTGCAATGAGCTTAATAATTTCCCAATCGGGTTTGGATTCATAGGCCGGTTTAATGCATTCATCTTGGAACAAAACATAAGGGTGAGAAGCATATAAATAAAACACATCTTCACTTTCAAACCAGTGGGAAGATGGCAATAAAATATCAGCATATCTAGCAGTTTCATTCATATTTATGTCCGAATAAACAAAAAAATCAAGCTTAGATAGCCATTCGTGAACAAATTTGCGCTCAGCCCCATTAGTAAGAAAATTAACATGAGATGCATACAGGCCCTTGATTTTCATGTTCATCACGCCATGTCCACTATCATAGCCATATTTACCTTCTTCAACAACTTGATCCATACAAGTGACAGCAACACCCTGAACCGGTGAAACACCAAACATAGGCTTATATTGTGGTGGGAAAAGCTTTTCGGTTGTTGCAAAACCAGCCCCTGATCCAATTGCATTGCAATAACCCTTGCCCTTACCGCCTGTTTGCCCTGCAATTATCTGCAATGTAGCCTGTGACATATAAGCACTAGTACCATTATAGTAATGATTAAGGCCATATGCTTTATATATCATAGATGGACCCTCGGCATACATCCTTGCTAACTCTACAATCTGCTCCGCTGGTAAACCAGTTTTAGCAGCAGCCTTTTCTAATGTCCACTCGCTTGTGCGTTCTAATAACAAGCTTAAGGTAGTTTTTGCCGTCAACCCTTCCTTGTACTGTACAGTAGCTTGTAATTGTGGATTATTTGTACTAAAGTAAGAAACTAGTTCTCCTGCCTGATCCAACACTAAATAGGGGTTGCTTTCAGGTGTGTTATCAACTGAGGCATCTAGATTTTTATCAACATCACTTAAACGCAAGAAAAGACCTGTTTCAGGGTTAACCAAAAACCCACAGGAAGTATGTTGCTTCAAAAACTCAATATCCGCCCAACCGTTTTCCAATATTAAATTAATCATACACATCGCTAAGGCAGCATCTGTGCCAGCGCGAACTGGAACGAACATATCCGCTCTTTGTGCAAGTATATTATACTGCGGATCTATTACAATTAACTTGGTACCAGCTTCTTGGGCTTTTAAAAGAAATTGTGTAACATGAATCTGAGATACCACAGGATTGGCACCCCATACAAAAAGGTATTTTGCATTTTTTATATCATTATGCCCGTTATTGCCTCCCATAAAGCCAGAGCCACCTGCTAAGCCTCGAGAAGAAACACCCGCAATATCTACCGTTAAAGAGATAGATGGGCAACCTGTTATATGCACCAAGCGCGTAAAAGGAGAACCTGCACATTGAGCCCCGGTAACTAAACCATAATTACCTGAACCACCGTAAAGCGCAAAACCGGATGCATCGCCTGCTTCCTCATTATATTGCTTCCATTTAGTGCAAATTTCTTTAATTGCTACATCCCAACTAATTCTTTCCCATTTGTCTTCACCGCGTTCACCTACTCTACGCATTGGATATTTCAGACGATTAGGATGGTAAATACGATGCATATGTGTCAGTCCCTTTACACAAATACGAGTGTATGCGGGATCCGGCATTTCGCGAGCAGAGGTCATTACCACTCTATTGTTACGAACATGAACATTTAACGAACAACCACCAAAACAGTTTCCCCTACAAACACCTGCGAAAATTTCTTCTTTCTCGGTTGCCGATTCTGCATTACTATTTGCCGCTAAAGCCTTCATAACAGTTTTCTCAGTACTGGAAACTGCTACACCTGCAGCGACTGCGGCGGCGGCTGAGCCTTTTAGGAAGCTTCTTCTGCCAAACTTTTTTTGTAAAACTGTTTCATTTTCATTCATCACATAACTTACCTCCTTTTTGTTTGAAGTCGGTAGTTGTTTTTGCTGCTTTTCAAGTGAGGATATTTCGGCCACCATGTGTTGATCTTTTTTTGCCATTGCAATGGCTTCTGCAAGCTGACTATCCATCTCCTCTTTAACTACTATATAGCAGGATGTGCTGCAATCAACATAATGCATATATGGCAGTTTATCGCTTGAGGCGAGTACAATCAGGGAAATAGATGGATTCTTCTTTTTTAGATTAGCAATAATATCCCTGTGCCTATCTGTAAAAGACAAAAGGTCAATAACAATAATACTTGGGAGCTGCTTTAAATTGCCCACCTTTTCATAAAGCTCGGAAAGAGACTTAACTCGGATAAACCTTTCCTTTTGTAAAGAAAGCATATCCGTGATGGGTAATTGCAGCCACTCATTAGGCACGGCAATAATAATTTGGGTGTCCGGCAATCCTTTGCTTGCCATATCCTTCACATTCACAAAAACAACTCCTTAATCGTATGCGCATACAATTTATCTAAATACTATTAAAATTTTGCTGATTTGTCTGTCATGTAAATACACATTTATTTTCTGTTTCTTTTGTCACGTTTAACGTGACAAAACTACACTTCCTCAAAAAGTCTATGCCTAATAGCGTACTTTACCAAGTCCGGCTTTTTAGTCAAATTAAGCTTTTCGGTAGCTCTTTTCTTATATGTTTCTACAGTGCTTGCCGCTAAATAGAGTCTTTCACCTATTTCTCTACAATTATATCCACGAGCAAATAAGGCAAGGACTTGCCTTTCTCTATCGGAAAGGATATCCGGAGCTACTTCTGCCTTAGGGTTATCTTGATAAAAAATATCCTGGGACTTAAATTTGCCGGCCATTACTTGCACACCGTCACCGCTAATGAAAACCTCTCCTTCCATTACTTGCTCGATGGCAGTTAGTAGCTCCTGATCAGCGGCCGATTTGTGAATATAACCCACACCGCCGGCCTCTAAAAACTTTATCAAATACAATTTTTCCGGATGCATTGTCACTGCTATAATCTTGGTTTTAGGTAAAACACTGATAATTTTTATTGTTGCCTCTATGCCGTCAAAATCCGGCAAGGTGATGTCCATCAAAACCAAATTAGGCTGTAGATTAAGAATGCCCTTTACGGCTTTCTCTCCACAACCGGCTTCCCCGACTACCTGTATGTTTTTTTCGGATTCTAGAAACATGCGTAAGGTATCCCGTAGCAACTTGTGATCGTCTACTAAAAAGACTGTTACCTGCTTATCCATGACTACCTCCGTTTAGCTGTCAGGGGCAACAGAATATTCACAACTAACCCCTGTCCATGATCTCCTGTCCAAAATCTCCCGCCAACCATCTTTACCCTTTCCCGCATACCTAGTAAACCGGTCCCGGTGCCTTGATTCTCCTTCATTCCAACTCCATCATCTGCAATTTGCAAAAACAATCTTTGACCCTTTCTCGTTAGACTCACAATAACCTTACTAGCCTGTGCATGACGGGCAACATTTGTTAAACCCTCCTGTACTCCACGATATACGACTGTTTCAATTTCTGAGGAGATTCCTGTTCCAATATCATTACTTCTGAACTCTACTCGAATACCCGTTGCATCAATAAAATCTTTAATATGGGATTCTATTGAAGCCCCTAAACCCAGCTTTTCTAATAAAGTGGGACGAAGGTTTTGAGAAATACGCCGAACTTCCTCTAATGCCTGCAATGTAATGTGATGAAGCCCACCTAGGCGGCCTTTCACATATTCCAAGTCAGCCGATTTCTCTAACAGCTTTAGCTGTAACAGAATAGAAGTCAACACTTGGCCTACCTCGTCGTGGAGTTCTAAAGATACTTGTTTTCGGCTGTCTTCTAGATCTTGCACCGCTTTACAATATAAGATAGATAAATCCTCTTCTCTTTGTTTCAGATAATTAACATGGGGACGGATACAATATAAATCGGCAATTAATTGGGAAATAAGTGAAAAGGTTTCCAGTTCTTCGGGTAACATACTATCTAAGGGAAAGGTTTTTTCCCAAGCAGCTAAAAAAATCCCTGCAATTCGGTTTTCCATTATTAAAGGCAATAATAAATACCTTTTAAAGTCGATTTTGCTAGTTTTTAAAAAAAAAGCACTCATTTGCTCAGATTTTTTTATGTATGAGAAATTAAAAGATGAGTTGTACTCATCTTCCATCCAAAAATCAGCAAAAGCATATCCCCCAGAGACATCATGTTGCCATAATAAATGGTAGCCCGGTCTGGCTTCTTTTTTTAGATAGACCGCACACACATCAGCTTCTAAAATCCTTCCAAACTCCTTTAAAAGCAATCCTTGTGCGATATTAATATTATCCATTTTAACGATAGCACTGATTTGCATCAATAGTGAAAACATTAACTTGTTCGGCAAGCTGCCTTCCCCCCATATTTCTGTATTATTAATTATACAATACTAGTCCAATGGATTCTATAGGGGTAAAACATGACAAAAAGGCAGCCCCTATGTAGCGTTTTTCCTTACGCATATTTTCTAACCCTGCAATTACTCTAATAACTTTCCCGATGCCACTGTCTAACTATGGTCCTTTTGTTATACCTTAAGAAGCTTTTAGCCTGCACAAAAAATATTTTTTTGCTTCTTAGTCCATATTCGTTCAAAAAAATAAAAGCCTTGGCCATATTGACGGCCATTTTAAGGCTTTAAAGCTCAATCCCTCTGGATTTGTTTTTTTATAACAAGCGGCGCTAAAGAACCACTTCCCTATTCTATTAATCTAACTGGTAAGGGTGTGCAATAATGTACTAAGTATTTATATCATTGTTAATGGCAAACCAATATGTGGCACCTAATATAAATAACCCCGCATCAACGGTGCCCCCGATAACAGATTTAGGTTAGGAAGCAACATTATCATACCTTGTCTGGAAGCCGTTGTCCCTGTTGAATTACAACCTGCAGATGCATAGCCCCTTTTCGGGGGAGGCTTCGTCATACCCGGTGATGGTCTCCAAATAATACTGGGGACGTGGCATGGGCACGCTTTGTTCATCTGCCTTGACCTGCCTTAAAGTTCTCTCGTTAGGGTATTTGTTCAGATTCAATTGTTTTGATTCTACCTTTCCCCTTTATAATAATCTACTTCGGTTTTTCACCCCGTTTATGGTCCCGCTTCTGAAAATTTTCTACCTACTCCCCAGAGAAATATTTTTCCACTTCTTCGGCCGTCTCCGGTCTGAAAAAATAGAAACCTTGGACCATATCGCAATTGTTTTTTCTCAAAAAACCGACCTGTTCCTTTGTCTCCACACCTTCCGCTACCACCTTTAAATTTAGAGAATGAGCCAAGTCAATGATATATTTTAAAATATCAGCCTCCTTGGCCGACTCCCCAATTCCGCTAATAAAATTTCTGTCTATTTTAATAATATCAATTGGCAGCTCTTTTAAATAAGTTAAAGAGGAATAACCGGTTCCAAAATCATCTAAGGCAATGGTTAAGCCCAGCTCTTTTAATTCATTCAATACCAGCACAGATTTTTTAAAGTCGGCCAGCAAGGCGGTCTCCGTCAATTCAAACTCTAGTTCATATTCACTGATTCCCATTTCAATCATAATACGATGAGTTTCAGCTACTAAATCTTTAAAGGCCAGCATTTGTCCCGATAAGTTAATGGCAATTTTTAAGGATCTATAACTCAGTTGATTCCAGGTTTGTTTTTGCAAACAGGCTGTTTCAAAGACCCATTTACTAATTTTATCAATATGACCCGTCTTTTCCGCAAAGGGGATGAATTCCATGGGAGGTATAAAGCCCTGCTGAGGATGGTACCAACGAATAAGCGCTTCTACCCCGATAATTTTGTTGTTTTTTAAATCAAGCTGGGGCTGATAATAAAGCTGAAATTCCTGCTTTTGCAAAGCCGTTCTTAGTTGGTTATCCATTTGCACAAAATTCCAAGCCCTGTCCTTTAGTTCCTGAGTGAATAATGAATAACCATCTTTCCCTCTTTCTTTTATATGTGAAAGGGCGGTATCGGCATTTTGCAATAAGGTTGAAAAATTGCAACCGTGGTCGGGACAAATTGCCACTCCAATGCTGATGGTAACAAAAAAACTATGTTCATTAATAATCCAGGGCTCCCTTATTTGCTCCAAAAGCTGTTGAATTTTCTTTTCAAGCTGATTGTAGTTGATATCAAGGAGCAGTACACCAAATTCGTCTCCGCCCAGACTTGCCACCAGGTGAGGGGGTTCGATAACCTTTAAGAGGCTCCGTGCAATGTGTTCAATTAATTTATCGCCTAGTTCATGCCCCATAGTTTCATTGATATTCTTAAAATCATCCAGATCTATATAGAGCAGTGCGACCTTTTTATTTTCTTCTTTCACATTTTGAATCAATTCTTCCCCGGTTTCCTTTAAAAAATACTTATTAGGTAACTTTGTCAAAGGATCATAATAGGCTAAATTTTTCAGCTTTGCTTCCATATCCAGCAGCTCTAGGTGGGAAGCAGCCAGCTGATTATATGTACTATGTATTTCATCCGTAGCGGTTTTAAATAGCTTGAGCTTATCTAAGATGATTAAATAAAAAATTACGCCGGTTGTGGCTACATAAAACCAACCTTTGTAAAGTTGAATAACACTTAATGTATCCAGATCTTGAACGAAGATGCCTAGAAGCTTATCGGATAAAGAAATCCACAAAAAACCCAAAAGCAGATAAATTCCAATTATCTTCATGGCCTCTTTTTCCGGATTATTTCTTTTCTTGATGTGCGAAAAATCCTTCCCTTGGGCTTGCAAATACCCGGGATTACTTTGAACCCTACCGGCATCTTTGTTTTTTATCACTATATCTGTCACCTCTCTTTACAGAATATTTCAATAACCACACTTATCTAGCGATCCTAATAGACCGAACTGGGCAAAGCCACAGCAAGCAATTTAAAGAATCCTTGCATAATTTGTTATAAGCGGTCTTATTTTGACCATTATAAGCCATTTTTTAGTCTTTGTACAACTGTTTTGCCCGAGGATATCAAATATCGGTGTCTTACTAATACCTGCGGCCTTACTCCGCCTTTATTAGCTTCGCTCATTAATACCACCCGTAGCTTTAAAATGTTTGAATTTTAGTCAAAGCTTGCAGGGATTTGGCATATTTAATCGAATTAAATGATATTATAAGCAAATTACAACTAAATCCTGCTATAAACTTTAATAAAGGTTAGGAGGAACACACAAAAATTGTTGGGTGTTTCTTTTAATAATAAGGTGAACGGTTAGGGGCCGGGCATTCAAACAGGATGTGGGGCACACCGAATACTCTTTAAGGGTATTTCGGTGTGCCTATTTTTTTTAAAAATAATTTAAAAGGGGCGTGACGTACTATGGACATGGCTAACGCAATTTTGGAAAAAGAGGCAAAAAGAATTATTATCAGGCTACACCAAGAGATTTTCGGCAAAGGACCTGATCAACTATGGGTGAAGGTAGAGCAGAATGTTTGTATGTTCTCTTTTTTTAAAACCTTGACACCAATGGAAAATTTCCTACTCAAGGCAAAAAACGGGCTTGAGCAGGTACAAAAATTGAGAAGAGAAATCCTAGATGCAACCAATGCCAGACTATGCCAAGAGCTTGAGCTACTGCATGAAATAAAAATTTTGAGCAGCACCAGCGAAATTAGTATAGAAACCGATTCCGTTCACGGAGCAATTTTGTTTGTGTGGCGTCAACACTTGGGAACAGCACCAAAAGGCTTAGATAAAGATCCGGAATAAGGGTTAAGGAATGTCAAAGGCTGTTGCCAAGTGAAAAAAGTTGAAGGGACCCGTCGGAAGATTTAAATGATAACTAAAGTTGGAAGCAAATCTTGATTATGCCGCTAACAGAGTTCTTGAACCAGTTAGCGGCAGTTTTTTTATTTGACTAAAGCCCTGAAAACATGCGGATTTAATAATTTGCGGTTTTTAAAAATAAATTTCGGCAGTCCCTCATAAGGCTGTTGTCATTTGCGGCTTTTTCTTTGCACCAGTAGCACAAACCCTCATTTTCTTCCACGGTGGTTTTGCCACATTTTTTACACTCAATAACAGCGGCCGTAAAAATATTTACCCTTTCAAAAGGCTTTTCCAACTGTTCGCGATCTCTGCTGACAGCCTCTTTTGGGCAAAATAATTGACAAATTCGACAATCCAGACAAAGACTACTGGTAAAATAATATGCATAGCTGGTCTCATCCGAGGATATTTGCAAGGCCCCCGAGGGACACATATTTACGCATAACCCGCAGCTTATGCAATTATTATTCTTTTTAATTGTCGGCCAGTAAGCCGGGTTGGCACCACTTAAAAAATTTTGTTGGTATACCTGTGATAACCGCTTTTGCCAATCTGACAACAAACCGTCTTCCAACTTCCGTTCAGGTTTAGGGGACAATGCTTTTGAACCAACAGTTAAGTTACCGATAGCTTCCCTTCCCTTCCTTGCTAAAGAAAGGAATAAATCCCTGCGAGAGGTTATTTTCAAACCGGTTCCAATGGCTTTTAAATTTTTTTTGGTTTTTGCAGTCGGAGTTTGAGTAATGCAACTGATTTTTGCCGTGTGCCCCGAGGCCTCAAGCCACTCTGTTGCCATACCTATATTATAGTCCAACCGAACAAGAGCCTTGTTTAAAAAACAAAGGCCACATTCCTCCAGATGCAATTCTATTGCCGTAGCCAGACCCAATTCATACCAAGCTCCCCTGGAAATTATACTTAAGCACGCCGGTATTTGTACTGCCCCTCTACCCGCCTTGCCTTCGGCTTTAAAAGGCTTGGGATGCAATCCACAAAAAAATTCCGTAACATCCCAGGCTTTATTCTTAATATCCTGTTGAATAACAGTTTCATCCCAGTGCTCGGCCTGAAAAACCTGGGTGGGACAATCATTTAAACATAATCCGCAACCCAAGCATTTTTCTTCATCTATCAGTAGGCCCCGTTCATTTATGATAATTGCTTCTGCAGGACAATGGTCTATACAGTGCCTACATTCTACTGCATGATGCCTTTGATTTAAACATCTATCTCCAACAACTTTGATAGAATATACCCGATTGAAAAGCATTTATTCCTCCTCTAATTACATTTGGCTATTTAGCACTTTAGTTAGAAATATACTCCCCACCTCACCAAAAATACGGTAAAATTCATTATTACTCAGGCTTGCGCAGTTCTCAAAAAATGATACGGCCCACTTTTTTAAGTGTTTTTCGGAAAACTCGTTGATTCCCTTATCTATTTTAAGCAGCTTCTCTTGATTATTGAAATGCAAAGCCTTTGCTTTTTCCGAAAATAAATACATCATAAATTCCATTTCAATCGCCATATGATCACCGGGCTCGTTCACTGCATTGGTCATTATCAAGCCGGCTTTTTGATAGCAATGCTCCGCACTTAAGGCCGATGGACTGACAAAGAGTATCGGCCTTTTACCTCGGCTATCCCCACGGTTATTAAACAATGCTTCACAAATCCCAATTTTCGGCTCCAACGGATGGGTAAATAATCGCGTATATTCCCTTCGC
>JBBAFB010000078.1:0-10475 GCA_041655595.1 Bacillota bacterium
TACAGTACCTTTGATAACAGAAAATAATTTTGTTGGGGTTTTGAGCGGCTGGTCCCTATTTGAGCAAAGCGATTTTATGACGGCAATTGTCTTTCTGGGACAAAATTTATTGTATTCTAACAGCAAGCAGAACATCTAAGAATAAGTTTTTGACGTAAAGCAAATTATAAATTCGGACTGCATTTTTGGTAGCTATTTTCCTTGACATTTCTCGGATTTTATGTGGTATAATGTACCGGAAAGGGGTGAAGCAGATGTTTGATAATGTGCAAGCTGTGCTAGAAAAAGTTCGTCCGGCCCTGCAAGCCGATGGCGGCGATGTAGAATTGGTTGCTGTAGAAGATGGGGTAGTAAAAGTGAAATTACTGGGGGCCTGCGGAGGTTGCCCCATGTCAACTATGACTCTAAAACAAGGTATTGAGAGAGTGCTGAAACACGAAATACCTGAAGTCAAAGAAGTGGTTCAAGTTTTTTAAGAAACAAGCGGGCTGAGACAATCAGACCGCTTTTTTGTTAAATTAACTTTTTCACTAATATTGTTTTTGTTAGATGCTGATGGTTTTATGTAAGGAGGAAGCCATGTTTATTCAGATTACCGAGGAAATTATTTTGGTCCAAGGTTCCAATGGTGGAAGGGTTCCTTACTCCAATAGTTTGTTAATTGAGGACGAGAGGCGAACCCTTGTGGATACGGGAGCAGATATCAAAGATTTAAAAACCATTGCTACAGACTATCCACCGGAGCTAATTATTAATACACATTTTCATTTTGATCATACTAGGGGCAATAAGCTTTTTCCCCGGGTTAAAAAGATTGCTCACCCGTGGGAAGCCAAAACTTTAAGCAGCAGCAAGCTGTTTTTGGCTGCCGCCGGTTTGTATGATATAGGGGAAGAAAAAATAACTCGAGGTTTTTATAGGCAGGATCTGCCCATAGACCAAATTGACGGAATTTTGCATGATGGGGATGTTTTAGACTTTGGAAAAATACAATTTGAAATCATTCATACACCAGGTCACACCCCTGGACACCTTTCCCTATATTGCCGGCAAGAGGGTGTTTTGTTTGCGGGGGATATTGATTTGACATCCTTCGGACCTTGGTACGGAAACCCCGGTTCCAATATTGAGGACTTTAAAGGTTCCATTAAAAGGCTGAGGGATTTGGGCCCAAAAATAGTTTTAACGGGCCACGGAGAGCCGGTAAAGGATAAAATTACAGAAGAATTTGACAGATACTTAACTGTTTTTGAGGAAAGGGATCAGCGATTATTGGCCTTTTTAAAAGAACCTAAAACAATGGCGGAAATCGTTGATGAGAAAATTGTCTATCGCAAACATCCCGAACCTGTGGTTATATATCGCCTATATGAAGGATTATTAATTGGGAAACATTTGCAAAGACTACTGGAAAGGGGTCTGCTACTAAAGGAAGGGGACAGCTATTGGAACCCCTGGTATAATGCCTAAAGATGCACCGGCAATCGTCACTATGGTATCTATAAACTAAGGTGGGGCTAATTAGCCCCACCTTAGTTTTGGCCTTCGTACCCTTTTCTGCCTCAAAAACTTACAGGAAAAGCCTTCACTAATCGCTAAGCACTTATACTAATCCCACATTCATCACTACCAATGCTGCATAAAACAAATACCTGCCAATAATTTGTCCCACTACCAAAGCCATACCGGCTACAAAAAGAATCTTAGACGGTGATTTATCCTTTCTAGAGATTTTTCCCGCATTTGCCGGTAGCAGCAATAAGGCGGCACCACTTAAAACTAAGACCCATTTTACCCAAATTAGCCCGCTTATGCTGTTTAAAACCCGTAGACTGTCTTGGGCAGCCAAACCCATTTGGTTCAAATTTAAAATATGGGGGATGGAGGTGGCGGCTTGGATGGCTACAGCCACTAGAATGGCGTAGCCAAAAACCTTTTTATTAGCATCCCTGAGACTTCTAAAACCGGCAGCAAGGAAAAGTAGCGCCCCCAGTGCTATAGTGGTAGTGTAGAAATCAACATAGGTGTTAATACCTTGCCAGGCGGGTACAGAAGCGGTGGTATAAATTTTTGCCATGGAAAAGACAACCACAAGACCTAAGAGGCTTCCGAGGCCGGTTATGCCGGTGATTAAGCCCTTGTCATCGGGTTTCAGATAAACAATTACAGCGTTCAACACCGCTAGGCCGGCAAAAATACCTGCTAGAATTGCCTCATTGCTTAACCAGGACCTCCCAAAGCCGCCAAAAACATTTAGGGCCGATAGGGGGTGTCCCAAGTGAGTAAAGGAGGCCAGAATTCCCATTACCGCTAAAAAGGCCGCTAAATAGCTAGCAGTTTTAAATTGCTTGTCCCTATAAAGCAATCCTCCTAACAAAGAAAATAACGTAATTCCAATGGCAGCTTGTAAACAGATACT
The DNA here is from genome assembly GCA_041655595.1 of Bacillota bacterium. Taxonomy (GTDB): domain Bacteria; phylum Bacillota; class DULZ01; order DULZ01; family DULZ01; genus JBBAFB01. The sequence continues at coordinate 2,420 of JBBAFB010000078.1, forward strand.
AAAGATCAGTAAATTTGTTTCTCCCATTTTTAAACCTCCTTCTCCCTAAAGTCTTTTAACTTAGCAACCGTTCTGGGCCTAACCAAAAAAGATGGGTTGGTGACGGAGGATGGAGGTAAAATAGGCAGATCTTTGGTGGAAACGCTGCCATATTTTGCTTCTAACTCATCGAGATCGCCCCATTCAAGAGCCCTCATAATGCAGGCATCCACACAAACGGGGTTTTCTCCCTTGTCTCTTAAATCCTTACAGCTATCGCACTTAGCAACCTTGCCGAGTTCGGGAATAAATTGGGGTGCTCCATAGGGGCAATTCCAGATGCAATAGCGGCAGCCAATGCATTTACTCTGATCATGCTGGACGGTCCCATCGGCCGCTACATGCATGGCCCCTGTCGGGCAGCCTACAACACATTTGGGATTAGCACAGTGATTGCAGGCACCGGAAAAATAGTAAACCCCCGGTGCAGGATAAACACCGGTTTCAAAATGTCTAACCCTTCTAAAAATCGTTCCCACTTCCAGGCCGTTTTTATCCTTGCATGCGATCTGACAAGTTTTACAGCCAATGCAATTAGTCATATCAAAATAAAAACCTTTTCTACTCATTTATTTTCCCCCTCTCATAATATAATCCGTTGTGGTTTTTGAGCATCGGGGACTAACGCATTTCCGGAATATTTTTCGATACGGCAAATTGCGGTATTCCAACCGGATGTTCCTTGTCCAGTGGGTATAGCGCCACAAAGCATGTTATCAGCACCGCCGGTATCGATGCCTGTTTTTTCGTCAACATCCACCCAAGAGCCATGGGGGAGGGCTATAACTTTTGGCATCAGCCTTTGAGTTAAACAAGCTGTTCTCAAGGTGCTACCATGAGGGCTGCTCAGTAAGACAGTATCTCCATCGGAGATACTGTGAGCTTTTGCATCATCCTCATTGATAAAGACAGGGTTAGTCCAGGCTTCCCTCAACCAGGGTACATTGTCAAAGACAGTGTGGGACCTTCTTAGATAATGGGGATTAACAACTTGGAAGGGGTATTCTCCCTTAATCTGTCTTTCCCAATCACTAAAGGTTCTTTCATATCCGTCCTCAGGAGGGATATAGGTGGGAATAGCCTTGATTTTACTAAAGCCCATATCGTTGATAGTATCTTCCAACTCTTTAGAATAGATTAGAAGTTTATTGGTCTCAAAATGGTCCTCAAGGGCAATAAAGCCAAAATTATCACCGGGTTTGCGCTCCACTTGATAAACGCCCCTGCTTTGCAGTTCTTTTAGAGTGATACGGCCTTGTTGGGGCTCTCCCGTTACCCCCCATGCGTTGATATCCGAGGCGGTAATCGTAACTAATGGCTCCTTGCCTTTGCCGTCGGTTGTGGCAACGGTAGCCCCGGCGATTTGATTAAAAAACTGTTGCCTGGTATCAAAGGGGAAAGCCTCCTTGTGATCTACACCTAATCTTTTGGCTAGTTCGATTGCTATCCATTGATCATCTTTGGCTTCATACAAAGGCTCAACCACTTGGGAATGCATAATTAACATTTCCCTGCCGCCACTTAAAAACCCGCCCACTCTTTCCCACTCTGTGGTAATGGGAAGTACTACATCAGAATATTTAGCCTGGGTATTGAGGCTAAAGGCATGAGTGACAACGAAATCTACCTTTCGGTGGGCTTCTATACCTAATTTCATTCCATCTCTAGATTGCAAAATGGCACCTACGCCACCGTGGTATAGGACTCTAATATCAATTTTGCGTTTCTGCCCTTTGGTGATTGTTTTTAAATCATCCAAGTTGCCGACATAATTATATTCGCCTTTCAAAATAGAAGGCCACAACTCGGAGTCAATTATTACATCATCTACAGGGTTAGCTATCGTGGGTAAGCCTTTGCCGCCCGCGCTGACCAAGGCAGGTCCACCATTAAAAGCAGAGGCATTTTGGTTATTACTGGTGCAGTGTCCCGATTTACCCATATGACCTCCCATGGCACCGAGAGTCATCACCATTTGAGGCACATTATCTGCATTTTTGTTTCTGGCAAAGCTATAGGCAGGCAAGAAAGCAAGCTTATTGTCCTTGCGAAACTCGTTTGCCAAGTAACGAATTTTATTTGGTTCAATGCCGCAAATTTTGTAAGCCCATTCAGGTGTTTTGGGAACACCATCATAAGTGCCCAAGACATAATCTTTAAAATTATCCTTGGGATCCGTGCCCTCGGGCATACTTTCCGCATCAAAACCTACTGTATTGGCTTTTAAAAATTTCCAATCTATAATCGGATTAGTAACTGGGTCATCCATTGTAATCATGGCATAGGCAATTGCCAACATGGCAGCGGTATCTGTAACCGGTCTGATGGGGATCCACTCCGCATCCAGCAGTGCCAAGCTATCATTATAAAAAGGGTCTACTACAATAAATTTTGCCCCCGCATCCTTTATTCTTTTTGCATAGTAAACACCACCTGATACACCGCTCCAGGCTGGATTTGAACCCCACATAATCACGGTTTCGCAGTTCAGCAGGTCAAGTCTGTCATTAAGAGTGCTACCCGGCATGGGGCCGATTTTACCCGGGGTTAATCTCCAAGTTCCTAAGGATCTAGTTCCTACATGATGAACACAGCCACCGTAAAGGGCAAGGATTTTGCTGAAATCATAATGATTAGTCAGTCCTCTTTCACCAAGAGCCAAAATGGATCTATTTCCGTGTTTTTCTTTAGCAGCCTTAATTTCACCGGCTACAATATCCAGGGCTTCATCCCAAGAAATTTTGACCCATTCATCTTTGCCCCTAAGTTCCTTTTTGCCCCCTCCGGGTGCCCAATTTTTTCTTTTCATAGGGTATTTTAAACGATCGGCACCAAAAATTTGCTGTCGTTGAGAACGCCCGCGAACACAAGCCCTTTGCTGCGGAAAATCCGGGCTATCCGGGTGAGTATCATCTGTTTTTTGCCTGATGACTACACCATCTACCACAAGGGCTTTGTTTAGGCATCTACCGCCGCAGTTATGCCAGCAGGCAGCAGTAACCCATTCCCCTTCTTTTTCCGATTCGCTTTTATCGGCTATATTTGTGAGTGTGTTTCCGCAACCCGCCAAAGTTAAACCGGCTGTAGCGACTGCACTAGCCTTAATAAAGCTTCTACGGCTAAGGTTTAGCTTGTTAATTTTGTCAACTAAACTTGCCATTTAGATAAAAACCTCCTTTTGCTGTAATGATTAGGCAAGAAATTGTAAAGTTTTGAGACAACCCCCTTTGAATAAAGTTACTTTGTGCACAATCACCTGGATTGGTCTCCTACTTGTACATCTTAGCATAGAGAAATAAGTTGATGAACAGGTAAGTTTTAACTGAACCCCAGTGATGCACCGGGGACGGTTGCTGCTGCATCAACTAATAGAAGGCTAAAGAGTTGGGGATCCGGCTGTTTGCTTTTCTACATAATCGGCCTGATTGAAATTAAAATTTCGTACTCTTGGCACGATCGTCAGTTCCCTGCTTAATAAAAACAGCAGCTGTGATAAAATAAAATTGCGGGAAAGAATCAACATCGAAATCCAAATTAACAATGCGGACGACGGACGACGAACGACGGACGGCTTTAGAAAAAGAAGCTTATATTATTGGTCTAAACTATATGCAGAAGCAATAGGCAAAGGAGATCCATACCATAAAAAAACTCAATAGTAATTAACATCATGGACTTAAACCTACTAGATGAGACCGATAAATACCACACAGAATATTTAATACTGGAAAAGGAGGGACATTCTCCCTTAACGGATAATTTATCAATACATTATACAGAGCTGCCAAAATTCAATTCCAAAAAAGATTTGAAGGAAATGGAAGCCATAGCATTGTAGCTAACTTTCCTAAAGTGAGCAGGAAAACTCAAGAATAGGGGAAAACTAGAAGAACTGATTGAAAGGAGTGAACTTCTTAAAATGGCCAAAGAAATGTTAGAACGGATTTCCGCCTATGAAACGCTACGACAAAAATTTTATGCCCCCGAAAAACCTTATAAAACTGGGCATGTCAATAAAACAAAACATCCCTAACGACCGGGTTTCAGGAAGAAGAATTAAATAAAACGTCCTTTTGCCATATAAAAAGTCCCGGCTTCTTAAAAGAGGGTTTAAGAGCCGGGGCTTTTTTATTTATATAATATTGGGGGATTAATCTTTGAGAACGGTTAGTCGTTTACACTAAGCCAACATTCATTACGACTAATGCTGCATAAAACAAATATCTACCAATCACTTGCCCAATAACTAAGGCTGCTCCTGCTGTTATGAAGGCATTAACATTTAGTTTAGCATCTTCCTGGACTTTGGCCGAGGCCGGATATAATGCTATTCCAGCACCACCCAAGATTAAAAACCATTTTGTCCAAACAAGGCTACTCATGCCATTTAATATTTGGATACTGCTTTGAGCTGCTGACCCCATTTCATTTAGTCCTAGAATATGGGGAACGGTTGAGGCGGCTTGCAAAACAACGGCAGCTAAAATAGAATAACCAAATACTTTCTTGCTGACACCCTTTAATTCATTAACACTTGTTATCAAAAAGAGCAACGCTCCTAAAGCAACAGTAGTGGCGTAAAAATCAATAAAGGTATTTGCGCCTTGCCAAATAGAAACAGAAGTAGTTGTATAAACTTTAGCCATTGAAAATACAGCGATAAGCCCTAAAACACTTCCAATTCCGCTTAAGCCGGCACTTAGATTTCTGTCATCGGATCTTAGATACAGGAAAAGCACATACAAAACAGCTACACCTGCAAAAACACCTGATAATACCGCTTCCGTGCTTAACCAGGATTTCCCTAATCTGGAAAGAACATTTAGAGCAGACAGGGGATGACCCAAGTGTGCAAGGGAGGCAAAAACTCCGATAACTGCCAAAACAGCAGAGCCGATAGCGGCAGTTTTGAATCTTTTGTCTTTGTAAAGTATCTCTGCCAAAAAAGCAAATAACATAGTGCCAATGGCAGCCTGCATACAGAGGCTAAATATTAACAAACTAGTTTCACCCATTATCTACACCGCCTTTTCTCTAAAATCTTTCAGTTTAGCGGCGGGCTTAGCATGAACTAACAAGGAAGGAGCCGCTATTGTAGAGGATGATAAAATAGGCAAGTCGCTGGTTAGCTCTTCACCTTTATGTCTTGCTTTTAATTCATCAAGGTCACCCCACTCAATTGCCCTCATTACGCAGGCATCAACACAAATAGGGTTTTCCCCTTTATCTCTTAGATCTTTACATCCATCACACTTGGCAACTTTCCCAAGTTCAGGGATGAATTGGGGTGCTCCATAGGGACAATTCCAAACACAGTAGCGGCAACCGATACATTTTTCACTGTTATGTTGAACAGTTCCGTCTTCAGCTATATGCATAGCCCCAGTTGGGCAACCCTCTACGCATTTTGGTTTTGCACAATGATTACATGCACCAGAATAATAATACACGCCAGGTGAGGGATATTTACCTGTTTCAAAGTGTCTGACCCGTCTGAAAATGGTGCCAATTTTTAGATCATTTTTATCTTTGCAAGCAACTTGGCAAGTTCTACAACCAATGCATGCTGCCATATTAAAATAAAACCCTTGATATCTCACCTTAATCTACTCTCCCTTCTAGAAAATTATCCTTTGCGGTTTCTCCACATCAGGTATTAGCTGTTTTCCAGAGTGTTTTTCAAAGTTTACTATGCAAGTATTCCAACCGGAGGTTCCTTGCCCTGTAGAAATGGGGCCATTAAGAATGTTGTCGGCCCCGCCGGTATCTATGCCCGTGTTTTCATCCATGTCTACCCAAGAACCGTGGGGTAAACCCAAAAAACCCGGGCGGTATCTTTCTGTGACACACGCGGTTCTTAAAGTTCTACCATGCTTACTTGTTATAAGGACTGTATCTCCATCTACTATTCCTTTTTCCTTGGCATCTTTGGTGTTAATGAAAACCGGGTTAGGCCATGTCTCCCTTAGCCACTGAACATTATCAAACACAGTGTGGGAACGGCGCAGGTAGTGGGGATTAAATATTTGATAAGGATAATCCCCTTTTTCCTTAGTATCCCAATTTTTAAAAGTTGCTTCATACCCTTCTACGGGTGGTATATGGGTGGGTATCGGTTTTATTTTGCTGTACCCCATGTTGTTAATAGTATCCGCGAGTACCTTGCAATAGATTTCCATCTTACCGCTTTCAGAATTTTTACGGGGATTAGCTACTGGATTCTCTCTAAATTCTTTAAAAGCGATAAAACCATAGTTGTCGCCTTGCTTTCTTTCAACTTGGTAAATTCCTTTCTTTTTGAATTCTTTTAATGCTATTCTACCCTGTTGAGGTTTTCCATCCACTGCCCACTCGGCTATATCTTCACTTGTAATGGTGACTAATGGCTCCCAGTTTACTCCGTCTTTTTTAATAACAGTTGATCCAGCTATTTGGTTGAAAAGTTGTTGTTTATAATCAAAAGGAAATGCTTTTTTATGATCTACTCCTAATCTTTTGGCGAGTTCTATTGCTATCCAATCATCATCATGGCATTCATACATTGGCTTTGTGATTTGGGAATATATAATTAGAATTTCCCTATTTCCAGTCATAAACCCACCTAATTTTTCCCACTCTGTTGTTACGGGGAGTACAATATCAGCATATTTGGAGTTTGTTGTTAAGAATTGTGAATGACTTACTACAAAATCTACCTTGCGGTGGGCTTCAATGCCTTTGCTCATTCCATCCCGCGATTGTAAGCAAGCACCACCACCATGATAAATCATGCGAATATCTATGTCTCTAATTTCCCCTTTTAGCCATGCCTTATCGCCGGTGTAATTGTATTCACCGTCAACGACTGCTTTCCACATTTCCGTATCATTTATACTATCATCTACAGGGTTTGGAATTGAAGGCAATTTACTTGAGCCTGGTTTTATTAACATGTCACCACCGTTACTTGAACGGCTGTGACAACTAATTCCACACATGTGACCCGATTTGCCCATGTGGCCAGTCATGGCACCTATGGTCATAAACATCTGTGGTAAGTTGTCTGTGTTTTGTGTTCTAGCTGATGCCCATCCAGTTAAGATAGCCACTTTTTTATTTTTGTTCATGGCCCTTGCTAAATAGCGAATTTGGTTGGGTTCTATTCCGCAAATTTCCGAAGCCCACTCGGGCGTTTTTGGAATCCCATCGAATGTTCCTAGAACGTAGTCCTTGAAATTGTCTTTAGGGTTGGACCCATCTGGCATGCTTTCTGCATCAAAACCAATAGTATTATTCTTTAAAAATTCCCAATCAATTAAAGGGTTGGTTACAGGATCATCTTCTTCAAGTAAAACATATGCCACACTTATTAATAAGGTAGTGTCGGTAACTGGCCGACAAGGTATCCATTCCGCATCCAGAAGAGCATAAGAATCATTATAGTAAGGATCAACCGCAATAAATTTGGCACCAGCATTTTTTACCTGGAGAAAATTATAAGCTGGGTTGCCCGCGGAAGACCAGGCTGGATTCATTGAAAACATAATTATCGTATCGCAGTTTTGCATGTCAAGGCGATCATTGATCCCCGAGTTCGATTCGGGACTATAACCAATAACATCGGGTGTGTATGTCCATGTGCCTCGTGAAGTAGTACCCCAATGTGAAACAGAACCACCATACAACCCTAACGTCTTAGATATGCTACCACCTGTGACTAAAAATGCTCTATTACCGTGCTCATTTTTAATACGTTTAATCTCACTAGCAATAGCATCTAAGGCTTCATCCCAAGAAATTCTAACCCATTCATCACGCCCACGTAGAGATTTATCCCCTCCACCGGGTGCCCAATTTTTACGTTTCATGGGATATTTTAAACGATCAGCTCCGAATACTTGCTGTCTTTGAGCACGCCAGGCCGTGTTAAAAGTGTCCCCTTTGCCAGCCAGTTTCCCGCCCTTTTTACCATCTTTACCATGAAAACTGGCCAAAAATGCCTTTTTGCTTTTTTTACAACTAGGGATAAAAAAAGCGG
>JBBAFB010000079.1:0-10171 GCA_041655595.1 Bacillota bacterium
CAATGATACCAATCTCGCCGATATCCGTCTGATAAAAATATACGTTTTTCATCCATTTTACCCCCAAGTTCATTGCCTACTGCCATTACTGACTTTACTTCCTATTTTACTAGAAAGTCGGGGGGCTTGTCTTTTGTAATTTCACCAATCAATTTTAATTTTCTATTGGCACTCAACGCCACAACTTTTAACTGTAGCGCCCAAAGGTGGTTTGGCATCCGCATCTGGATACCGATTCCGTAGGGTCTTCCCCCACCCCGCAGGGCATGAATGTATGAGAGCACAAGAAGTCAAACCCCTTGTGCTCTCATTGTCACCTATCTAGTCTAAATAATTAATCACCACTTGGGCACCGCCCCTTCTTTTTGCAACATACAGTGCCTCATCTGCCCGTTTGAGCAGGCTTTCGTAGTTTAGGGGTTCTTCCAAAGTTGCTATACCGATACTGATATCAACCGGGAAGGCATCGTGCATTTTCTTGATTTTTTGCAACAGTTGCTGGCATTTGGATTGAACAAAATCTACCGAAGGGATATTCTGCATATATACGCAAAACTCATCCCCGCCAAGGCGACCTATGACATCGCTTTGCCGAAAGTTAAGCTGCAATTGGTAGCCGATATTTTTCAGCACCTCATCCCCCACTAGATGACCTTGCCTGTCATTGATGTCCTTAAAATTATCACAGTCAAGGATTATTAAAACATCAAGAGTATCCTTGTCCTTATCATTTATGTGTTTTACCATCATTTCCCTCGCAGTTGTTGCATTATATAGGCCGGTCAACCCATCACGTTGGGATTTAGCAATTAATACCTCCCTTTCCTTCTCTTCCTCGCTAATATCCACTAATTTGCCAACAATGGAACAAACTCTTCCGTTCTCACTGCGCAGATAAGATAATAAAACCCGAAATGTTCTTACATCCCCATGGGAAAGAGGTAGTTTAATAATATAAGAGCCATCCTTCTGATTATCATCCCTTTGCTCTTTTAAAGAATCTTTAATGATTCCAATCAGGTCCTCCTTATTACTAAAAGGTTCAATTTCTTCACTTAATTTTTCCGCTAACTCCAGAACATCTGTTTTTAGTCGGTATTCAAACAAGTATTCATTGGATAATTGGGATAACAGCAGGTATTTCTTATTCTCCATTTTGTATCGATTATTGGCGTAGGTACTTGAAATTACAAGGTAGGCCATCACTAACATGATCAAAAAGCCTGATACGAATATCTCCGCCCCATAGCTGCCAATAATCATGGATGGAGTAATTCTTTTTTCAACCTGTGAAGCCACTTCTAAAATCAAGGTGTCCATTCGACTCATATCAATTCCGCCCAGGGCTTTGTTGATGATGGAGAGTAAAACCTTGTTCTCCTCCCGTATGCCCATGCAATAGGCCCTGTCCTCCTTGCCCGTGGGAATTGTGATAATATTTTTATAATTGTTTTGCAGCGTATAAAAAGCCATGGAATAGGCGTTGCCATAGCCATAGTCAGCAATTCCTGACTCCACCGCATTGATAGTCTCTTCCCTATCATTAAAATAAATTGTTTGCTCCTCTCGTATTCCCTCAGGCAAAGTGCCACCTTTGATAGCGGCATACCTTCTGCCTTCCAAACCCGTTGGGTTCAGTGATTTGTGATAAAACAGCACTGTTTCGGAATATAAATAAGGTACTGATAATGATATACCGGGGCTGCTATATTCCTGTGTTAAACCAATAGCAATATCAAAATCACTCTCTAGAGCAGCACTAATGGAGTCATACAAATAATATTCAACCGTCATTCCCGTCACATTTGCGATTTCTTTTAATGCACTTACCGCAATCCCTTTAATTTCACCTTTAGAATCTCTATAGTGAAGGGGAGCCCCACCCTCAATGGAAACAGCTTTAAGGGCTGTTCCACTCGCTAAGTAATCCTTTTCTGCTGGTGTAAAAGAAATTTCTTGCCCCCGTGCAGGCAGGGCTGAACTTAGTAAGATAAAGGCTGTCAATACAAATATTAATTGATATTTGTATAAATTTTTCGCCCTTTTCAAAAGTTTCACCCTTCCGATAAAAACATAATACGAAGCTCCCTAAATCAAATAACTATAAATAGATTCTTTTAAATTCTTTTTATAACAAATTCTATGGCTTAAGGTAAATACCCTGCAACAATATTGTACATGCATTAAGGAAGGTGGCAAGGGGACGTCAATCTTAAATTTATTGTGGTCTATAAGCCACCACTACTTGTGTCAATGGTAGCTGTGATATCTTCCCTGTTACTGTTATATAAAATTGTGTTACCTAAAAATATGTGGTCATCTGGGGTTTTATTGCCAGTAGGTTTTCTACTATGCTCAAACCTTTCTATGCTTTATACTGAAAAACTTATTACCTCAGATCCATAACTGTGCCGATGAAAACAGGTAAATTGGCGGAATTATCAATTATGGCATAAACAAAGGGCCTATCCAGTATGACAGTTTTTAAATCCATGACTGCACTCTCGTCCTTCATCGTAACCTTGGTTACCGCCCCGGCCTTAGTGCCCAGTTCATCCAAAGAAATAAAGGTCTTGTGCAAAACTTCGCCGATAAAGATATTGCCCCGGGTGGATTTACCTAGTTTGGCAAGATCAGCCAGACCTGAATCAAAGCCAAGGGGCATACCCAAGGCCTTTAAAATATCATTGAGCTCCGCTTCGTATTCATAAGTAAACTTAGGTATGGATACATTTACATTGGTATTTTCAGCCTTATTTATTGTATCCAATAGGACTTCACCGGTAAGAGCCCCAATATAATCCCCGATAGAGGTTCCTTCTTTTGGGAGCAATGCCATAAAGCTATATCTGTTTTCGTGATAAGGCTTTATAAACCCTGTTGCATTGCCACCGTCTAAATAAAGGAATTCTTCGGATCTCATAAAATCCGTGTTTTGCTTCGTACCGTCTATGACCACAAAGTCTCTTTTATAGATATAGCTAATAAGAGTACCATGATTAACAAAGGCAAGAGCTTCCCCTTAAACAATACATCGCCACATTTGTTCATAACCACCCACACCTTTCTTGGTATATTTACCTATATAGACTGGGATTCTTGAAATTTGTTGCAATGACCGATTTTCATTTTTAAAAAACCAGAAAAATCAGCTTTATTTTAGGTCTTCGTAATGGGTCCACATGCGAATGATAGAATTATTATTGCTGGCATTTGCAAAATAAATATAAACAACACCAAGCTGTTTCCAACCTGGTGTTTGATTAATGTTTGCATCTGGCTGACGGAGGCGGGGATTTCGTTATCTTTGGGCGATTCCCGACGACTCATACCCTACATCGTTATATGGTATATCTAACTTTCCCTTTTTATCTAGCTGCCTTAGTAAAACTGGGCATATCCCCATGGCTAAGTTAATCGCATAAGGCGTATATCTGCCTATAGGTATCAATACCCCTATCCCCTTGTCACTTACCCTTGTCACCTCTGCTAAACTAGGGCATAATTTCGTTAAATTGTGGATAGCCCTGAATGTTTTCAAATAGGAAGTTCCCTAAATTTGTGTAAAATATTGCCGCATAAGCATGATTCCCTTTGCCTATTCTAACGGGAACATGGCCTTCCACGATTGAATTGGGCTCTATGGAGAGAGGTAGCCCTTCTTTTCCAAGAACGGCAAGTTCCTCCTCGCCAAATTCTGTCATAATCCACTCGCTGCTGCTGATGAGTTTTTCAATTTTCATTTTTTCATCGGTTGTATTGGCCATCTTTATCTTTACCAGGGCAATAAAACCCTCGCCCTTTTCAAGGGGGCCAATTTTCTCATTTTCCACAACGGTTAATCCAGAAACCATCGCCTTAAATTTACCGTTTCCGATTAACTCTTTTGGGTAACTTGCAACCATAAACTCTAGGCCGTCATTGTCATTGGTTTTGAAAACACTGGAATAATTATCATAAGGGCTTGCATCTGATATTGTACATTCTTCTATGTGGTAAGGGTATGAAGTAGATGTTTCCACGCCATTTATATCTATATAAACAAATTTTGCATCCCCGTGGGCTGCGGTCAAAACAACCCTTTTTATTTCCCCGGGGGGAATGGAAATTGGCGCATTTTGCAGTTTAGAACCTGATATCTCATCCCCATCCCTGCTGCAAAGCGAATAGCCAAGATTCTCGTCCCGAATTCTAATGGTTTCATCACTGGTATTACCAATATCTATTACAAGCATGGAAGGGTTGGCGGTAAATTTTCGGATTTGGTATCTGAAAGCATCAAAGTAAACAGGAGTTAACATAAAACTGTTACCGGCAGAAGACATCTCATCCTCTGTAAAAGGGGTTTGTGGCTCCATAGTTAATTCTGGCAATTCGGCCATGGGAATAATTTTTATAGCCTTGGTTTCCCTTTCACCCTCTTCCTTGTCCTCCGCTTCACTCTTTTCTTCTCCTGCATCCCCCATGTCATTTATAGCAACAGCCCCTGAAGCCGGCGAATCATCCGCGCCAAAATTATCTTTTTTTTCATTTTGTTGTCCTAAATTTTTTTCAGTTCTAATGTTTGCAATTTCGTTCCCCTCTGGCTTTTCGACTTTTGTTATGGCACTAGATGAGCAACCGGATAGGATGAATAATGGAATTAGTAAAATAGCTAGCCTTTTTAGAATCATTTTTTCGCTCCTTGTATGCATTTTGATCAGCTTCTATATTCAACGTATTTTATGCAATTCCTTCCTCCATCACAGTGCCAAATCAACTTCCAACCTCCGTATTATTACATCTACATTTTTTTGATATTTTGTACGTCGAAAAAACCTACAAAAATACCCCGGGGCCGGGGGAAACCTCTAGTATTTTCATGCCAGGTCTAGGGTCTAACTTTGATATTATTTCCTCTATTTTAAGCCTTGAGGTTACTCTTTACTAAAAAAATAAAAAACCGAGTCTATTGGGGGTTTTGTCACTTCCAACCCCTCGTTGTAGTCAAAAATAAAAAATTTAGCATGTAGGGTTGTGTGATTGTAAACAGTTCCTCTGTCAACAATCTTGCTGATTGCCTCAATATCCGAAGATTTTCTATGAAAGTTTTCCAAATTTATATTGGTAATTAACTCTATGAATAAATCATCATTGGCTACCCCAAAAATATCTTCAACAATGTCCGTCTTGATAAATGGTGAAGATAAAACAATACTTTCCTCTGCCTCCGCACAAAGGGCCATAAAATCATTAAAAAATGGATATGTCACTACTTCAAGCACGGCTCCAACTCCTTCGATGTACTATAGATAACAGAAAGATAGTTGTTTGCATCATATAACAACTACAAAACAATTTCCATAACCAAAAGCGTTTATGGCAGAATGGAAATGTAGGTTTTGGCAGCTAATTTATGTAGGTCATATATTTAGCCAAGAAAACAAAAAACCACTTGCCAACATCCCCGAAACCCAAATACACTTCTGTATGTGGACATCATGTACGGGAGGTTTTAGGAGATGTTAAAAGTGGCTAAAATAAATTGTATCAGGTTTCTAGAGAATACAAAAGGGTTGTCATATGCGGAAATTTCAAGGTAGTTGGATGTGGATCCCCGTACGGTAAAGAAATATGTAGAACAAGAGGGTTGGAACCCGACAAAAAATCATGTTCACCAAAGAAAGGCGAGGCTAATGGATCCCGTCAAGCCAATTATTGATCAGTGGTTGGCAGAGGACCTGAAAAAAAACAAGAAATACAGGCGGCGTACCAAAAACTATTCGGTTTGATAACCTTTCTCCGGCAGTTAAAAAGATTTTAGCTGATGGAGGACTTCTTTAAATTTGCCTTTCATTATGGATTTGACTACGAGTTCTGTAACCCCCGTAGTGGTAACGAGAAGGGCCATTGTGAGGCGATGGTAAAATACACTCGGAACAATTTCCTTTTACCAGAGCCACATATTAATGATCTAGAAGTATACAACCGATCCCCGTGGCAAGCTACCGAAAACGATCGGCAACGCCTCCACTACAAAAAAGAAACATTAATAGATGACCTTTTCGATGAAGACAAAGAACAATTGTTAATGCTTCCTGCCAAAGGGTATGAAGTTGGCCATTATGTAAGGGCCAAGGCCGATAAGTATGGCAAAATCAATTTAGATAAAAGACTATACTCTACTTCTCCACGTTTTGCCTTAAGCAGTGTACTGGCCCGAATTACCTACAACCGGGTAGAGATTTTTGATGAAAACTACCGGATCATAGTGGCTCACAATCGGCTTTAGGGCAAGGAAAAGGAGCCAATGAAATGGCAGCCACACCTGTCATTAATGGCAAAGGGACCGCCGCACTGGAATATTCAAAGGTAAGGAAATAAAAGTTTATTTGATAAAACCTATATGATAAAATAGATATAACTAAAAAGACAATAATTGTATCTAAAACAAAAAAACGGGGATAGGGAGTGAAACTGTGAAACGCCTTGAAAGAATAGATTTATACCAAAGAGTTATTGATGAGTTAAGGCCTTTTGAGGGTGAAATGCTGGAACAAATAAAAGAATTTTACCGACTTGGGCTAACATGGACATCCAATGCACTTGAAGGCAATTCGCTGACTGAAAGTGAAACAAAGGTTCTAATTGAAGATGGGTTAACAGTTGGTGGGCGCCCCCTGAGAGATATGTTGGAAGCAGTGGATCATGCCAAGGCCTATGATTATATGTTTACTTTACTTGGAAATAAAGAAATTGCCGAGAAAGACATCCTTTATCTTCACAAGTTATTCTATCATAATATAGATGAGGGCTCTGCAGGAAAATATCGTGATGTACCTGTAATTATAACGGGGTCTAATTATCCTGTTGCAAAAGTTGAAAATATCCAAAATGAGATAGAAGACTTATGTAGGTGGATGAATGAGGGAAGGGAAAAATATCATCCAGTGGAATTTGCAGCTCTTCTCCATAAAAGATTTGTATTTATCCACCCCTTTAAAGATGGCAATGGTAGAGTTGCTAGATTATTAATGAATACATCATTGATACAGGATGGTTATTTACCTGCACTGATTCCTCCAATCCTGAGAACGGACTATATTTCACTCCTAGAAAAAGCACGTAGAGATGATAAGCCATTTATTAGCTTTATAGTAGAGAGAGAATTAGAATCACAAAAAGACTTACTAAGACTTTTGCAAATACCATTGCCGCAGTCGAAGTAGAACTGCAACGAAAATGGAAAGTTTGCACCCTGCACGTCAGGGACAGGCGCCGATGTACATATTTATATAAAGGCAAGATGGGATGTTACAATTATAGTTTTGCAAAACGATTTCCCTTGAAAAAACCTTCCCCCACCCTTAAAGGAGGGGCGCGACCGAAAACAGGTGCCTGTCCCCGATTCCCACTTCTTACCCCCTCATTTCCCTATTTAATGTTTCTTGAATATATTCCATGTTCTCCCACGCTAACGTTGCAATTGTATCTCTTAATTTTTCATTTACTATATTAAGGTTATCATTTTGTTTAACAATATGTTTGTGCTACTTTAAAAGATGAACTGTTGGAGGACATTTTAAGGCAAGAAGAAGAAAAGGATATCCTTTTGGGCATAAAAAAACCGCCAAGGGCATTTAATCCATGACGGTTTATAAAAACTGGGTATAAAAAACACCAATTATCTCTTGGAGAATTGTGGTGCTTTACGGGCTTTTTTCAGACCGTATTTCTTTCTTTCTTTCATTCTGGGATCGCGAGTTAGATAACCGGCTCTTTTTAAAGCAGGGCGAAGTTCTTCGTCCGCTTTTAATAAAGCACGAGCAATTCCCATTCTGATTGCACCGGCTTGCCCTGTGGTGCCACCGCCGTGAACCTTGACTAAAACATCAAAACGGCCTAGGGTTTCGGTCAGTTCCAGCGGTTGCCTTACAATCATCTCCAAGGTTTTTCTATCAAAATATTCATCCAAAACCCGGTTATTGATCAACATTTGGCCATCACCGGGAACTAAACGAACACGAGCAACGGCATTTTTACGTCTGCCTGTTCCATAATACTGCACTTGTGCCAAGCTAAATCCTCCCTTCCCTTAACCTCTAAATTCCCAAACTTCCGGTTGCTGAGCCTGATGTGGATGGTTATCATTACGATAAACCTTGAGCTTTCTGTACATTGCTCTCCCCAAAGAATTGTGGGGTAGCATTCCTTTAACAGCCAACTCAACAGCTTTTTCCGGTTTTTTTGCCATTAATGATTCATAGTTAGTAGACTTTAGCCCTCCGGGGTAACCGGAATGCCTGTGCCAATGTTTTTGTTGTAATTTGTTACCGGTCAATACAACCTTTTCAGCATTAATTACGATCACAAAATCCCCAGTGTCAACATGGGGGGTAAAAATGGGTTTATGTTTTCCCCTTAAGATCGATGCCACTTCAGTTGCTACTCTACCCAAGGGGCGATTAGCAGCATCCACCACATACCATTTTCTGACAACCTCATGAGGTTTAGCCATAAAAGTAGTAGTCATTAACTTCCCTCCTTACCATCTCGAATGGTTGTATCATTATCACCTGCCAACGGGGCTCTTGTCAGCGTTGATGAAAAATGCACACTAAAAACCACAATAATTATTGTAATTCACAGGCCCCCCAATGTCAAGGAGCAGGGAAAAAATTGATAAAAAAAGTGTTCCGTTGGTTGTAGAGTTTCACAGCCGGGGGCAATCTAGCAAATTGCCGAAAATAATTTTGGCTGCACCGTTGATAATTTTGTTTAAGCAGTGGTTATTTTTCTTAATAATACCACAAAAAAACTTGATTGCACAAGGATAACTTAAATGATAGCATATAAATGGGAAATTAACCAATTGTTATTGAATGTGCCGGTTACCGAGTTGACGCTACCGCTAAAGAGGAGGTGGGCTGTTGTCTAAACCATTGGTTGTGGCTAAAAACTTAAGCAAATTTTATCAAATGGGTGAAGTTACGGTTAAAGCTTTGCAAAATGCCTCTTTCGAGCTGCTGGAAAGGGAATTGGTAGTGATTCTGGGGCCCAGCGGCTCCGGCAAAAGCACCTTGCTTCATCTGATTGGAGGTATGGATTCCCCCACTTCAGGCGAGCTTTATTATCAGGAATACCCTTTGCACCTAGCAGACCAAAAACAATTAACCTCCTTTCGCCGTAATGAAGTAGGTTTTGTTTTTCAATTTTACAATCTGATGCCCAACCTCACCGCTTTTGAAAATATTAATTTATCAGTCCAAATTGCTGCTGACCCTCTTTCCCCTTCTGAGCTTTTGCAACAAATCAATTTATCTGATAGAAGGGATCATTTTCCTTCCCAGTTATCCGGAGGGGAACAGCAAAGAGTGGCCCTGGCAAGGGCCCTGGCAAAAAACCCCCGATTGCTTTTATGTGATGAACCCACAGGTGCCTTAGATCTCAAGACCAGTATTCAGGTATTAAAGCTTTTGAGGGAAACCTGCGACCATTACAATAAAACAGTGGTCATTATCACCCACAATAATGCCATTGCCAAAATCGCAGACAGGATCTTTATTCTAAAGGACGGAAACTTGGCAAACATCCAACATAACAAGCACCCCATGTCCCCCCAAGAGGTAAGCTGGTAATGCTTAAAAGAAAAATGCTGCGGGATATAATAGAAAATAAGGGGAATTATTTGGCCTGCGCTTGGATTATTATCATCGGGTTAATGATTTTTACCGCCCTTTCCACCCTGAGCCAAACAGTCCACCTAGCTCAATCCCGTTTTTATACGGAGCAAAACTTTGCCGATGGTTTCGCACAGGTGGCGGCTACCTCCCCCTCCGCTGTGGAATCCCTGAAGAAGATTGAAGGGATTAAAGAGATTCAGGGGCGAATCGTAAAAGATGTACTTCTTTATCAGCCTGAAGCAAAAGTAAATATCTACCTACGGCTGATTTCCTTTGACCCGGGATTAATTGCCCCGATTAACTCTCCCATGCTTCACCTGGGACAGTTGCCAACAACGGATGATTTAAACGCCTTGATTGATAATAAATTCTATGCTGCCCACAATTTGAATCTAAATGATACCCTGGAAATTATAATCGGAGGGAAAAAGCGTAGCATAGCAATTACCGGTGTTGGCTCCAGCCCGGAATTCGTCTATGCCCTTCCCGATGCCAGCTACATCTACCCC
>JBBAFB010000080.1:0-10145 GCA_041655595.1 Bacillota bacterium
GCCGTGTGCCTCTTGATTAAAAAAGTTTCCCCAGCGTCCAATCGCCTGGCCTAGGATAATACTGGGGGCAATGATATCCGCAAACTTCCAAAAGGGTAACTTTTGCCACTTAACGTAAAAGAAACCTGCCAAAAAGCCCCCAATCAAGCCCCCATGAATAGCCAGGCCACCATGCCAAATAGCGATAATTTCTTTCCAATTACCCGCATACTGGGGCCATTCAAAAACTACATAGTAAAGGCGGGCCATGATAAAAGCAGCCGGTATGACTATGATAATTAAATTAAAAATGTGATCGGAATCTAAATTTTCTTTTTCTGCCCTTTTGGCTGCCAATAAAGATCCCAAGAGAATAGCTGTTGACATAATAATTCCATACCAGTAGATAGGATAAGAGCCAATTTTAATAGCAATCGGATTCATAATTAACCTTCCTTAGTTACTAGATTTAATAAATCCATTATGCAACATCCCGCATTTAAAAGCAACCAAACAGAAACAAAAAAAGGGCACTCAGCCTAATCCGCAAGCCCTTTTTGCCGTTGGGTACCTAATTTTTTACCGTAGCCCCTCATGTATTCCACCACTAAAACATCCAACTCGCAACTTTTTTTGCAAACCTCTTCATCCAGAAGAGTTTGTTTTAAATCTACCAGCCGGTTTAACTCCGCCTTTTTTTGCTCTATTAAAGCCAAAAGCTCCTGCATAGCTAACCTTCACACCCCTTCCTGCCTATGACCCCGCAAGGCATAGCTGCCCGGTCTTATCATACTTATTATTTCGACAATGAATTAAAATAACCTCTAACAAATTTACTATTTTTTTCATATTAGGCCAATTTAATACAGACTGCTAAGCTATGATAAATGCGATACAAGCTATGTTAACACAACCACTACTTCAAAGGCAAGCATAATCTATTTAAACCTCATAGGCTGATTAAAAATAAACAGTTCCTTTCTGGGCTTTTTTTCGACACTCCACCGTTTTTTCACCATTTTACCTTCTAAATTACCGACGCCCCCAAAGACTAATTAGTTTCCCGGGTAAACAATTTACTACCCCGGCTAACACCTTTTTTATTCTAATTCATATAATGTTGAAGCTTTAAAAAACTCAAAGACCGAGGAGGCACCAAAATGACCCAGGGCTTTCAAGACCTTTTTGAACAGGCAATGAAATTTAAGATTAATCTTGAGGAACTAAAAAAAGAACTGGCTGACAAAACTGTTGAAATCGTCACCGGCCACGATGAAGTGCACCTGGTTATGAATGGGCTGCAAGAGATACTCAGCATCCGGCTTCAGGCCCAAGACCTACCTGCCCCCCAACAGCAACGCTTGGAGCTGCTTTTAAAAAGGGCCCTCAACCAAGGAATTGCCCGCTCCCGGGAGCTGGCGGGACAGGAAATAACAAATCAGACTGGTTTTAATCCCTCCTTACTAAATGGCCTGTTTTAAGTCAGTTAAGTCAACTTTTAAATAACTTTGCCTAAAACACCTTTTTAGCTTACCTTGAATAGATATATATTAGTTTTCAGCTAATTTCAACAGAAAGGAGAGCCAACCCGAATGGATATCCTAAGCAAGGTTTTAAAGCGCAACTCTATCCAATTATTGGATTTGCCCAATGTGGTGGGGGTTGGCAAGGGTTGGAAGATGACTAGGGGAGAGAGCACAAAAGATCCCTCTGTAGTGGTGTTAGTATCGAAAAAACTCCCCTCCGCTGATTTAACCCGCTCGGCTATGGTTCCTAAATCCTTGGGCACCTTCTCTACCGATGTAATAGAGGTGGGAGAAATCCGTTTTTTGGAACGGACTGAATATATCAGACCCGCACCCCCCGGAGTGAGCATCGGACATTATCAAATTTCTGCCGGCACCTTCGGTGCCGTGGTTAGGGATAGGAATTCGGGGGAACTGCTAATACTTTCCAATAACCATGTTTTGGCCAACAGCACCGACGGTCACGATGGAAAATCAAGGGTTGGAGATGAAATTTATCAGCCGGGCCCTTATGACGGTGGCACTAAAGAACAGTTAATCGGTCATCTACATCGCTTTATTCCCCTATCTAGGGAATACGGGACATCTGAGTGCCCTCAGGCAGCCTCCCTAGAAAAACTAGGAAACCGCGTTATACATGCCATCAGACCTAATTATAGGGTAATCCTTCAAAAGATGAGCCCCCAGGGCAACCTGGTGGATGCTGCCCTGGCTAAACCCATTAAGCCCGAAGCCATAACACCCTTAATTATGGAAATCGGCCCTGTAAAAGGTATTAGGGAACCCCAAATAGGAATGAAGCTAATCAAAAGCGGGCGTAGCAGCGGACTAAATTCTGCCAATGTGAAGGTAATCTCTACTTTGATGAAGGTCGCCTTGAGCTCCCAGGAATCCGTTATGTTTGACGATCAAATTCTGACCGGACCAATGGCCTCCCCGGGGGATAGCGGCTCCCTAGTCTTGGATGAACAGCATAATGCAGTGGGCCTATTATTCGCCGGCTCCGACAACGCCAGCGTGGTCAATAAAATTCAGAATGTGATGGAGCTCCTGGATGTAGAACCTGTATTTAGCTAAAAAAGGCCTTTCGGGCCTTTTTTAGATTGTTAGTTCCCCTTCTGGGGCTATGATTAATTTCAGGATATTCTCTTCATCTCCGGTTAGGGCATTAATATAGACTAAATAATCTTCCTCATGATATTCTACCAAAAACTCATAAGTTAAAACTTCCTTATTGCCGCTTAAGGGTATCAAGGCCAGCCTATTGGATTTAACTGTCAGATCCGGGCTTAATCTACTCATCGCCTCTTTGCTGGACAATTTCGGCTCCGGGAGTTCTCGCCGCTGATGATTCATAAAATACATCATGCCATCAAAACCTATAATCTCCCCATCATCAAGGGCCACCTGTAGTTTTAGCTGGTCTGGATAAATTCTTACCCCACCTTCTTTAACCGTAAAAACCAGCCAGTGGGTATTGTTTTCTGTAACCCCAAAGGTTTGCTCCACACCTGAAAACTTTTTTGCTTCCAAAAAGGCCAGTGCCTTTTCTTCCGCCTCCTCTTTGCTTAAACGGCTTTCATCAACAAAACGGCTGTTTAAAAAAGATAACACTTGCCCCCCCTGACTGCTCACATCACAAGTAATCATTCCCGGGTTGCCTCTGCCATCCAAGGTGATTCCAAAGGCGGGAAAATTACCATTGATCTCATTACTTCTAATGGCTTTGTAGTCCCGGCCACCGCCTTGGTTTACAAAATCCTCGGCAATTTTTTCTGCCTCTTGCTGCGTGATTTTTTCCTGCTCCCCTGCCAGCCCTTTTGGTTCCTCCTGACCTACTCCATCTGAAAAAGGCCCATCATAAATCAAAGTGGGCAGGCCATCAAAGCGTTGTTCCATGTCTTTAAAACCCACAAGCTTATCTTGCTCTTGTTGAGCAACATCAGTCCCAATCTTTTTAAAAACGGGCTTATGCATTGCTACGGCCCATCTGTAACCGGTTTCATGCAACTCCTTCTCTGCCTGCCTAAGAGCCTTGGCATACTCCTTAATATCCTGTTGAAAAGCTAATAATTGCTCCCTTTGTTGGATCGCCAACTGTTCCCCGTTAGCTACCTTTTTAGCCATCACATAGGCATAATCACCCAGCTGAGCCAAGAACTTACGACTTTTAGCCAGATTTAATTCCATAAAAGGCAATTGCCCTAGGGTTGTTTGGGCTGTGTTAGCCCTCCCCCAAACCTCGGTTAAGAAAAAAACCTGCTGACCGGGAGCGTTACTGACCAAACCTTTACCAAGCAGTGCCTCCAATTGCCCGACCTGATTAAGTACAGTGTAAAAATCTCTTTGATAATTACTTTCCAAGGCGTTGGCCAGGCGCTGCCTGTTATTCCATTCACCATAACTCAAAAATACAACTCCTGCCAGAATCACCGCTGCAATTATCCATTTATACCGGCGAACCATCTTGATCACTCCTTTTACTTACTACAAACCAAAGACGTGTCTGCCAATGGTCCTTACAATCCGCCTGGTCCAAATCCACGGGCTGACCGGTTTGGACGGGTTCCAAAAAAACAAGGCCCCATAGGTGGGATCCCAGCCATTTAAGGCCGCCAATGCGGCCCTTTCAGCCGCCTCTAAATTGCTTACCCGCCAAATGTGGCCATTCAAGACACTTTCAAAAGCCAGTGGCTGGTAAATTACCCCCGCAACCGTATTTGGGAAGGAAGGACTCTTCACTCGATTGAGCAACACAGCAGCCACCGCAACTTGACCTTCAAAGGGCTCCCCCTCGGATTCCGCGGCAACAACCCTTGATAAAAGATGTAATTCATCCTTATTGCCTGTTGGGTGGCCTACTCCCCCTTGGACAGGTAAAGATGCCTCGGTGCTACTCATTTCAACCGCAAATATTTCTTGCTGCCCATTATTAAAAGGCGGCTGCCCTCCTATTAAAACCAGCGATACGAATAAAGTACCTGCAATCAACCATCTGCTCATTACAAAACCTCCTTTGCTACCTTAGTTTGATTAGATTTTGCCTTATTTATGCATCCGGGAGCGGGACTATTTTGTCACCAAGGCTTTAGGACCTTCATAAAATGAACTGAGCCTTGCGGGAATCCCAATTTTTCAATGAAGGAGGTAATTCATAATGCGTTTTAGGCAAGAGGTACTCAATCTATTTAATAGTGCCAGACCCTTTTTAAATCAAAATGCCCAAAAAATCATCGGCACCACACAACATTTTGCGGAGCTGCTTCAAAGCCCCACCGGGGTGAAAGCTATAAATTCTTTTAATGATTTAAATTTCAAAACCTCTACAAGAGCAGCCGGTAGCGGCCCTGAAACTGCAAACTTCAACCCTTACTCCCTATTTTTAGTTTTTTATTTACTTATTTTAGCCAGCGATCCGAAATCCTTGGAGGCGGGCAATCCATCACTGGGTCTGGAAATCCCATCCATCCTGCCCATGCCGGCCAGAAAAGAAAGCACGGCAAAGGAGGAGGACCGTTCCGAAAACCCTACTTAGCCCCTATAATGGGGGATAACGAAAAGCCGGACAATTTTTTTGCAGGTAAACAAGCAATCTTACCTGCCTCGGGGAATATATTAAACTTAAGGGAGGAATCCGACCAGCCGCTACTGCCTACAGATTATGTAAACAAGGAATTTTCCCCGGGAAAGGAGGTTAATAATTTGAAAGATACTCATGTTAATGCCGGGACAGATTTAATAGAAGATTTTCTAAGTCTAGTGGAAGATCCCAAAAGTTTGCCGACTAACCATTTAATAGCCGTGTTTAGTTTATACACACTGGCCAACATCCTAAACCTGGTGCAATCCGAGACGGCACCCCAAATGGCAGTTGCCAAACCCCAAAGCCAGCAAGTTGACAAGCCTGATAAGGAAGCTTTAATGGATACCTTGGGCAGCCTGTTAAAGAGCCAGGGAATGAATATTGGGGATCTGGTGGGGATGCTGGGCAACAAGGGAGGAGCAAACGATCAAAACCCCGGCGATTTGTTAGCGGCACTGGGAAAAAACCCGGCCGCATTAATGAATTTTATGAATTTACTTACCAGCGCCAAGGAAGCAATTAATGCCGGCAAAAAAGAGGAAAGGCCGGCAAAAAAGGTTGACGAAGCCAAAACCATTCCTTTCAAAGAAAGAAGTACTTAAAAAAAGCGGTCTACCGACCGCTTTCTTTTATCCCTTAGCTCCCGGTATACCGCAACCCACTACTATCCTTTGCCCAACTCGTAAGTCATTGGGATCAATACCCGGATTTAATCTCATCAAATCCTGTACAGTAACTCCAAACTGTGCAGCTAGCTTAAAGAGAGTATCACCCGGTCTGATTATATGGTAACGAATCTCCCCTTCCGGGCAAGCCGGAGGTACTCCTCCCACAATAATATCAGTCACCACTTGCAACTCCCTCGTTTCGGTTACTCTGGCCTGTATCTCCACAATAGCCGTTTGCTTCCATCTGAAATTTTCCGGCACATAAACTGCCGGCGGACAAGAGTTCTCCACAGTGGGCAGCGGCCCCTGACTATTGACATCCACATGCTCCACCCGGCGCACATAGGATACATTCATACCCGGCTTAACCCCTTTAACATCCACAAATGTTGTAAAGGGCTCGTCAAAATGGGTTTCCCAAACAGCATTGGTACAGACATCCACATAATAAATCTGTTTATGCAGACTACCGATAACCACAATCTTATTAGGTAATATTTTACTCTCGGAGCGGTTAATATTAATTCTAGCATCCACTTTAGCAATCTTTCTGGCGGGTCTGGGGAAGATAATATTCGTATTTTCAATGGCTACTTGCTGCTTGCCTTCCGCTACCACGTGTTCCGCCTTCAAAATTTCTTTTACTACATCAATGCCGGGACCGATTACATCCGTTACAACCGAAACTTCCCTTGTGGCTACTGCCCTTACAACTAGTCTTATAATCGCCGATTGATTTGCTGTAGTTGGTGATGTTAAATCAAATTTAACATATTCCAGGGTTGCCTTCACATTTACGGCTGTTCTTGGGTCAATCCCGGGCAAATCTACAAAGGTGGTAAAGTCTTCATCAAAGCTAAATTCAAACATTTGGCGGGTGGCGGCATCAATATAATAGACCTGTTTATGCAAAACACCCTGAACAATTAGTTTATTCGGCAGGACTTGGGTGGTGATATTCCGTATTTCCGCATCGGAGCTCTTAATCTTAACAGCATTTACCCCAGGTGGCAGATTAATATTGGCCATCACATTAACCTGTTTTTCTGCCTCACCTAAAACATCTTCAATTTTGACTTTTTCTTTAACTACCTCAATGCCAGATCCCGGCGGAACCTGAATATCAGTAATCACTTCCACTTCCATAGTTTCTGTTGCTCTAACATGGATCTCCAAAATTACTGTTTGCTGCCATTCATCCCCCTGAGTGTTGGCATCGGGTATGTCACTGTGATCCACAAACTCCACCCGGGCATCTACATCAATGATTGATTCCGGAGTGGCCCCGGGCAAATCAACAAAGGTTGTAAATCTTTCATCCACCGGCAAATCATAGACTGCATCTTCCAGATAATTAATACCACCTACTTCAGCGCTAACATTTGCTACCCAACTGACCTGTTTATGAAATAGCCCTTCAACAATAATTTTGTCAACAATAGGGGTTGCGTTAATCTCACGGACCACCGTTGTAACCCCCATAATCTTCCTCACCTGCACGGGAAAGGCGACGATGGAGCGCAAACTAACCTGGGTGGTATTCTCCCCCACAACATGCTGCACCTTAAACTTGCGACGGCTGATTTTAAAGCCGTGGGGATAGCCTCCCTTGTAACCACGTTCCATAGGTTTACCTCCTCTCTAACTGACTTCATCACAGTATATGCTAGAGAATAATAATGGTGTTACTGTGGTCACCGGTTAGGGATCGGGGGTTAAGGATTAGCACAGCTAAGATTAATTAAAAAAACCGCCGGAATTTTATCCGACGGTTTTATTTTCTTGTTTTTATGCTTTTCCTACCGCAATTCGATGCTCCATACCTTCTTGATAGACGGTTAATTCTACAGTTTCTGTCAACACATCAGTATAGCTAAATGAAACTCTCCTGGCAATACTACGATTTTCATCCAGTTTTATTACAAAAATATTAGGGTAGGTTTGTTCCAATACCCCAGTTCGCTCGTAAACCTTTTTTCTGCCCCGATTGGCCTTCAGCCTAATCTTATGACCCACATAATCGTCAAGGCTGTTTTTAATCCCTTCTATTACTTCTTTAGCTGCCATAGAACCACCTCATTTCAAAGTAAATTATACTACAATTTCTTCATCTTGTCAAAAAGAACATATATTTTACTTTAGGTGGTGATAACTGTCAAGCCAGCAATTTCTGGACCTCGGCCATTTTTATTGGCCTAGCAAGCTGAAATCAAAGGAAAAGGACTTATTTTGCAAATTTATTTTCTGTTATAAAGGCAAAATCCAAATGCCTCACTCTTTTGCCTCAAAAAGGGGGTTACCAGCTTGACCCCAGCAAAAATTTAATAGGGTGATTTTGGATAACCCAAGCGATACCTACCCCTGGTTTCGATGCCCCCTACTCCTCCCGCTCCCGTTATCGTGGTACGGATAATATCCTTGATGGAAACATTTTCGTTAATTGAAGTGTAGGCCAACCTTTCAACAACAAAAACCGGATCATAAGCGTGAATCATCACCCTTTCAGGTGAGCTGGCAAAATTTGCACCTGCAGCTAAAATTCCTTCATAGTGGGATTGACAGGCCCCCGCAAACACGACCAAATCATCCCTGCCCGGCACAAATTGCCTTACCTTTCGTACCGCTTCAATAAAATACTGCGAATGCTTGTAGTTTTCGATGATGCTAAAGTCTTTTGTCCCTTTTTTAAAAGCGTCATGGCCCGTTAAAACTAGGATATCCGGATTATACTCCTTGACCAAGCTGACTACCCGGCTCGGCTGTTCTTTTTCAGAAATGGCAAACCCGAAAGCTGGCACATTTAGCTGCCTGTAGGTCCCCATACATTTCTCCAAATAATCTTCATCCCCATCAAGATGCAACACCCTGCCGGGCACCTCAAAAAAATCGTTCTCCATTTCTGTTCTACCCCTATGCAACAACCTTCCTTCCCTATCTTGCTCTCTTTGGGCAAACACCTGCCTTAAAGATGTAGCCCTGGTCATAATACACTCATGGCGATAATGTAAAATGGAGGTTGCATCCTGCTTTTCTAAATCATCCAGGGGGGCATCCACCATCAAACGAACATCAGTCCCAACTAAGATTGCCTCTTTTTCCCCTTGTTCGGAGGTGAGAATTTCTTTGATTTTAAAAAAAATATCTCCGCCATAAGATTTTCTTACTACTATATCACCCGCTTTAAGCAACAAAAAGCATTCCCCCCCTAACTACCTGTTGCTATATAATATGAACTTGGGTATTTAAGGTGAGTTAACCTTGGCTGAAGAATTAAAAGGAAAATAAAATTTAATACCCGTTTTCTATCGCCGGATTTTAAACCTTGTGGCCTAAAAGTCAACAGCCCATATTATATAAAAAAGGCTTTTGTGAAAATTCAGCCTAAAGGAAGTAATTATATGTGGACTGCTGTAATTCCGGCCTGGAATGAAGAAAACAGAATTAGCAAGGTGTTAACACGTCTATCCGACCTTCCCCTGGATAAGATAGTTGTCATTGCCAATGGCTGCACGGATAATACCCTTCAAGAAATCAGCCGATTTGAAGATTCCCGTTTGGATCTGCATATCTTTGCCCACAAATTGGGGGTTGATCTGCCCAGAGCAATTGGGGCCAAAATTGCCCTAGATTACCGCGCCCGAGGGGTTTTATTTATTGATGGGGATATGACGGGTGCCTCCGGCAATCAGCTTTTTAAATTGATGGAGGGCGTTGAAGCAGGATTAGACTTGGCTTTAACCAATTGCTATCCTTTTATACCCTATCGCTACTATCATGCAGCCATCGTTTCCCATTATAGGGCAAAGCTAAATCGGGAATTGGGTCTTTTTCAAAAGCTGGGTTTAGCCTCCCCTACCCACGGTCCTCACGGCGTCTCTGAAAAATTTTTAAAAACCGTCCCCCTCGCAGAACTGGCCATTCCCCCCGTGGCCCTAGCCCTGGCAGCACATTCCCGGCTGCAAATCAGAGTAGCCGCCCGCCTCCCCGGTCACCAGCTGGAATCCCGCTTACGAGGCACAAAGCACGAAATAATGATCTTTCAAACAATCATTGGCGATCATTTAGAGGCCCTGAGTTTAATTAAGGGCCAACCTCGCAATCGCTTACATAAGGGGGAACAGTTTTTAGGCTATCATCCCGAAAGACGCTTTGACCTACTGGAAGCCTTTTCCACCCTCTAGCCACATCCTTCCTGTCTTCCCACTCTTTTACCAATGCAATCTTTGCCATGATACTTTATAATATGGGCTAAGAACTGCTCCATTATCAAAAAAGGAAAGGAGGTATATCCCTGTTTAACTTAAAAAAACTATTACTGCTAAGCTTCCTCTGTGCACTCTTTCTCTTTCCGGTGAAAGCGGAGGCATCTACTACCAGGTATACAGTACA
>JBBAFB010000081.1:0-9964 GCA_041655595.1 Bacillota bacterium
GCAACAATTTCTTCCTTGGGAAAAGTGCCCTGAATACAACCGCCGAATCTAAAAACCAAGGGGGCTTTCCCTGGGTTTTTATCAGATACGCAAGTCAACAGATAATCCGCTCCTGCCTCCTATTTTTTCAATTGCTCAATCTGCCACCCGGCACTGCCTACCCTGGCATTTACATTATTCTTCCTCAAATTAATTTCAACTTTAGGAATTATCCCGCCTATGATAAGTACCTTTAATTATATAGCCTTATTAAAATTCAGGTTTGGGGAGGAAAGATAGCATGAGTTTTGTAGAAAGACTGGAATGCCCCCGGTGTAAAAATGCCTATTCGGCGGAGGTGGCTCATAACCTTTGCTATTGCGGAGGGCCTTTATTGGTGCGTTATGATTTGGAGAGGCTTAAAAAAGCTATCAAAAAAAAGGATTTAATTGGGCGGCGGGCCGATTTGTGGCGCTACCGGGAGTTTTTGCCCCTGGAAAATGAACAAAATTTAATTACCTTGGGGGAAGGTTTCACCCCTAATTTCAGTGTCCCTAGGCTTGGGCAGGCGCTGGGGTTTAAACAGCTTTTTATTAAGGATGAGAGCTTCAACCCCACCGGCACTTTTAAGGCCAGGGGGGCCGCAGTAGGTGTTTCCAAAGCCAAGGAGCTGGGGATTAGCTCTTTTGCCATGCCCTCGGCCGGCAATGCGGCAGGAGCCTGGTCCGCCTACGGGGCCAAGGCGGGTATCAAGGCTGTTGTCGTCATGCCCGAGGATGCAGAGGAACTTGTTAAAAAGGAATGCATAGTATACGGGGCAAAAACCTATTTGGTCAAAGGCCTCATCTCCGATGCAGGTAAAATCATCGGCCGGGGGATTAAAACGCATGGCTGGTTTGACGCCTCTACCCTAAAGGAGCCCTACCGGATTGAGGGCAAAAAAACCTTGGGGCTAGAAATCGCGGAGCAGTTTAATTGGCAACTGCCTGACGCCATTCTTTATCCCACCGGTGGCGGTGTGGGTTTAATCGGCATTTGGAAGGCCTTAAAGGAATTGCAAGCCATTGGTTGGGTTGATGGCCCCTTGCCAAAAATGATTGCCGTTCAGGCCGAAGGCTGTGCCCCCATTGTTAAAGCCTTTAATGAGGGGAAAACAGAGTCAGAATTCTTTGAGGGTGCCAAAACTTTGGCCGGCGGTATCCGGGTGCCCAAGGCCCTGGGTGATTTTTTAGTCCTAAAGGCCCTTTATCAAAGCGGCGGAACCGCCGTCAGTGTGACCGATGAGGAGATCATAGCCGGAGTTAATCAGACAGCCCGTAGCGAGGGTTTATTTATCTGCCCCGAAGGTGGTGCTGCCGTGGCCGCCGCCCACAAGCTACTATTGGCTGGGTTTTTAAAACCTGAGGAAAGTGTAGTAATTTTAAATACCGGCACTGGTCTAAAGTATCCAGGCCTTGTTAATGTAGAACTACCTACACTGGAAAAGGGTGGAGAAATTTAACAAGGGTTTAAAAGTTATCTTTTGCCCCCCTCCACAATATTAATATATATAAACTAAAAATCGGCAACAGGTGGTTAAACCGTTGAAAATATCATATTTGGAGGTGAGCCGCAAAAAAAAACGGTTGAGCAATAAAAATTTAGGGAGTGACTTACGGTGAAATTGCCACAAAAGTTGGCCATTGGTTTTGTGTTAGGTATTGTCGGCGGACTAATTTTTCAGTTTGCCGGTTGGGATGCCAAGGTCTTGCAGCCCTTTGGAGATTTGTTTATTCGCTTGATCAGAATGGTAATCGTCCCTCTAGTAGTATCCTCTTTAATTGCCGGTGCCGCCAGTATGGGGGCTACGGCCAAGTTTGGCCGAGTAGCTGTTAAAATATTGGTATTTTATTTTTTCACCACTGCAGTTGCCGTTACCCTGGGCATACTGGCCGCTAATATTTTTCATCCCGGCTCCGGTGTTAGTATGATTCCCGAAGGTCTAAAAGCAACAGAAGCAGCAACTCCCGTGCTAACCCAAACCTTATTGAACATAGTACCCATCAACCCCATGGAGGCTATCGCCAAGGGGGAGCTGCTGCCCATGATCTTTTTCTCCATCATCTTCGGTTTCGCCCTAAGTGCTTTAAAAGAAGCGGGCCAAGGCTTAACCAAGTTATTTGAAACCATTATGAATGTCATGATTAAAGTAATCGGTTATGTGATGGAATATGCCCCCTACGGTATTTTTGCCCTAATTACAGTTACCGTCGGAACTCATGGTTTAAAAGTATTGTTACCCCTCATCAAATTAATCGGTGTAATGTACCTGGTGGCCCTGCTGCATATCCTGATTGTCTATACCCCCTTTGTCGCCTTGGTTGGTAAAATTAGTCCCTGGCGATTTTTGAAAGGGGTTGGGGAACCTTTACTGGTGGCTTTTACTACCTGCTCCAGTGCGGCTGCCCTGGCTTTAAATATGCGGTCGGTGGAAAAACTGGGTGTACCTAGGGAGATTAGCAGTTTTACTATTCCCCTGGGCAACACCATCAATATGGATGGAGCGGCAATTTATCTAGGAGTGGCGGCCATCTTTATTGCGGAGGTCTTCGGTATCTCCTTGGGCTTCGGTCAACAGTTGACTATTATCCTAATAGCTATTTTGGCCTCCATCGGCTCTGTAGGTGTGCCCGGCTCCGCTTTAATTGTGATGACCATGGTCTTTGCCGCCGTGGGGCTACCCATGGAGGGAATTGCCCTGGTAGCCGGAGTTGACCGTATCCTGGATATGGCCAGAACACCTTTAAATATTTTGGGGGACGCTGTGGGTGCTGTTATCGTGTCTAAATCAGAAGGGGAACTCAATCTTCCGCCTGATGGGGTATCAATATAAACAAATTTTTTTAAGCCCGCGAATCAAAAAAGACCCCACCGGGTCTTTTTTAATGGAACCGTTATCAAGCAACTATTTCCCCAACAAATATTTTAAATAGGGGGAATCTATGGGCATGAGAATTACCGTTTCACCATCAATAACGGTTTTATAGGATTCTAGGGACCTGAACAGGTTGAAAAATTCGGGGTCCCTGCCATAGGCTTCATTAAAGATTCTGGCGGCCTCTTTTTCGCCGTCTGCTACAATAGTCTTGGCCTCGGCACCGGCACGGGCCAAAATCTCTTCCACTTCTCTATCCACCTCAGCCCTGATTCTTTTTGCTTCCGCTTCACCTTGGGATAAATATTCCTGGGCCTTACTTTGCCTTTCTGAAATCATCCTTTTATAAACGGATTGTTCGTTGGTTTTGGGCAAATCAATTCTTTTGATTTGAATATCAATGATCTCAATGCCGTTATTATTTGCCACAAAAATTTCATTAACATGGTTCAAGACTATTTCATCTACCCCACCCCTATTATTATCCTCCGGGTTGATAATCTGCCCGTACTCCAATTTACCCAACTCGTTTCTAACATTGGAATACATAATATCACTTAATCTGGATTCCGCTCCCTCAATTGTCTTTAAGGATTCCAGCATGTTAATCGGATCAGTAATCCGCCACAGTGCATAATAATCCACTACTATTCTTTTTTTGTCAAGGGTATTGATCTCTGTGGGGGGCACATCATATAGTAAAATATTTCTGGGTAAAATCATTTTGGTTTGAATAATAGGTATTTTAAAATTAAGGCCCTCACTATCAGACACCTTCACAATCTTACCGAATTGTTTAATCACCGCATACTCATTAGGTCTCAGTAGAAAAAGGCTGCTGACGCCCAGTGCTAAAATCAGGATCAGGACCAAGGCAGTGGCGATAAGACCGCCTTTAAGGGGCTTTTCTTTACCCGGTGTGATATCAATTACATCCGAATGCATTCTATTCCCCTCCTTTAAAGGCTTCTAGGGGTAAATGCTTAAGCACCCCATCGGTACCGCCAGTGATATATAATTTAGCATCCTTTAAGGCTTCCTCTAGAGCTTCGATGACCAGCCTTTGCCTGGTTACATTTTTGTTGTTTTCATACTCGGAGAAAATGGCCTCAAACTTGGCCGTGTCCCCCTTAGCCCTTTCCACAATAGCAACCTTTGTGGCTTCCGCCTTGCTTAAGAGGGCATCCTTTTCTCCCATGACCTCGTTTTCCCTTTCGTTTCTGTATTTCTGGGCCAGGTTGATGGTAGTAATTCGCTCCTCCCGGGCATCGGTCACCGCTTTAAAGGCCTGATCCACCTCCAATGTGGGCAAATCCACATCCTGCAGGTTGACGTTCACAATGGAAACCCCCAGCTTGTAGTCGTCAACGGCATTGGTCAGGTTTTCTCTAATATCATTTGTTATTTTGGTTCTACCATCCGTCAAAACATCATCCACCATACTGGAACCTACCACGCTTCTTAGGGCCGAGGAGGTGGCATTTAACAAAATGACCCTGGGATTACTGGTATTGAAAAGGTAGGCCACCGGATCAGCTATTTTCCACTGCACCTCCAGATCCACCATGATAATGTTTTCATCCCCGGTGATCATTTTTGTTTCTTCTTCATTAAATACTTCCTCCCCACCAACCTTAACCGAGTAACCAAAGGTTGTGGAGAAGGTTTCCTTGGATAGTTTTTTAACGGATTGAATGGGATAAGGCAGTTTAAATTTTAGTCCTGAGGTTATAGGCTGAATATTTGGCTTGCCAAAAGTGGTTACAATTGCATACTCCGTCTGGTCCACGGTGTAAACGCAGTTGCTCAGCAAAATAACCACCAAAATAGCCAGCACTATTTTCAATACTGACGCTTTTTTGATTTTTTCCAACAGTTGATTCTGCACAATAGTACCTCCGTCTGTTTTTTAAATTTTATCTGTTTAATTATACACTACCTGCTAGGTAATAACAGCTAATTTTACTTGTTCCATCTATTTCCATAAGGCCAGTTGCATGCTAGTATTCCCTATATGGTCTTTCTGAAACACTTCGGCCCCATTTATCAGATAAAATACCATTATTTTATAAAAATCTATTGACAAAGCAAAAATATTAAATATACTTTACAACATAAAGTACTTTATGAAAGGAGAGAGTTTTATGAATGAGCAAGCTTTGCATGAAGCTGTGGAGAACATCTCTTTGATCAAAAGTGTCATCAGTCGGACAAACAAATCCTTTGTTGCCTTCAGTAAAATTTTTATTTATTGGGGTTTGCTGTTTACCGTAGTGGGGATTATTAACCTGGTGCAGATGGCAAACTACGAAAAGCTATTTGATTCCGTTCTTAACTGGCCCTTACTGAATTATGTTTATTTAGCGGCGGTTGCCCTGATTGCGGCAACCATCTATTGGAGTATCTCTAAAAAAACACCCCTGATCAGTTTGGAAAAGCATTTAATTAAGATCTGGATGTTGGTGCTGATCATGAATGTAATACCGACAAGGGTGGTTCTGACCTCAACCGCTCTGGACACAAGTATGACCAATATCGTTGTTACCACCAATAATTTCTCTACCATGTTTTTTAGCTTGGCCATCGCTTTGATTGCAACCGCTTTATTTGCTGATTACAAACAGCTTTTAAATCTAGGTTTAATCTACATCGCCATCAGTGTGATTTATGCCTTTCTAAGATTTCCCTTGTTTGAGGGTGCGACCCTATTCCAAGTATTATTTGCCCTGTCGCTGCCCTTTACATTTTTTTATACAGGTTTTTTCCTGAGGTCCCGCCAGGGGAGGGGGGAT
Organism: Bacillota bacterium; assembly: GCA_041655595.1. Lineage (GTDB taxonomy): Bacteria > Bacillota > DULZ01 > DULZ01 > DULZ01 > JBBAFB01. Next base: position 5,686 of record JBBAFB010000081.1, read on the forward strand.
TAATTTGGAGGCCAATTCAATCCCGGATATCTTTCAATCAAAACTGAGAATTGCCATCATTGCCTGTTTGATGACCGGGGAAAAAACCTTTAACGAGGTTAAGGAAATAACGGGGGGATCCGATGGCAATCTAAGTGTACAATTTTCTAAAATGGAGGAAGAGGGGTATGTGAAAATCTATAAGGATTTTTTCAACAAAAAACCCCGAACCAGATACCGGCTGACAAACAAAGGGGAAAATAATTTTATAGATTATGTCAGCATGCTGGATCAGGTGGTAAAGCGGCATTATGATAAACAGGAATAAGGGCTTTGGGTGGGGAAGCTACTACTTTACTACTTATTAAAAATCGATGGAGGAAATATGTATTACACAGACATCAAAGAGGCAATCTTTTTAAACAGACCCAATAGATTTATCGCCAATATCCAACTAGATGGCAGGACTGAAATCTGCCATGTTAAAAATACGGGACGCTGTAAGGAGCTTTTGCTTCCCGGAGCAAAAATCTATGTCCAACAAGCGGCAAACCCTAATCGAAAGACTAAATATAGTCTGATCTCCGTCTATAAAGGTGATCAGCTAGTTAATATTGATAGCCAGGCACCAAACAAAGTTTTTGCGGAATGGTTGGCCAAAGGTGGCCTAGGTGAGGAACTAACCCAAATCAAAGCTGAATACAATTTTTTAGATTCCCGCCTGGATTTTTATGCCGAAACCCCAAAGGCCAAAATATTAATTGAAACCAAGGGAGTCACCCTAGAGGAGGACGGGGTGGCTCTCTTTCCCGATGCCCCCACGGAAAGAGGGGTTAAACACCTGGAAACGCTAATCAATTCCCTAAGCCTAGGCTACCGAGCCTATGCAGTTTTTGTGATTCAAATGAAGGGCGTTAGCCTTTTCTCCCCCAATGGCAAAACCCACCCGGCCTTTGCCCACACTTTAAAAACGGCACAAGAAAAAGGCGTAAATATCCTAGCCCTCGATTGCCAAGTCACCAAGAACTCCATCACCATCCACCAGCCCATCCCCACCATAATCTAAAAAAGCCATGGGGACGCTTTGTTTGCCAGCTTTTTTGGCACCTATTCTTTAAGATACTTGCTCTTTTTGTTGTATAAGGGGGCATCTCTTTACTCCTTTAGCTGCAAAGACTCTCATTCCGTTATAGTTCCCTCATAATCCCAACAGTTGCCCTATAAATCCGCCAATCTTTGGCAAAAAACAAGGAAACAAGAGTTACATGTAGAAGTATTTCGTATTATTCAGAATTGTGCTGGTTTTAAGATTGTTTGAATAAGTTTCATTAAAAGAGTGAGGGAAAGTTAATGAATCATGTGAACCTAATTAAACAGTATAATCTAAAAGGTAATTACAAAACCGGTTTAACCATGGCTACTTTCGGTTTTTTTGTAGGCTTTGCGGCTGTCTCTTTATATGGTCCGGTGGCCGCAAGCTTTGATGAAGTGATGAAAATGCCCTCATTAATGCTGGGGTTTTTAATAGCGGCACCAAGTCTTGCGGGCTCTTTACTTAGAATTCCTTTCGGAGCCTGGGTAGATACAGTGGGAGGGAAAAAACCTTTTCTAATTCTGTTTGCCCTTTCTATTATCGGCATGGCAGGGCTAACCTCCATGCTTTATTTCTTCTACCCCGACCAGCTAACTCTTAAAATGTACCCCCTCATCTTTCTATTCGGCCTTTTAAGTGGTTGCGGAATTGCTACTTTCTCTGTAGGCGTTCCCCAAACATCCTATTGGTATCCGCAGCAAAAACAAGGTTTTGCTCTAGGAGTTTATGGTGGTTTAGGAAATATTGCTCCAGGAATTTTTGGAATATTATTACCTTTTGCTTTAATAACTTTAGGGCTTACCGGTTCTTATGCAACCTGGTTTTTGTTTTTAATCGCAGGGACCTTAATTTATGCCGCCTTTGCCCAAGATGCCTACTATTTTCAACTTTTGAAACAAGGAATCGATAAAAATAAGGCCAAGGAAGTAGCAGCGGAACTTGGTCAAGAACTCTTTCCCAGCGGTACCGTGGTAGAAGCCCTTAAAACCTCGGCCAAAATCCCGGGAACCTGGGGCCTGGTAGCCCTTTATTTTACATCCTTTGGAGGTTTTCTAGCACTAACGGCTTGGTTCCCCACTTATTGGATTCAATTTCACGGAATTGATGTTATAAAAGCAGGCCTTTTAATGGCCTTCGGTTTTTCGATTTTAGCATCCTTAATTAGAGTCTACGGAGGCATTTTAAGCGACAAATTTGGAGGCGAAAGCACTGCCATCATAAGCTTTCTGGTTATGTTAATCGGGGCCGGAGTACTCAGCTTTACAAGCAATTTCAACCTTGCCCTGATCGGTGAAATTATTCTGGGCGCAGGTATGGGCACGGCCAATGCAGCCGTATTTAAGCTGGTTCCAAAATATGTTCCCAGTGCTCCGGGAGGAGCCGGAGGCTGGGTAGGCGGTTTGGGCGCCTTCGGAGGCTTTGTTATACCCCCGCTATTAGGTGTTTTTGTTGATAATTACGGCTCGGCTGGCTATGCTAAAGGCTTTTTGGTCTTTTTCGCACTGGCTATAATTGCAATCGTAATAGCTTTTGCTCTTAAATCAAAATATGGGAAGGAGTTTTAAACTAAAAAACATTAGAAAGGAGTTAGGCGGATGGCAAAAAAACGATCACCATTAAAAAGGAAGCTGAGTTTTTTCCAACCAAAGGAGACCTTTGCCCAGGGTTGGAGTGAGCTCAGCTCCAAAGAACGGGAATGGGAAGAGCTTTATCACAAACGTTGGCAACACAGTAAAGTGGTAAGAACAACTCACGGAGTAAATTGTACCGGCTCTTGTAGTTGGAAAGTTTATGTAAAGGAAGGGATTATTACTTGGGAACATCAAGCAACGGATTACCCTACTACGGGACCGGATATGCCGGAATTTGAACCCAGAGGTTGTCCCAGAGGTGCCAGTTTTTCTTCTTATACCTATAGCCCTCTACGAGTTAAATATCCCTATGTCCGAGGTGTTTTGCTGGAATTATGGCGCAACGCATTAACAGAGGCCAAGGGAGATGAATTTTTAGCCTGGCAAAAGATTGTGGAGGATCCCCAAAAGGCCCGCAGTTACAAAGAAGCCCGAGGAAAGGGAGGGCTGGTGCGAACATCCTGGGAAGAGGCCTATCAACTTATTTCTGCCCAGCTCCTTTATACAATCAAAAAATACGGTCCGGACAGAATTACGGGCTTTACCCCCATACCGGCAATGTCTATGGTCAGCTACGCCGCCGGTTCCCGCTTTTTATCTCTCCTTGGGGGGTCAATGCTGAGTTTTTATGATTGGTATGCCGACTTGCCCCCTGCATCACCTCAGGTTTGGGGCGATCAAACCGATGTGCCGGAAAGCAGTGACTGGTACAATTCTTCCTATTTAATTATGTGGGGCTCCAATGTACCTTTAACCAGAACCCCGGACGCTCACTTTATGACAGAGGTTCGCTATAAGGGGACCAAGGTCGTCTCCGTCTCCCCGGATTATGCCGAATCCGTCAACTTCGCCGACGACTGGTTGGCTGTTAATCCCGGCTCCGATGGTGCCTTGGCTCAAGCGATGACTCATGTTATTTTAAAAGAATTTTATTTTGATCAAGAAACTCCTTACTTTACCGACTATGCTAAAAAATATACGGATCTACCCTACCTGATAACTTTAAAGACTAAGGGTGAAAATTATTTAGGCGATCGTTTTTTAACTGCGGAAGACCTAGGCTTAACTACAGAAAACAGCCCTTGGAAAACTGTTGTTTTCGATTTAAAGACAAAAGATTATGCCATGCCCAAAGGAAGCATAGGCCATCGCCATGAAGGGAAAGGTAATTGGAACTTAAAACAAGAGGATGAAAGAGGAAATGCCTATGATCCGGCTCTTTCCCTTATAGGCTTAGAGGACAATCTTGTTACAGTTGAACTGCCATATTTTGATGATCAAAAACGGGCAGCCTTAAAGCGTCAAGTACCTGTAAAAAAGCTAAACAAAAACGGAGAAGAACTATTGGTGACTACTGTCTTTGATCTAATGCTGGCTAACTACGGAATTGGAAGTGGCTTAAATAAAGATTATCCTAAGAATTATGATGATTTAAAACCCTATACGCCGGCCTGGCAGGAGGAGTTTACCGGTGTTCCCCGGGATAAGGTAATTAAAATCGCCAGAGAATTTGCTCAAAATGCCATTGATAGCAACGGCAGATCAATGATAATTATGGGTGCCGGTATTAACCATT
>JBBAFB010000082.1:0-9944 GCA_041655595.1 Bacillota bacterium
TAACCCTACCACTATCAATGTCTTAACAACCAGCTCCATATTCACACCTTCCGAAGGTTACAATCTTAATTACCTCCCTTAATTCACCTTTTCCAGAATGCCCCTACCAATACCAAGTACCCTTGATAACTGTCGATTACTTGCCCCAGTTTTAGTTTTGATTGTTCTAAGCATTTCATTTCTAGCATCCTTATCGGTGTGCCGCATTTCATTAACATCCAAGATTTGATTAATATATTCCATTAATTCGGCATCCGTCCACCTTTTGATAGGATTGTAATCCAAACATTCATCATCATTTTTTTCTTCCATAAACAACTCAAATTCTTTAATATTCTGAAAGCAATCGAGGATAAACTTCACATCAACTATTGAATCGCTTTTCAGAAAGTATTGGTGGTAGCTACTCCATTTATATTGTTTCATATCTTGCACGAGCCCCGCTTTTAGAGGGTTTTGATTAATATACCGCAAAACCGTTAAAAAATATTTATCCGTTTCAACTACCTGGCTTTTAAATCGGTTTTGGAAAAGATGCCCCGTCCTGCCATTTTTAATATTATGATACTGGGCATAACCAACTGCAATCCTTTTAATGATATCACCTATAGGTTCTTCCGTTTTAAGTAAAAGGTGAACATGGTTAGTCATTAAACAATATGCGTAGACAGTAAATTTGATTTTTTCTAAGGCTTTTTTCAGATACTGTAGAAATACTAAATATTCATCTTCGGCAAGAAAAATATTTCTTTTGTCTATGCCCCTCAGCATTACATGATAAATTCCGGTTTTGCTCCTCGCCCTTGGAACCCTACTCACTATCATTTCACCGCCTTATAGAAATAAATAACCTGTACAATTGCTTAAACAGCGTTTTTCATTTTATATGTCTTATTTCTCCTTTTTAAAATCTTTACCTGCCTTGCTTTGAAAAATTCATGGCAAACAAAGCGTCCCCCTGCCACCTTCTTGATTGTATACTGTACACCTGTAGCGGTTCACTCCACAGGGCTGTTTTTTTATGGTATACTAAAGCAATTATTTTAATAGTTAATCAAGCTTTTGGCCATGTTGACATATCATATTTTACAAAGAAAGATATTCTTACTCGAAGAATGGGGGAAGAACATGAGCAAACAAACATGTACAGATGTGATCCTAATTGGTGCGGGCATCATGAGTGCTACTTTGGGGGCTTTATTGCAAGAGTTAGCACCGGGTAGGAAAATCACTGTGTTTGAAAAGCTTAACCAAGCAGGGGAGGAAAGTTCCAACGAATGGAATAACGCAGGAACGGGGCATGCTTCCCTTTGCGAGCTGAACTATACAGTGGAACAAGCAGATGGGACTATAAATATTGATAAAGCCTTAGATATTAACGAACAGTTTTTAGCTTCCAAGCAATTTTGGTCTTATTTAGTAAATAACGGACTGCTTCGCGATCCGGCCAACTTTATCAAACCCTTGCCCCATTTAAGTCTGGTACAAGGCGAACAAGATGTCACTTTTTTAAGAAAACGTTTTACTGCTATGTCTGAAAGCCCTTTGTTTCAGGGCATGGAGTTTTGTGATGATTCCAAAAGCTTGCAAAAATGGTTTCCCTTGATCATGAAAAATCGTTTAAACACCGAACCTATGGCCGCCACCAAAAGTGATTCAGGAACGGACATTAATTTCGGTGCCTTGACAAGGGCAATATTTGATTTCTTACAGAAAAAGAATGTTAACTTAAAGCTTAATCATCAGGTAGAGAGTCTCAAGCGAACTAACGACGGCTGCTGGGAACTGAAGGTGCGAAATGTAGAAAACGGAAAAATAGGATACCACTCTGCAAGGTTTGTTTTCATCGGTGCGGGGGGTGGAAGCCTGCATTTGTTGCAAAAATCCGGAGCCCCCGAAGGAAAGAGAATTGGCGGCTTTCCGGTTAGTGGGTTATTTTTAGTATGCAATAACCCTGCTGTAATAGCACAGCATCACGCAAAGGTGTATGGTAAAGCCAAAATAGGTGCTCCGCCTATGTCAGTGCCGCATCTGGATACCAGGTTTATTGAAGGTAAAAAGACACTGCTCTTTGGACCTTTTGCCGGCTTTTCGCCTAAATTCCTGAAACAAGGCTCGGTATTCGATTTAATTACTTCCATAAAACCAAATAATCTGTTAACTATGATGGCAGCGGGACTAAAAAATGCCTCCTTAACAAAATACCTTATTGAACAGGTAATGTTATCTAAAGAACAACGCTTACAGGAGTTACGGGAATTTGTACCCGGTGCCCAGGACCGAGATTGGGAGATCATCATAGCGGGGCAAAGAGTGCAGGTCATCAAGGACACCGCCCACGGGGGCAAAGGCACCTTGTTATTTGGAACAGAAGTTATCAGCACCGCCGATGGTTCTTTGGCGGCCTTGCTTGGGGCCTCCCCCGGTGCATCCATCGCCGTTTCCGCCATGCTGGATCTTTTGAAAAAATGCTTTTTCAAAGATTTTAAAGCCTGGGAACCAAAAATTAGGGAAATGATCCCCTCCTACAGTCTGTCATTACGGAAAAATCCGGATCTATTCCACCAAATAAACGCTGAAACAGTACGCACCTTAGGTTTAAACGCACCAAACAATTCAAAGTGGTAAGGGGACGCTTTGTTTGCCAGCTTGCCTAACGCACTAAAATTCCCCTTGTAATCCTAACTTCATCCCTCTGACACCCCGATCAGTGCTGCTCCAAAGGCTGCAGTCAGCTCCGGTTCCGGTGGCGTCATCACCTGGATTGATAACTGTTTTGCTAGCAGCTGAACAAGTGGTTGATAATAGGCCCCTCCACCCGTAAAAACCAGCGATTCAGGCTGGCCTGCAGTTTCTATAAAATGAGCCAGCCTTGTAGCTGTGCTTTTAAACAAACCTGCCAGCACAGAAAGTTTTGAAGTGCCTTTAGCCAACAGGCCTATTACCTCTGATTCCGCAAACACGGTACACATGGAGTTGATTGCTACAGGCTCTGCCTCCAAAGCTAGCCCGATATCCCCGGGGGCTAAGTGAAGACCCTTAAAAATTACATCCAAAAACCGCCCCGTTCCGGCTGCACATTTATCGTTCATCACAAAATTTATGACCTTACCTTGGGCGTTTTTTTTAATTACCTTGGCATCCTGACCTCCCAGATCTAGAATATAGGAAACTTCGGGATAAAAATGATGGCAACCCCGGGCCTGACAAGTAATCTCTGTGATGACTCTGCTTTCCGGAAAACTAACCCTTCCATAACCGGTAACCACCGTTTTTTCAGGCCGATATTCCTTGTAGGCCTCTTTTAGTAGCTCCCGCCCCGTGGTTACCGGATCAAACCTGGAGGGAAGAGTTTTCTTATAAACAGGCTGGTCATTATCCAAGATAACCAATTTTGTATTCACTGATCCAAGATCTAAACCGGCAACCTTCATATCTGCCTCCATTCTTCAACCGCTAAAACCGGTGCAAACAGTGCTAAATAAATACTTTTAGCATACCAACATTTCTAAAAATGCATCAATACGAGTTTTAAGCTGTCCTTGATCCTCTTCCGAAAAATCGCTTTCCAGTTTAAGATAAGGAATATTGCGCCTATCCATCTCTTTAGCAACATTATGACTTTCCACCCCGTAAGGCTGGCAAAACTGGAGCGTAAAATCTATTACCCCATCCACCTGCAAATTATTTACCATAAAAACAATATCTTCAATACGGCCGCTGTTCGGTGTAAAGCAAGCACAATTAACATTTAAAGAGCGGGCGGCAATATTTTTTAATAATTCCTCTAGGCTGGCTCCGGGATCCGTCAAATCTTTATAATAACGTTCGCCAACGCAGGACTCCTCACCAACAATGACACCACCGCCCTGTTCAATCAAGGCATGTATTTTCCAATATGGAATAGGCTGAGGAGTGCCTGTTATTAAAATGCGTGGGGCGTTAGTCGGCACAACACCTTCACGCCTAGCAATCCTACCCTCCAACTCGTCACAAAGTAGGTGAACCTGCTTTGCAAACCTGATAGGATCATCAAAGAAGGCTAGTTGATTAATCAACAGTACATCCAAACCGTGAATTGGCGAGGGGACGGCTTTGCGAAGGGAGGCCAATCGCTTGAGGGCAGCCCGTTTACCGTTGATTACTGCGATGCCCCTATCAAGGTTGTCCTTTGTCAATTCAACACCCGTTTCCTTTTCAATAAAAGCAGCAAATTCACTCACTTCTCGCTCCCAAAAAGCTATATTCCGAGTTAATTTTTTTTGGGGAAGCTCCATTACATAGGTGGGGATATAGTCATTTAGGATCTCCCAAGCTTTTTTCTTTCCATCACATGTAGTCTCACCTATTACCCAATCCGCCACCTGGAAATAAGGGCAGACTCTATCTAACTTAAATCCCATGGCCGATTTGATTAAAGGACAGGTATTACGGGGAAGGACCTTCTCTCCTGAAGGCACCGTGAATTGAGAACCACCGCACAGGCCTACACAAGCACTACCCACCGCCTGAATAATTTCTTCGGGAACATATACGCAAAAAGTAGCAAAAACCTTACTGCCATCCTTTTTTGCCACCGCTAGTTCTTTAACCCTGATGCCATGGATATCCCCAACCACCATGTCAAAATACCCCATGCCTTGAGGGCGATTGGCCCTTTCTAAAAAGAGACTTGTAAAATACCCTTGTAAAGGGGCAAGCAGGTCGTCATGTTTTTCAAGATCCATCTCCAGTAAACTCCAAAGCTCCCTATTCTCCATCTCAATTCCTCCCACACCATTATCGGCTCCTGCAATCTGCAATGCAAATTAACCCTTCAATACCATGTCTAATCCTTACACCAACACATTATAGCAAGAAAGCCGGCACAAATTAAATACATTTTATCGGTAACGGGGATTGAATTATATTGATAAAATAGATACAATAAACAAAAACATTTTTCCGAAGGAGACCAGGATCATCATGTTAATGCATCAGCTTGAGGTATTTGTACAGGTAGCGGAACAAAAAAGTTTCTCTAAAGCGGCGGAGAATCTTTTTTTAAGCCAATCTACGGTCAGTACACATGTCAGTAATTTTGAAAAGCATCTTGACAGGAAACTCTTTGACCGCCTTGGCAGACAGGTTGTCCTAACAACCGACGGAGAACGGCTCTACCCCCGGGCAAAAGAAATAATTGCTTTAAAAGATAAAGCCTTGTGGGAAATGAAGGATTGGTCAAACAAAATTAGTGGGCATCTTAATCTCGCCGCTAGCACTGTACCCGCCCAATATGCAATGCCTTTTTTATTAACAAAATTTTTGAAGAATTACCCGGGAATCAAATTTTCTTTAGAGCAAAGCAGCTCGGAAAAGGTGGCCGAAAAATTACTAAAAGGAAAGGCTGAATTGGGAATGCTGGGCGGACAATACCATAAGGAGCAACTCATGTTTATTCCCTTTGCCGAAGAAAAGCTAGTACTTATAACCCCTGCGGGTTTAAAGCTAAATAATCAAATCTCCATATCCGATCTCAGCGGTCACCCTTTTTTATTTCGCAAAGCGGATTCGGGGACTCAAGCCAATCTTGAAAAAATGCTTAACAAAGCGGGCATAGCCCTTTCCCAATTGCGGGTTATTGGCTACTTTGACAGCTTAGGAACGCTAAAAGAAAGCGTCAAGGAAGGCCTTGGCATTTCCATCATTTCTGCAATCGCGGCCGTTGATTATGTAAAGAATGGTTTTATTAACGCCTATGAGCTAAAGGAGTTGCCCAAAACAAGAACTTTTTATTTTTCTTACCATAGAAAAAGAACCCTGTCCCCCTTGGCAGAAGCCTTTATAAACTCCAGCCAAGAGCTTTCAACCATTCTTTTGACAAAATACAAAATTTAAGAAAGCGACAAACAAAACGTCAGGCCCTGTGGAAACTAAGTGACAAAACAACGGTTTGCCGTAGTCTGTATTTTTTTTATTTAGTTTAGTCTGTAAACCAATTGTATCTTAAAAGTCTTGATCAAGTTTTAACATATTTTTTGGATTATATGGAGGCCGGCCTGTGGGGGGCAAGTGCTGCTTTTGTAAAACCGAGGGCTTTCATATCAAGGTTTTCAACAAAAAAATCCACACTGAGTTACCTTTTGTGATATAGCCGTTAAAGCTTTCTGAATACATGGCCCTCTGAAAGCCTATCCCTCATCCACTCTTTTTAAGACCACACCGCATTAATGCCTTTGTCTGCAATAGCACAGCAAATGTGTTCGGAGTCAATATTACCATTGGTTATGTTTATAAACTGCTCACCCATTATTTATCCTCCCTTGTATTCAATGACTAACAAGGACTTCCGATAATTAATATTTGCTTTTTTCGCCGGGGCACACAGGTCTTTTATCGCAAGCAAATATTTTTTCCGGCCTTGTCCTGCAACACCTCGCCGTTTCTGCTCGATGGGCGCAACCCCACCCTTTTCCCTTTTCCGATTATATCAATTATTCTGTAATGACACAGGAAAAGCCTTCTTGCCATTAGCTTGTCTTAAATGATAAAGTAAGGATTGAGATTTGAAATACAAAAGGACAAGGTACGCATAATGGCTTTATGGGGGATTTTTATCAGCGCATTTCTAATAAGTTTTTCTGGAGCAATGATGCCTGGACCTTTACTGGGAGTAACAATTGACGGCAGTCTTAGGAAAGGCTGGTTGACCGGTCCGATAATTGTATCTGGACATGCAATTCTTGAGTTTGTTTTGATTATCGTGATGACCTTTGGACTTAAGAATTTCTTTTCAAATCCCATGGTTGCCGGTTTTATTGGACTTTTCGGCGGATTTTTTCTAGCCTGGATGGGTTATGGAATGGTAACATCCGGTTTGGATAAATCCCTTTCGCTAAACAGCCCCGGCGGCAGTTCCGGTGCAAGAGTGAAAAGTTTTGTTCTAGCTGGGGTATTAATCAGTGCCACCAATCCTTACTTTATTCTTTGGTGGGCAACTACGGGCATGGAATTAATCCGCCAGTCCTTGGTTGTCGGGTTAATCGGGGTATTAATCTTTTACATTGGACATATTTTATCCGATTTTGTTTGGTATACGGCGGTTTCTTTAGCATTTTCAAAAGGCAAACAACTAATAAGCGATGTCTGGTATAGACGTGTAGTATTGTCCCTGGGAATATTTATTCTGGCGTTTTCTTTTTATTTTATCGGTAGCGGCTGGCAAATGCTATGGGGCTAAGGCAACAAGAGGACGGCGAACAAAATATCACACACCACCCCACGCCGCCTGCCACAAACTACTATTAAACAGCAGTAAAATTTTAATAAATGGAAGGAAGCACTGGTGTAGCACTATCCCATCCTGCTCTCTTTCCTCCTTGTTGTACCGCACATTACCGCAATGAAACACTGATAACGTCCCCCTGTATCAGATTAGTCACCCCCCTTTCCCAGAAAAAAAAGTACAAATGACATTTAAATGGTAGGTTGTGGTAAAGATGGGGAGCCAAAAAATTGGCTCCCTATTTCTTGATCTTAACGCAAAATTATTTTTATATAGTGTAACTTTTTACTGCCTTTTTCCCTCTATATAGGTGAAGGGGGTATTTTGATGGATGACGACAAGATAATCGGGCTTTACCTTGCCCGTGATGAAGCGGCAATCGTGGAAACCAAAATTGCTTACGGCCAAAAACTTGATAACCTGTCTTTTAACATCTTAGGAAATATTGAGGATGCACGGGAATGCGTAAATGATACCTATTTACAAACATGGAATAGCATACCGCCCCAAAAGCCCACTTATCTTTTTGCTTTTATCTCTAAAATATGTAGGCATCTGTGCTTTGGAAGGTTGGATTATAAAAACGCCAAGAAACGAAGTTTTGAAACAATTACCCTGTCTAGCGAATTGGCCAATTGTATTCCGGATAGGCTGGCCCAGGAAGAGTTTGACCACAAGGTTATCGGAGAGGTTTTGACAGCTTTTTTGAATACCTTATCTAAGGATCACAGGGTAATATTCATGCGTAGATATTGATTTGGCGAGCCAATAACAGATGTGGCAAATCATATGAACATATCGGAAAGTAAGGTCAAAACATCGCTTCATCGAATGCGGATAAAATTAAAAGCATACTTGGAAAGGGAGGGAGTTTCTATATGAAGGGGAATGATTTGTTAAATGGGTTAGGCTATGTGGATGATTGTCTAATCAGAGAAGCAGAAGAGCCTAGACCTAAAAAATCGTCAACTAGATTTGCGCTGTCCGTTGCCGTGGGCTTTGCAGTTATCATCGCCGCCTTTTTAATATGGTCAAACTTCCCGAATAATTTGCCCATATCTCTGGGAAACAAGCTTCCGCCTATTGCAACTAGCGAAGACCCCCACTTCAGCGAGGATTACAAACTTTATTTTAATAACGCCGGCAGCCAGGTGGTACGCAACATTAACATTGAGGGGCATTTTTGGGAAGAATTGACCTCTATGCAAATAAGGCGGCTATTTCCAGGCACTGCCGGCAAATATCAAACCAGCGGTACGGTGAACTACTCCTACCAATCCGGATCTGTTTCAATCTTTAATGTTGAGGCAAGATTTGATGCCGGTGGTAAGGATATAAAAATTACTATTGCGCCGGGAGAAGTAATAAAATGCTACCTGATTGAAGGCGAACCTATCCCTTCTGAAATTGAAGACGTTAAAATCGAGGCCGGTATCTTTATTACCAATAGAAACAGCAAAGGTCAACGAAACTATATTTATTATGCTGACTTTAAAATAGATGATGTTGCCTACAGCGTGGAATACATTGGAAAGAAAGGCGATGAAGGGTTTTTCACCAGTATTATTGCGGACATAGTTTTAGGTGGCAAGGCAGATTTATCGGTGCTGGCTAACCCTACGGTACCCCTTCTTCGCGGCGACAGATTGACCGAAAAGGAGGCCTACGCTGAACAAGATTTTGGTGCCTATTTGCCGAAGGTGCCCGGCGATTATTCTTTTAATGATGCCGTTCGTTTTATTAACCAGGAGAGCAATTATTTGCTGTTGAGCTGGTCTAAGGGGTATGCCGATATCCGCATCATCGCCTCTGAGCTAAAAGACCAGGATAGGGGTAGAATTGTTTCACCGGAGGATGAAGAGCTTTACAATATGGCACTTTACCCCACCCCCTGGGCTGATAGCATGCCCAGGGACACAAGGGAGGTTATTGAAAACCCGATTTTCAATATTGAAGATTTAACATTGGATATTTTAAAAATGCGCTGCTACATCCGGGGTGAGCAAGACGATCCCGACATAAACAGTGTAAATATGCGGTTTTCGACGCTTTACGGTAATATTCTTGTCGAGGTTAGCACCGAAGGGGTAACCCCCGAATATCTGTTTAGTGAATTGTCCGGGATACCCCGTGTCTGAGTTAAGGCTTATTTTAGTCATTAAAAAATAAACGGGGTGGAGTGATTTTTTGTAACGATTTCGGGCAATTTAAAAAGTTTACATCCCAAAGGGCTATTTTGTCGCGAGGGTTTGAAATCTACGATTCTTGTTTGCCTTGACGCCATGGCTAGCTACACTCGAAGTTGTTGAACTTTTTCTATTTCGGTGTAGTTAGCCTTTTTGGCATTCACTCACTCCAACCTCCTCCTGAAGTTTAAGTAAAGTAGAGGTCCTTTCTCGGATTAGGCTATGTTACCCTAATCGCCTTTGGTATTATGGCCCCCTCCGACTCCCCCCTGCTAATCATCATTTGCCCCATGCAGGCATCCCAGCTACGAAGCGCCTTGGCGCTTACTCCGACTGAACTTCCATCAGTTAGATAATGCGTGCTTAGTTGGGTACATGGCAAACAAAACGTCAGGCCGTGTTAAAAGTGTCCCCTTTGCCAGCCAGTTTCCCGCCCTTTTTACCATCTTTACCATGAAAACCGGTCAAAAATGCCATTTTGCTTTTTTTACAGC
>JBBAFB010000083.1:0-9934 GCA_041655595.1 Bacillota bacterium
CACCCTCTAACCCGACAAACTTAACAAAGGGACCAAAAAACTGAACGCGTTCTGTGGGTAATGCAGACAAGTTCGTCAACCCTTCCATTAACACGATTCCGCTATCAAGTATTTCTTTGTGTACTACAAAATCCTCAGAAGTAAAATCTTTGAGCCGTGCAGAATACTCTTCAAAAAAATCTACCCCGATGGCTTTAGGTTTTCTCTCTACTAACCACCTGGAAGCATCAACCGACAAATACGGTGAATCGACAAAGTAGCGTGGAAAGTCCATCCATGTCTTGTCACTCCAACCGGTGTTAAGTAAAATTATGTCATTAGTTCTAATATTTGCATTACATTTCTCGAGATGCTCCCTAGTTATTTCTTCATTGTCAGCTACATGTGTCAAATCAAGAACAACGGCATCGCCAATTACCTGATCCAGTGAGAACTGATCAGTTGTTGCCCCGCCCTTAGTCACGTGCAAAGCCGAATCAATGTGTGCCCCTGTGTGAATACTCATATCAATTGAAGTAACCTGCCAAAAACCTGGTCCCCTGTTGTGGGGCGTAAACTTAACTTTCACATTTGTTGAAGGCGGTCCATAAACCTCGTTACTAACTGGCAAACTCAAATCAATAATTTTCATTTTCTACCTTCCTTTCTTTTTTGAAAATACGAAAACAGAAAAATTTTAATTACTCCTAGGTGCCGATGCCACCCTAACCCACTGAATACCTAAATATTCAACGTAATCAGACCCCCTTTACTTGTCCGTATGTAAATATTTAATTTACATCCTATACCAATACTACCCAAATAAATATACCTTGTCAATATAATTCTTAAATATTGTTTACCTTGTAAATAATATTTTAATTGAAACACATATCACAAGCTAGAAAATGGCTATAATTGCATTTAATTTGAAATATTGTAAATACTGTCCATTATTATTCCATGGCTCTGCCTTGCGCTCTATTGTCGAAAGCTCTTCAAAAGTTTGCAAGTGTTATCATCTGCAAAAAATTGCATGTAAACATTAGCTATTACTTCAAAAGCAAAATTCGCATCGGACTTGAGTAGCGAACAACAAAAAACCACCATCTAAATTTTAGTGGTGGTTTTTTAATCTACGTCACAGTGGCACAATACCTGTCCCCGCTCCATCATTGAAATGTTGCTTCAACTGGAGGGAAAATAAATATGATCGGGCAAAGGCCGCCCTCTACATGGGAAGATCCCAAAATTGTAACAAATATTCAACGATCTAATAAAATTAATCAACAAAATAAGAACTGATCTTGATGTAAGGCCGCCAACCTTTGCAAAATGCAATTGAAACTGTTTCCAAGATTTATTTACATTTTATTAACCTTTTGAGTTACATTAATTTGCGTAGCAAGAATAACAACCAATAAAAGATAAAAGGAGTGACGCTTGTACAAATTTGCTAGCTGCTTTCAAATTTCATTTATTAACAAGAGCATTACAAGACAATCTTTGCTTTGGGTGATCTACCTGTGCTCACCATGTCATTTTACATGCCAAATCATTATTCACATAAGCCCTTGTATAAGCCTTTGCATATCTTCTCAGTAGTCCAAAACGGGTATTTTTTGATCATAATTGTTCGTGCCCTCATTAAAAAGGAACTTTTGGTAGTAAAGCTGAGCACCATCACCAAAGGCCCAATTTATCTTTCACTCATAGGAGTGTAGCCGATTCTTTGCGCAATACTTTTGTAAGCGGGACGAATCATTTTACCGTCATTGACTAATTCTTCGATACGGTGGGCACTCCAGCCGGAGATTCTGGAGATGGCAAACATGGGGGTAAACAATTCGGAAGGTATATTAAGCATCTTGTACACAAAACCGGAATAAAAGTCCACATTAGCACTCACGCCCTTATAGATCCTGCGTTTTTTGGCAATTACTTGGGGCGCTAACTCTTCTACTTTAGCGTATAAACCGAATTCCTCCTCCAGGCCCTTTTCTTTGGCAAGCTTTTCACATTGTTCCTTTAATATTTCAGTCCGGGGGTCGGAAATAGAGTAAACAGCATGCCCAACCCCATAGATCAAGCCGGAGCGGTCAAAGGCTTCCCTTCCCAGCAATTTCTCCAGGTATCTACTGATTTGTTCATCATCTTTCCAATCGGTGATATTTTGTTTGAGATCATCAAACATCTGTACAACTTTAATATTTGCACCCCCGTGTCTGGGCCCCTTCAGGGAACCTAAGGCAGCAGAGATAGTTGAATAAGTATCTGTGCCTGCCGATGTTACCACATGGGTTGTAAAACTGGAGTTATTACCGCCGCCGTGCTCGGCGTGGAGAACTAAGGAAATATCCAGCAAAGCGGCCTCCAAGGCGGTAAATTGGTTGTCCGGCCTTAACATATGCAGAATATTTTCTGCCGTTCCATAATCCTCCTTAGGGCTATGGATAATCAGGCTCTTTTTGCCAAAATAATGATTATAGGCTTGGTAACCATAAACAGCCAACAAAGGAAAATAAGCAATCATCTGCAAGGACTGGCGAAGCACATTCCTGATACTATTATCATCGGATTGCTCGTCGTAACTGTAAAGCGCCAAAATACCTCTTGAAAGTACATTCATCATATTTTTACTGGGGGCCTTCATAATAATATCCCGAACAAAACTAGGTGGCAGGCTACGATAACTGGCCAGCAGTTTTTCAAAGCTTTTCAGGGTATTTTTATCAGGCAATTCCCCAAACAACAACAAATAAGTAGTCTCCTCAAATCCTGCCCTGCCCTCTTGCAAAAAACCGTTAACCAATTCTTTTACATTAATACCCCTATAAAAAAGCTGGCCGGGGATGGGCACATATTCCCCTTCGTCAATGATGTAGGAATGCACCTCCCCTATTTCCGTTAACCCTGTTAAAACACCTCTCCCGCTAATATCCCTTAGCCCTCTTTTCACATCATACCGATCATACAATTCAGGATCAATGTAACTACATTTCTCAGCTAAAACAGTCAACTCGTTTAACATTTGGCTCCATCCTCTCCATTTTTCTATTTATTTCAGACGGCTAAAACCGCTAAAAAACCTCGCCATAGTTTCAAAACATTATATCATTAAGCAGAAAAAAAATAAACCGGTCAATTTTTGATAGCTAAGCACAAGGTGAAGTACATAATGACGGTTCTTTTGATTTGTTTGGAGATTTTTTTTGCAGGTATTATGGTTACTCAGCTAGAAAAGGTATTTTACCCCTGAGTGGTATTGGTTGCCCGGGGTTACTGTAATTTCAATTGAAAGAAAGGAAGGAAAGAAACAGCAATGAAATTAAATCTGACCAAAAGCATTGAAAATGACCGATTTGCCGCTTATAACGGCATTAAACTGGTGGAGATCAAGCCCGGGTTTGCCGTGGCTGAAATGGAAATCAATGAAAACCATCTTAATGGAGTAGATTTAGTTCACGGCGCTGCAATTTTTAGCCTGGCGGATTACGCCTTTGCTGCCGCCTCAAATTCCAAAGGAGTGGTAACAGTCTCTGTTAATGCCAGCATAGCCTACTTTAAATCACCAAAAGGGCCACGACTGGTAGCCGAGGCCGAAGAAATTTCATCGAGTAAAAAACTATGCAATTACAACATTGATATTTTTGATGAAAACAAAGAATTAGTAGCCCGATTTATCGGTACAGGCTATAAAAAGTCCAGCTAATTTTTATTTTTTACATTATAAACCGCCGGAAGGCGGTAAACTCCGACGGTTCTCGGATCAAATTTTAAGTTAATATCGGGAGGCCGGGCAAGCATTTAACTTTCAGCATAAGATTCGGAAAAAGGCATAAAATATCCCCGAGGATGTTCGCATACATTACAAATTTCCGGGGCTTCTTCCCCCACGTGAACATTGCCGCAAACAGTACATATCCAAGCTATTTCATCATTTTTTCTAAAGATGAGATCATTTTCTATTTCATCGGCCAGCCTGCCAAATCTATCCCCATGGACCTTTTCAATTTTGGCTATACGTTCAAACATACCGGCGGCCCTTGCAAAACCTTCTTCCCTTGCCACCTTGCCGAAACCCTTATATATCTCATCCCATTCTTCCAATTCATTATGCTGGGCAGCCCTTAAGGCCTTGGCCGTGCTGTCATAAGTGTCAACCGGATAAGCACCGGATATACTGATATTATCACCTGCATAATCCTTCAATAAATTATAAAATACTTTAGCATGGGCCCGTTCTTGATCCGCGGTATAATCAAAAACCGACCCTACCACTTGAAAGCCTTCCTTTTTGGCCACTGAAGCAGCTATATTGTAGCGATTTCTTGCCTGACTCTCTCCTGCAAAAGCCCTCATTAAATTCTCGTAGGTTTTACTTCCTTTTAAATTCATAAAAGCCCTCCTCGTTAAATTGTAGTTCCAACAGTTAAAGTGCCCACTTATCTATAATTTAACTAAAAGGCTATAAAATATCCCCCCGCAATAGAACTTTAGGACATGGAGGATCAAATTTTACACAGGATAAGATCATATAAAAAAACCAGTCTTTATTTGTCTCCGTTCATTAAACAAAAAAGAGCCCCCTGTTAGGGCCCTTTTTTATCCGGTGAAATAGCTAGATGCTTGAATTGTACAACATCTACCAAGCCCCTATTGGTTAGCTTTAGCTCGGGAATTACCGGAAGGGACAAAAAAGATAGAGTCATAAAGGGATCATATTCTTCCCGAATCCCCAAACCCCTAGACAGTTTCACCAACTGACTTAACTTTTCGGCAACCCTATCAATGGGTTCCAGGGACATAAGCCCGCCAATCGGCAGTGCTAGGCTACCGAGAACCTTACCCTGCAGGACCACCGCCAATCCTCCCCCCATCTCCGCAACTGTTTGGGCGGCCAGTAGCATATCCTCATCCCCCATCCCCACTACCACTAGGTTATGAGAATCGTGGGCAATGGAGGAAGCCAAGGCTCCTTCTTTCAAACCAAAGCCATGCAATAAACCCAAACCCACGCTGCCCAGTTGATGATGCCTTTCCGCCACCATTAATTTAGCCAAGTCCCGATCGGCACTTGCTTCAAAGAAACCATCAACAACAGGTATTTCCATTAATAGTTTCTCTGTGACAATTTGATAAGGAATCAGCCCTATTACCCAAGCTTTTTGGCTTTCCCCCGCAGGAATTTTTAACTGAGAAGCTTGAAGTTGTACCATATTAAATGATTGTGGCAAAGTGTTGATCCTATTTTTAGCAATGGGTTCTATTAGCTCCCCCTGTTTTGCCACCAGCTTCCCTCCGCAAAAAACCGCATAAGGTCTAAAGCTTTGCAAATCATCGGCTACAACCAAATCCGCTCGGAAACCCGGTGCTATGGCGCCGTAATCAGGCAATCTAAAATAGCGGGCGGTGTTGACAGTAGCCATTTGCAAAGCTGTAACCGGGGCCATCTTATTAGCCACTAACAAGCGCAACATATGATCCAAGTGACCTTCATTCAACAAATCCTCCGGATGCCTGTCATCACTGACCAAGGAACATTGAAATACATTTGAACTGGTAACCGCAGGTAACAAATCCAAGAGATTTTTGGAAGCGGAACCCTCTCTCAGCATTAACTGCATTCCCGCTCGCAAGCGTTCTGTGGCTTCCTCCGCAGTGATACATTCATGATCCGAGGTAATGCCCGCCAACCTGTAGGCCATCAATTCCTTATCCCCAAATCCGGGGGCATGGCCATCAATTAGTTTGCCGGCTTGATGAGCCGCTTTTATTTTAGCCCATACCTTTTCATCCCCATATAAAACCCCGGGAACATTCATTAACTCCCCCAGCCCCAAAACTCGTGGGTGACTAAAATAGGGTAGCAATTGTTCCGCTTCTAAGCGGGCACCCGAATCCTCCAAATCTGTGGCCGGGACACAGGACGGCAAGGTAAAGAACACATTTAGGGGTAAGTCTGCTGTTGCTTTCAGAAAATAATCTATACCTGTGGTGCCCCAAACATTGGCTAGTTCATGGGGATCGGCTATAACTGTGGTTGTTCCCCTCGGCAAAACTGCCGCCGCAAATTCAGCGGGGGAAACCATGGAACTCTCCAGGTGGATATGACCATCAATCAAACCAGGATAAACATAACGCCCCTTCAAATCTATTTCTTCCCGACCGAAGTAGTCGCCAACGCCGATAATTTTGGCTCCTGCAATAGCAATGTCCGTAAAATAAATTTCTCCCGTCAGCACATTGATTAAGTTAGCATTTTTTAAAACCAAGGGGGCTTTTTCTTTGCCCAATGCACAAGATAATAATTGTTGGTAGTTCAATTGTAAAAAGCCTCCTTCAACCATCCACATGCAAAACAATTGCTTGTCACCGTTTGACCAATGTTTTTTCCACCGTCTAACTTATTAGCAGCAAGGTTTCTAAACAAAAAATCTAATTACAAAAAGAATAGCCAAAATCCACATAGTAACACTTATATTTTTAGCTTTCCCAGCCAATAGGTGTAAGAAAGTATAAGCAAGCACCCCAAAGACAATCCCTTCGGCGATACTATAAGCAAAAGGCATCATTACGATGGCCAAAAAGGCGGGAATGGCTTCTAAATAATCGCTGAAATTGATTTTCATTACCGGCTCTATCATAAAGATACCGACAATAATTAAAATGGGAGCTGTGGCCTCCGCAGGAACCAAGCCAATTAGAGGTGAGAAAAATAAAGCTATCAGGAATAAAAAGCCTGCCACAATAGCTGTTAAGCCCGTTCTGCCCCCCTCGGCAACACCGGAGGCGCTTTCAACATAAGTAGTTACTGTACTTGTCCCCATAATAGCACCAAAAACAGTTCCCACGGAATCCGCCACCAAAGCTTTGTCTGCCCTGGGCAGCTTGCCCTCCTTGTCCAGCATCCCCGCTTTACTGGAAACCCCTATTAAGGTACCAATAGTGTCGAACAAATCAACAAAGGTAAAGGTAAAAATAATGGGAATCAACCCAAAAGTAAGTACTTCCTTAAAACCTATCGTAAAAGCGCCAAAAGTAGCCGCCATACTGGGGGGCATACTAAAAATACCAAACTCCTGAATATTGGTTACACCAAAAGGAATTCCCAAAACGGTAGTGACGGCAATACCAATCAATAAAGCGCCTTTTACCTTACGAACCACCAGAATACCGGTAACCAGAACACCAAGGGCGGCTAAAATAACCCCCGGCTCGGAAAAACTGCCCAGGGAAACTAAGGTTGCGGGATCCCCGATGATAATGCCGGCATTTTGAAAACCAATTAAGGCAATAAAAAGACCAATCCCCGCACTGACTGCCAACTTAAGCGACATGGGAATGGAATTAATAATTGCTTCTCTAGCTTTAGTAATCGTTAATAAAATAAAAATTATACCGGAAATAAAAACTGCCGCCAAGGCTGCCTCCCAGGAAAGACCCATCTTGATTACAACTGTGTATGTAAAAAAGGCGTTAAGACCCATTCCAGGAGCCAAAGCAAAGGGATAATTCGCTAAAAAACCCATTAAAAAAGAGGCAAAAGCTGCAGAAATACAAGTAGCTGTAAAAACAGCCCCCCAAGGCATACCTGTGTCGCTTAAAATGGTAGGATTAACAAAAATTATATAGGCCATGGTCATAAATGTGGTGATACCTGCTAATACCTCTGTTTTAACATTTGTGTTGTTTTCTTGAAGTTTGAAAAATGACAAGAATTTTTCCCTCCTTAATTTTGTTATAATTAGTATACCTCTTTAATTAAAATTTGATTTTATTACCCCCTCCTAACTTGTTTTTATTGTTTTTTGCGATTCGCCATAATCTAGTGTTACCTTTAGCCCCAAATATGTTATTATAAAAGATGTTATTTGATTAAAAAGATAATTAATTGGGAAGTGATCTGTTGAACAGCGAAAACATACACAAAATAGAGCTTAATGACCGTCAAATTATTCTAGTAGGTACAGCCCACGTTTCAAAAAAAAGTGCAGAAGAAGTAAAAGAGCTGATCGAATTAGAACAACCCGATACGGTTTGTGTAGAATTATGCGAATCTCGATATCAGAATATCACAAATCCTGACAGATGGAAAGATACTGATATAGTAAAAATAATAAAAGAGGGCAAATCAATAGTCTTGCTGGTCAATTTGATTTTATCCTCCTATCAAAGAAAACTCGCTCAACAGTTCGGCATCCAGCCAGGGCAGGAAATGATTCAGGGAATCCAATCGGCTAAAGAACTTGACGCTACCCTCTGCTTAGCTGATCGGGACATACAAACTACTATGATCAGACTTTGGAAGAGCATTGGTCTATGGAGTAAGTTGAAAATAATTTTCCAACTAATGGTTAGTATGGTCCTGGATGAGGAAATGAGTGAGGAAGAGCTGGAAAAAATGAAAGAGCAAGATATGTTAACTGCCGCCTTAGATGAATTGGCCTCCTCCTTTCCCGTATTCAAATCTATCATCATTGATGAAAGGGATCAATATTTAGCACAAAAAATTAAGGAAGCCCCCGGCAAGAAGGTTGTCGCTATACTCGGGGCAGGTCATATACCCGGAATTAAGCAAGAACTGGAGAAGGAAAATGATTTGGAGCAATTGACCAAGGTGCCGCCCAATTCCAAAAGCACAAAAATAATTGCTTGGGCTATTCCCTTAGCTATTATTGCTATTATTGCTTCCACTTTTTCCGTCAATAAAACCACGGGCGTGGATCAAATTATCAGCTGGATTCTTTGGAATGGTTCCTTAAGTGCATTGGGTGCTTTAGTGGCCTTTGCCCACCCTTTATCCATTTTGACGGCCTTTGTAGTGGCACCCATCAGTTCCCTGAGCCCTTTGTTAGCAGCCGGTTGGTTTGCAGGTATCACGGAAGCTATTATCAAAAAACCCCATGTCAGGGATTTTGAAAATCTAGCAGAAGATCTCAATACCCTTAAGGGGTTTTGGTTTAATAAAGTAACCCACATTTTATTGGTGGTTGCCTTAGCTAACTTGGGCAGCACCATAGGTACCTTTGTAGGCGGGGCAGATGTAATAGGAAAATTTCTGAATACCTTTTTCTAGCTAGAAAAGAAAGTAATAAAGACAAACCTCGTGCGTCTTTAGATCACCAAATTTTATTATGGTAAAGTCCACTTTTCCCAAAAATAACGGGTCTTTTTTATGGTTTTCGCTTAAACAACGCAGTTAAAATTCCAGCAAATTATTTTTTGTAGATTTAACACACCTTTTAAAAAAGTATATTGCATTTATTCTGGGGATAGTTTCAGTCATTCATCCTTTTCCATAAAGTAGTGCGGCTAATCCCTAGCATTTTTGCAAGTTTTGTTTTGTTATACCCTAATTTAGCATCAAGTTTAGTTATGATTTGTTGTTCCATCTCTTTGATAGTCCCAATTTTTATGATTAGCTGTTCTCCCATTTCTACACCCGCCAATTGTTCATTGTCAAAATTAAATGAAAGCTGCTCCAATAGGGTGGACTTTGAATCAATACTTGTGCCATATAAAGTAACAAATCTTTCAACAAAGTTTTCCAATTCCCTAACATTACCTGGCCAGTTATAATTTTTCATTCGTGTTATCAACTCTTCTGGAATATCGTTGATTTTATTTGCCCTGCCCTGATTTAATTTGTTTATAAAATGACGTGCTAAAAGTTCAATATCATTATCCCGTTCCCGTAAAGGAGGCAATTTTAGCGGCAAAACATTAAGCCTAAAATATAAGTCTTGACGAAAACCTTGTTTAAGCACCGAATATTTAAGGTCCTGGTTAGTTGCTGCAATTATACGAACATCTACAGGAACGACTCTATCACCACCAACACGCATTATCTCTTTTTCCTGTAAAACCCTAAGCAACCTAGATTGTACAGACAATGGTATTTTATCAATCTCATCTAAAAATATAGTGCCACCATGAGCAAGTTCAAAATAAC
>JBBAFB010000084.1:0-9740 GCA_041655595.1 Bacillota bacterium
GGTTTTATATGGAGGGCGTTCTGGTGAGCACGAAATTTCTTTGCAATCAGCTGCCTCGGTAATTCACGCCTTGGATAAAAAAAAGTATGAGGTGTTACCTATCGGCATCAATAAAGAAGGGCGCTGGCTAGCGGGAACTGCTCCCTCCGAAGTAATCAGCCGGGGATTTAGGGATGATTTGATACCGGTTTGCCTGCCTGCCGACCCTACCTATAAGGGCCTGATTGCCTTAGAAAGGGAAAGGGACGGTAAAGCATTAAATCTTGGTAAAAAAATTGATGTGGTTTTTCCTGTTCTTCACGGCCCCTTTGGAGAGGATGGCACTGTTCAGGGGTTATTGGAATTGGCAGGTATTCCCTACATCGGCGGGGGAGTTTTAGGTTCCTCCCTAGGGATGGATAAGATTTTAATGAAAACTGTTTTTGCACAACATAATTTTCCCCAGGCCGACTACTTAGGCTTCTTAAAAAGTGATTGGCTGGATGAGCAGCAAAAAATTAGCAAGCGGGTTGAAGGGCAAATCGGCTATCCCTGCTTTATTAAACCTGCTAACCTTGGTTCCAGTGTGGGAATTTCGAAAGCAGGTAGTCAAAAAGAGTTTATTCAAGGGGTGAATTTAGCCTTTGAATATGATCGTAAGGTGGTAATCGAAGAAAATATAGTTGGCAGGGAAATTGAGGTCAGCGTTTTGGGGAATGATCAACCCAAGGCCTCTCTGCCCGGCGAAATAATTCCCTGCAATGAGTTTTATGATTATGAAGCCAAGTATTTAGCTCAGGGTTCCCAATTAATAATACCCGCGGTGTTGGCAGAGGAGAAAATTTTAGAGTTTCAGAAGTTAGCAGTTGCGGTTTTTAAAGCTATTGATTGTGCCGGTATGGCTAGGGTTGATTTTTTTCTAAGGGACAACGGTCAAGTCCTGGTGAATGAAATCAATACCATTCCTGGTTTTACTCAAATCAGTATGTATCCAAAGCTTTGGGAAGCCACGGGTTTAAAATATCAGGCCCTGTTAGATAAGTTAATCCAGTTTGCCATCAACAGACATCAAAGATAGTCCCTAGTAGGGGGCTATTTTTTTGTTTGAAAAGATTTCTGTCTAAAGAACCCGAACCGTTAAAAAATCTTATCCAATATTTTGGAATGATGTGTTATAATTAACTTAAAATTATTTTTAACAACAAAACTTGTTTGTTAAAAATGGCACATAATATTCGGCTTGTTGACGAAAGAAGGTCCTAGGCTTGGCTAAAATTAAAAAGAGATGGTATCAAAAGGCAGGCACTTATCGTAAGGTTACCCAAGGTTTGGTTTTTCTGGCAATGACGGCGGTTTATCTCAGGCATATCGTTTTTTTAGAGGGAAATGTTGAAGAATTTTGTCCCTTCGGTGGTTTAGAAACTCTGTTTTCCTATTTAACAACGGGTACATATCTAAAACATATTAACCCTTTGAATCTAGGATTGTTTGTGGCAATCATGGGAATTACCTTAGCCTTTAGAGGAGGGTTTTGCGGTTGGATCTGCCCCATTGGAACGGCCCAAGATCTATTGAGAACAGCGGGGAAAAAGATTGGTGGTTTCAGTTTTCTAAAAGGTGTCAATACAAGATATAAAATTTGGGTTAAAGGGAACAACAGCAAGCTAGTAAAGGTTGATTTTTGGGCCAGAAAATTTAAATATTTGTTTTTGATAATTATCATTGCAGCAACCTGGATTAAAGCCGATTTAGTGATTCGAGATTTCGATTTAATAGTTGCATTAATGAAAATATTAGCATTTGAACTATCTGTTGGTTTAATAATTTTAGTTTTAATAGTAATATTATCTTTTTTTATGGACAGGCCCTTTTGTAAATATTTTTGTGTATTAGGTGCCACTATCAACTTGGTAGGAAAGTTGAGTCCCTTAAGAGTTGTCAGGAACGACAAGAGCTGCATTAATTGCAATCTGTGTAATAAGAGTTGTCCTATGCAGTTGGAGATTGCCAAGGTCCCCCGGGTGGAAAGCATTGACTGTAATCATTGTTTTAGGTGCTTGGATGCGTGTCCCGTTGCTGATACCCTTGATTTAGCCTATTTCCCCAAAGGAATTTATACTTCGACTAAAAAACCGGCTGCCGGGAAATTGGAGGTTTAAATCATGCACAAATCATCGGGTGGATTTAGATATTTATATGGTTTTTTCATTTTGATTACGCTATTAATAACGGTTTTTCTGGTAAAAATAACTGAAGATATTTTAGGAAGAGATGATGCCAGAATCCATGCAACGGAAGAAGAAATCCAAAGAGGGGATATTAGAGGAAAGGGTTTACCTGCACCCACGGGTAAGTTCTCCTTCGGACAAATTATTGAGGCTTATGAATTGGATAAGGAAGATTTTTATAATGCCTTGGGCTTACCTCCGGATTACCCTGAAACGGCAATAGTAAAAAACACGATTGATAAAAAATTAACTAACTCAAAGTTGGTGAGAGATTATATGCAGCCAAGAATAGCTGAATTTGAACGTAAAATCAAGGAAGCCCGGGCGGCAGAAAATCCACCGGAAAATGATCCATAAAATTAATTTTCTCCCCGTTACCTGTAACCAAACCCGAAGGGTTTCAATAACCGTAAAAATTTTTTTACTTTTCACTTTCTACTTTCAATTTTCCATTTTCAACTCATAAAAAAGACCCTTAAGGGTCTTTTTTGTGATAAAATAATCCTAGCAAAAAAAATGAGGAGGCAAAATTTTGGAAATTTTGGAGCAGCTCAACCTGAGTCAGCAGGAAGCGGTTAAAACAACCGAAGGGCCTTTGTTAGTATTAGCGGGAGCCGGCAGCGGAAAAACAAGGGTGTTAACTTACAGGATTGCTTATCTGATTAATAAAAAGGGGGTTGAACCCGGTCAGATCCTAGCAATTACCTTTACAAATAAAGCGGCTAAGGAAATGAAGGAAAGGTTAACAGCTTTGGTAGGCAAGCAGGTGGATCGGCTTTGGGTCAGTACTTTTCATGCCGCCTGTGTGCGTATTTTGCGAAGAGAGATAGCTCCGATGGGGTATCGAAATAATTTTGTTATTTACGATGGCACTGATCAACTGACATTGGTAAAAAACTGTTTAAAGGATTTAAATCTTGATGATAAAAAGTTTCCGCCTAGGAGCATTTTAAACGGCATCAGTAATGCCAAAAACAGACTATGGGAGCCGGAAAAGCTTTCGCAAATGGCTGATAACTTTTTTGAACACAAAGTTGCTGAAGTTTATAGATACTACCAGGAAAAATTAAGAGAACTGAATGCCTTGGATTTTGATGATCTATTAATGATCACTGTTAGCCTTTTTCGTCAATTTCCTCAAACCCTAAGATATTATCAAGAAAAATTTAAATATATTTTGGTGGACGAATACCAGGACACAAACACAGCTCAATATATGCTGATACAATTGTTGGCTGAAAAGCACCGAAATCTTTGTGTAGTAGGTGATCCGGATCAATCTATTTATGGTTGGAGGGGGGCGGATATTCAGAACATCCTCGCTTTTGAGGAGGATTACCCCGAGGCCAGGGTAATTAAGCTGGAACAAAATTATCGTTCTACTAAAGTAATTTTGGAAGCCGCCAACGGAGTAATCAAGCATAATTTTGGCAGGAAACCTAAAAATCTTTGGACTGATAATACAAGGGGCTGTTTAATTAATAGTTTTATGGGTGAGGACGAGCATCATGAAGCTCACTTTGTTGCGGGTGAAATTTACCGTCAAAAGCAGGAAAGTGGAAGATCCTACAAGGATTTTGCCGTTCTCTACCGTACTAATGCTCAATCTAGGGTATTGGAGGAAACTTTTATTAAAAACGGGATACCCTATGAAATATACGGGGGACTAAAATTTTATGAAAGAAAAGAAATCAAAGATATTCTTGCATATCTAAGGGTCTTAAGTAACCCTGCTGATGCCCTAAGCCTTGCCCGTATCATCAATGTACCCAAAAGGGGTATAGGTGATGTATCTTGGATGAATCTGGAGGATTTTGCGGTTGAGCAAGGTTTGACAGCCTTTGACTCCCTAGGTAGGGCCGGGCAAATACCGAAGCTGACTAAAAGGGCAGCCAATGCAATTGCTCTGTTTGGGGAATTTATGCTTGATTTAAAAAGCCAGGTAGCTGAGTTGGCCGTTACAGAATTAACAGAAACGCTTCTTAATCGTAGTGGTTATCTGGATGAGTTGAAAAAGGAAAATACCCCCGAAGCCAGATCTAGGATCGAAAACTTACAAGAATTTATTTCTGTCACCTTTGATTATGATAAATACAGCGAGGAAAAAACCCTGGACGGTTTTTTAGCGCAAATTTCTTTAGTCACCGATTTGGACAACTTAACTGAAGAAACGGATCGGGTAGTAATGATGACCCTTCACTCTGCCAAGGGTTTAGAATTTCCCGTTGTTTTCCTGACAGGGATGGAAGACGGGGTTTTTCCTCATAATCGTTCTTTTCTTGATGATGGGGAAATGGAGGAAGAAAGAAGGATTTGTTATGTTGGCATGACTAGAGCGGAGGAGGAGTTGTTTTTAAGCCGCGCCTGGCAAAGAACCCTCTATGGCAACACGGTTTATAACCCCCCTTCCCGTTTTTTAGCTGAAATTCCCGAGGATTTGGTTAAGGAAATGGAAAGCCCTACGGAAAAACCGATGTCCAAACCAAGGCCTGTCGTTACTGAAAAGCCCAGGACTTTAGGCACCTATATTTTAGGCGACAAAGTTGGCCATCCAAAATGGGGGGCAGGTGTGATTGTCAAAGTAGAAGGACGGGGTGAAGATCAGCAGTTAACGGTGGCCTTTCCTGACCAGGGTTTAAAGGTTTTGTTGGCTAAATATGCACCTTTGACAAAGCTTTAGTTTTACGTTGAAAATATGATAAAGGATGTGTTTCCGTGATTTCGGTTTTTGAAGCGAACAAGAAAATTAGCGAGCTGAAAGAAATTATCGAAAAACATAATTATCTCTACTACGTCCAGGATAATCCCCAAATATCAGATCATGAGTATGACAGGCTAATGCAGGAATTGCTTTGGTTGGAGAAGCAATTCCCCCAGCTTTTAACTGCGGATTCGCCCAGCCAAAGGGTAGGCGGAAAGCCATTAAAGGGTTTTGAAGCAGTAACTCATTTGCGTTCGCTTTTAAGTCTGGGCAATGCCTTTAACCTTAAGGATTTAGAGGAGTTTCACCGCCGCAACCAAAGTAGCTTGGATGAGCAAATAGAGTATGTGGTTGAACCGAAAATAGATGGTTTATCCATTGTGTTGACCTATGAAAATGGTATTTTTCAGGTAGGAGCAACCAGAGGTGACGGGGAAACAGGTGAAAACATCACCCAAAATTTAAAAACCATCGGTTCTATTCCTCTCAGACTCCGCAAAAATTTGACTGGCTTGGTTGTCAGAGGCGAAGCCTATATGCCTAAAGCCTCCTTTGTACGATTAAATCAAGAAAGAGAGGCCCTGGGGGAAGAACAGTTTGCCAATCCGCGTAATGCGGCTGCCGGTTCCCTGCGACAGTTGGACCCCGCTATTGCAGCCACTCGCTCCTTGAATGCGTTTTTTTATGAGATAATTCATTTAGAGGGTCAAGAATTAACAACCCATTGGGAAAGCTTGGAGCTCTTACAGGAGTTAGGTTTTCCTGTCAATCGGGAAGCATTGTTAACCGGGGATATAGATGATTGTGCCGACTATTGCCGGGAGTGGGCGGAAAAGCGGGCTTCCCTACCTTACGAAATAGATGGCATGGTTATCAAGATTAATGATTTAGAACAGCAAAAACGGCTAGGTGCCACAGCAAAAAGCCCCAGATGGGCTATTGCTTATAAATTTCCCGCCGAACAGGCTACCACCATCTTGGAGGATATTATTCTCAGAGTTGGCAGAACCGGAGTATTGACTCCCACCGCGATTTTAAAACCGGTACGGTTGGCAGGAAGTACCGTCAGTAGAGCTACCTTACATAATGAAGATATGATTGCCGAAAAGGATATTCGCTTAGGGGATCAAGTGGTTGTTCAAAAAGCGGGGGATATTATACCGGAGGTAGTAACTGTGCTGCCGGAGAAACGACAGGGGACAGAGAAACCTTTTCGGTTTCCGAAGGTTTGTCCCGAGTGCGGTTCAGAAGTAGTTAGGTTGGAGGGTGAGGCGGCTCATCGCTGCAGCGGGGGTTTAACCTGTCCTGCCCAGCTAAAAGAGGGCATCATTCATTTTGCTTCCAGAAATGCCATGGATATTGAAGGTCTGGGGCCTAGGATTGTAGAACAGCTATTTAGTGCGGGGCTGGTTAAGGATGTGTCGGATTTATACTACCTTAAAAGGGAAGATTTGCTTCAGTTGGATAGAATGGGGGAACAATCAGTTGCTAACCTGTTAAATGCTGTTGAAGACAGTAAGAACAGGCCCTTGGCTAAATTAATTTTTGGTTTAGGAATTCGTCATGTGGGGGAAAGGGGAGCAAAAAATTTAGTAGCATATTTTAACTCAGTGGCTGATCTGGCGGCAGCGGATGAAAATATTTTGCAAACCATACCGGACATAGGGCCTAAGGTGGCTGCCAGCATAGTGAATTTTTTCGCCCAAAAAGGCAATCAAGAAGTGGTTGACAAGCTGCTGAGGGCGGGCATTAGGATGGAGGAAGCGGCTGAAAAAGCTGAACAACTCGCCGGCTTTTCAGGAAAACAATTTGTGCTGACAGGCACCCTAGCCGGCTTTTCAAGAAAGGATGCACAGGAGCTGATAGAAAATTTAGGAGGCAGGGTAGTAGGTAACGTAAGCAAAAATACTGACTATGTAGTCGCCGGAGAAAAGCCGGGCTCAAAGTATGACAAAGCTTTGGAGTTGAACATCGAAATCCTAAGCGAAGATGAATTTTCTTGTCTAGTGGAAAGTGGAAAGTAGAAAGTAGAAAGTGGAAAATAGAAAGATACTGTTGTAGGTTCCTACTCAAATGTCATTCTGAGCGTAGCGAAGAATCTCCTTATAAGAAATACATGCAAATAACTCCAAAGGAATACATTCAAAAACAACCGCTTGATAACTGCTTGACTAAGGCATATTTCTACTTTCTACCGACCCTAGATTAACACTCAAAAGTCTTCAGCCTTGTTCTTTCCGTTCCTTGCAAGTGAAAGGTCTATTTGATATAATTTTTATGGCTTTTATTGGCAAATATAAATTGGAAAGGGGTATTAACATGGTTACAAAAGAAGAAATAAGTGAGCTGGCTTTTGCTGCTCGTTTAAAATTAAATGAAGAAGAAGCAAGTAATTTTGCTCTGAGGCTTTCGGATTTGCTCAATTTAATGGAGGAGGATTTAGCAAAGGATTTATCAGAGGTTAAGCCCTTTGCCTTTGTACATAACATTAGCAACGCTTTTCGTGAGGATGAAATAAAAAAGAGTTTGGATCAGGAAGCGGTATTGGCCAATGCACCCCTTGCTCAAGATGGCCAATTTCTTGTTCCTCGGATTATTTAAATAGGGGTGATATTAATGAAATTGAATGATAAGACGGTTTATGAACTACATCAACTATTAGCAAAAAGGGAGGTTTCTGTTGCGGAGATAGTTACAGCTTATCGGAGACAAACAGAAGCCTTAGAACCGGAAATAAATGCTTTTATCCACTTTGACGGTGAAAACGTGCTGCGCAAGGCCAAGGAGCTGGATGATGAACTGGCCGGAGGTAAGGAACTGACACCTTTAACAGGTATTCCCATTGGCTTGAAAGATAATATTGCTACCAAGGGTATTGCTACAACTAATGCCTCCAAAATGTTAAAGGATTATTTCCCCCCGTTTAATGCGGCGGTAGTGGATAAGCTAGTTTCCTTGGATGGCATAATGTTTGGAAAGCTAAATATGGATGAACTTGCTATGGGAACAAGTGGAGAAAATTCGGCCTTCGGTCCTACCAAAAACCCTTGGGATTTTGATAAAGTACCTGGGGGCTCTTCCAGCGGGTCGGCAGCTTCGGTAGCTTCGGGCTCAGTTCCTCTAAGTCTGGGGACAGATGCCGGCGGTTCTATTAGGCAGCCGGCGGCTTTATGTGGGGTAGTAGGCTTAAAGCCAACCTACGGTCTTGTTTCCCGTTATGGCGTGACCCCTATGGCGGCTTCCATGGATTGCGTCGGGCCCCTAGCAAGAAATGTGCGGGATTGTGCAATTCTGTTGGGTGCTCTTGCAGGTCAGGATGGAAAAGATGCCACCACGCTGGCCGCACCGAAAGTTGATTATTTAAAAGCCTTGGAAGGGGAAGTAAAAGGTTTAAGGGTAGGTGTGCCGGAAGAATATTTTGGGGATAATGTGGACGCGGAAATAAAATCACTAATTTTTAAAGCTTTGCGTCAGTTGGAAAGCATGGGAGCATTGATAGAGGAGTTTTCGCTTCCTTACTCCCCGTTGGCGTTAACTGCATATCATTTGATAGCTCCCACTGAAATCAGCTCTAATCTGGCCCGTTTAGATGGGGTTCGTTATGGCTTTAGGGATCAGCAGGCCGAAGATGTGGAAGCCATGTTTCTCGGCTCCCGCAGTAAAGGTTTGGGCAGAGAAGCAAAGTTTAGAACAATTCTCGGTCATTTCGCATCCGGTCCGGGACATTTTCAGGATTATTATGTTAAGGGCTTAAAAATGCGTACCTTAGTTCAGGAAGATTTTGAAAGAGCATTTGACAGGTATGATATTTTGGTTACACCTACCTCCGGGCGGGTGGCTTGGTCTTTGAACAACGAAGATAAAAAAACCGCGGGAATCTATACCCGAGATATTTGTACAATACCTGTTAATTTAGCAGGCCTGCCTGCCTTGTCACTGCCTTGCGGCCTGTCCGACGGGCTGCCCGTAGGTTTACAATTGATCGGCAACAAGCTGAGCGAAGCCTTGCTCTTGAAAACCGCTTACAATTTAGAACAAGCAATTGATTTCCCCAAG
Organism: Bacillota bacterium; assembly: GCA_041655595.1. Classification (GTDB taxonomy): domain Bacteria; phylum Bacillota; class DULZ01; order DULZ01; family DULZ01; genus JBBAFB01. The sequence continues at coordinate 8,965 of JBBAFB010000084.1, forward strand.
GAATTGAAAGGGGGTAGAAATAATGATTGATAGTTATGAAGCTGTTATCGGTTTAGAGGTACATGTTGAACTGAAAACCAAGACAAAGATTTTTTGCGGCTGTACCACCGAGTTTGGAGGGGAGCCCAATACCCATGTTTGCCCCATTTGTTTAGGTCTTCCGGGTGCCTTACCAAGACTCAACAAACAGGTGGTGGAATATGCAATTAAGACGGGCCTTGCTCTAAACGCTCAAATTGCAGAGTACTGCAAATTTGATCGTAAAAACTATTACTATCCGGATATGCCTAAGAACTACCAGACTTCTCAGATTGATTATCCAATTATTCGCAGTGGTTATTTAGCAATCGGTCAGGGTGACCAAAAAAAGAGGATCAATATTTCCTTTGCTCATATGGAAGAAGATGCAGGTAAATTGATTCATGCCGGCGATGATATTACAGCAGCAGACAGTTCGTTAGTAGATTACAACAGAGCCGGGGTGCCTTTGCTTGAAATTGTATCGGCCCCGGAGCTCAGCTCTCCGGAAGAGGCTCGGGAATATATGGAGAAACTGAAAGCCATTCTGGAATACCTGGAGGTATCTGATTGTAAAATGCAGGAGGGCTCGCTGCGCTGTGATGCTAATGTTTCCGTTCGCCCTGTTGGCAGCCACAAACTGGGAACAAGGGCGGAACTAAAAAACATGAATTCCATGCGGGCCATAGAGCGGTCAATTAAATATGAGATTGAAAGACAAATCGGGATTTTAGAACAAGGTGGTGTTCTTCAAGAAG
>JBBAFB010000085.1:0-9589 GCA_041655595.1 Bacillota bacterium
AAAATAGCAAAGCTAAATTTTAACGCTTACCCTGTTTTTCAAGACAGTTCTAAATATATCGTAACTTTAAAAAAACCGCAAGGATTTCGATAAAAATAGGGGGGATTTTATTTGACACGAACATTAGTTCCCTGTATAATTTTGTTAGAGATTGTGCTAAAATAAATTTCAGGACGGTGTTTTATGACATACGAACAGGTACTAAGGGCCTTAACTAGGGATACTGCAGTAGAGGAAAAATTGGGGGGTTATCGGGAGGTGGAAGGCATGATTTCAAATTTGGAAGAAACCATTAGGCAAGGTTATCAAGAGTATCTTAATAAAGGCTTAGCTGAAGGCATGGAAAAGGGCATGGAAAAAGGCATGGAAAAAGGAAAAATAGAAGGGAAAAAAGAAATTGCCTTGGCCGCACTGAAAAAAGGCTTATCGCCCAGTGATATTGCTGAAATTACCGGACTTAATAAAGAAGAAATACTTGAGTTAAGTGAAACAGTAAATTAAGAACTCTAGCAGTAGATGTCCTGATATATTAGGTAGTTTTTAATATATTTGTTAAGATCTAAAATAATAGTCAAACTTTGAAGCCCTACCCTTAGAATTTAAGCGGTAGGGCTTTTATTTAGATGTAAAGAAGTAGTGAAGCATGAATATTTTTTGATGGGTTCAACTAGTAGTTTCCTGCCTTTTTGATCAGCTCATTCTATTCTCCACCCAATCTGCTCATCAAACCATTCTCCGCAAAGCTATAATATTGATCTCCCGCAACAACGATGTGATCCACTATTTTGATGGATAGGGCCTCGGTGGCTGCCATGATTTTTCTGGTTATTTCTATATCCTCGTTAGAAGGCTTTAGGCTTCCCCCGGGGTGGTTGTGGGCCAGGATTAAAGCGCTTGCTTGGTGACGCAGGGCCGTTTCCACAATTATTCTTGGATAGACCGGGGTTTCGTTGATGGTTCCCTCATGGACTAGGGCCGCATAGTTTACTTTGTTTTGGGAGTCCAGGCAGATGGCGAAAAAAGCTTCATAGGTTCTACCGGCAAAAAGGGTGGTGGCATATTCCCCTGCCTTTGTGGTGCTATTTAAAACCGGTTTGTCCCCCCATTTACTTTTAAAGTAACGCCTTGCTAGGGACGGTATTAAAGAAATCAGGATTGCGGTATTTTCGGTAACACCACAGCGTTGGCGGATTTCTTTAGGATCGGCTTCTAATAAGTTTGGCAAAGTGCCAAATTCTTTTAGTATTTTATGGGCCAGCTCATTGGTGTCTTTCATGGGGATGGCATAAAAAAGCAACAGTTCTAAGACTTGATGATCCTCAAAGGCATCCAAGCCCTCGGTTAGGAATCTGTTTTTTACTCTTTGCCTGTGGCCGATGTGAAGATTTTTATTGCTTGAGATAGTATCATACCTCCAAAAACCGTCAAAATGAGTCTAAAATCTAATTGAAGTGGAACCGCTTTATATCAATATTCCAGAGGTACCCATCAAATCCTGCTTTCCTTTCCATATTTAGCGTTACAATTTAGACATTATTCTTAATCTTTTGCCCTTTGCTCTTTCCTTTGTCTTGCAGCTGATGCTATAATCATTGATAATAAGCATAATTACCAATTAAATGAAGGGGGGTAGGCTGTGAAACTTATTTGGAAAGTTCTTGCTTTGGTTTTGGTAATTGGGGTAGGGGGAGTTTTAACCAAGGGGGCTCTGGATTACACCAGCGGTGCGGAGTTTTGCGGAACGGTTTGCCACACCATGGAAGGGCAGTATGAGAGATGGGAGCATTCATCTCACCGGGTGGAGGATGGCTGTATTTCTTGCCATCTACCTCATGATAATTTTGTCAATTATCTGGTGAGGAAAACTACAGACGGTTTGTATGATGTCTATTCTTTTACCCTCAAGGATCCGCCGGATCGTCTGCAGATCTCCCAGCGGGGGGCTGATTTAGTAGTGCAAAACTGTCAGCGTTGCCACGAAAATTTGATTATGGCCTATAATGTTTCAGAAGATCGTTATTGTTGGGATTGCCATCGGGGGTTGCCTCATGGTTTTTAAAAAGGGGGGATTTTATTAATGAAAAAGCTGATCGGAATAATCGCCGCGGTGCTTGTTGTGGCCTTAATAGGCGGCGGTCTGTTGTGGAATTATCGAACAGGACAGGCAGAAGTGGCCTTTTTGGACACCTACCAGATCCCCGCCGGGGAACTGAAGATGGAGGTCTGGGGTAATAAATACCCTTTACATTATGATAGTTATCTAAAAACCGCAGAGGGCGGTGTAGGTGGTAGTAAATATCGCGGTTCGGAAAACTATAGCCGTTTAAGCGCCTGGCCTTTTCAATATGTGCTATTTGACGGTTGGGGGATGGGTGTGGAGTACACTGAAGCTAGGGGCCATGTTTATGCCCTGACTGATCAATTGGACATTGATCCCTCCAGAAAAGCCGCCGGGGGAGTTTGCCTTACTTGTAAAACTCCCTTAGCCAATCAAATGAGGGAGCAAATGGGGGTGGATTATTTTCGTCTGCCCTATGATGAGGTTCACGCCAAGCTACCGGAGGAGGCTAAGGAGTTGGGACCGGCCTGTATTGATTGCCATAATACAGAGGATGCCGGCCTCCGCTTAAATCGCTGGACCCTGGAAGAAGGTCTAACTAGAATTGGCAAGGATCCAAACAAGTTAACCACCCAGGAATTAAGAACATTAACTTGTGCCCAATGTCATGTAACTTACGCCATTCCCAAGGATGAGAATAAAAAATCAATTGATCTACTCTTCCCTTGGGAGGGGGGCAGCTTTGGTAATATCACCATTGAAGACATAGAGAAAACCATTAAGGATAATGGGTTGTACGAATGGACCAATAAGTTGATTGATATGCCCTTAGGTCATGTGCGGCATCCCGAGTTCGAGTTATTTAGTAATCAAAGTACCCACTGGTCGGCGGGGTTGGCCTGTGCCGATTGTCACCTTCCCTATCAAAGGGTGGGCAGTGTTAAGATCTCTAGTCATAATCTTGCCTCCCCCTTGAAAACCGGCTTGGAGCCTTGCTTGCAATGCCACAAGCAAACGGAGGAGGAGCTAAAGGAGAGAATTTTCTTCATTCAGGACCGAACCAATCATTTGTTGACTAAGGCGGGCAATGGTGCCGCTCAAGCTGTTAAGGCCATCGAAATGGCCATGAAGACAGCCGGAACGGATCAAGACTTAATAGCCGAAGCAAAAGAATTTTTTGAAAAGGCTTATTACAGGGTAGTCTTTGTTTCTGCAGAAAACAGCATGGGCTTTCATAATCCACCGGAGGCTATGCGGGTTTTAGCTGATGGTTTGGATTATGCTTATCAAGCTGAGCTAAAGGCAAGGGAGGCTCTCCTTAAAGCGGGGGTTACCCCACCTGATGAATTTGATTTAGAACTGGAAAACTATGATATTGATGAAGCTGTCTTAAAAGAGGCAGTCTTAATAAACGGTAGATAAAATAAAGCCCCGGCAAAGGGCGGGTAGTCACAAGGATAAGTTGTGAACCCACCCCATAAGGCAAACTGAATACGGAAAAAGCCCCTCATTCCTAAAAGATTTGTAGAATGAGGGGCTTTTAGATTTGACGTGTTACCGTTGTCTCTTAGATATATTTAAAATTAACAACCCATAAAAAGGGAAATGCAGGGACGGGTACATCGTTTCATTTTTCGGAAACTAGGTCTCTAACCTTGCTTAGCGAACCACATGGTCAAATGAAGTAGTTTTGCCAAAACCCATGGGTGCAAATATTGTGGTAGTGGGATAATTATTGAAACCGTTTAGCAGCAAGCCTAAACGGGGAGATAAAAAAAACACCTATTGGTGGTATTTTTCTATGTTTTATGGTAACTCAGTGAAGCAAGGTCTTGAGAGATATAAACATAAATGCTAAAATGTAGCATAGGAGCGGTAAAAAGGGGTACATTATTGATTTTGTTGGGGATATTAAGAGGGGGGATAAAGGTGATTGATAAAAAACAAATGAGTGAAGAAGATATTAAACGCCTTTATATTACACCTGCACTCGAAGCAAAATGGGATGCCACCCATATTGAAATGGAAAAGCAAATAACTGATGGGAAAATTAATCTAAGAGGGAATATGGTCTTCCGGGAAAATCCTAAAAAGGCGGATTATGTTTTACATATAAGCCACAATAACCCCATAGCCGTTGTAGAAGCAAAGCGAAATACTTATTCTGTTTCCTTTGGTTTACAACAAGCAATAAACTATGCCAAAATGCTTGATGTTCCCTTTGCCTATTCTTCTAATGGTGACGGATTTTATGAGCATGACTTTCTAACTGGCATGGAAAGAGAAATTACTTTAGATGAATTCCCAACCTTAAATGAATTGATGGAAAGAGTAACGGAAGTAAAGGGTCTTACAGAAAATGAAAAGAAAATTTTGGCCCAACCCTATTATACCGGACAGAACACTTATCCTCCTCGTTACTACCAACAAAACGCAATCAATAAAACCTTGGACGCCATTGCTAAAGGGCAGAATAGGATTCTACTCGCTATGGCAACAGGTACTGGCAAAACCTATGTGGCTTTTCAAATAGTATATAGACTCCTGAAAAGTGGGTTAAAAAAGAAAGTATTATATTTAGCGGATAGAAATTTTTTGGTTGACCACTCCATACAGCAAGATTTTGCGCCATTAGCAAAAACTATTCATAAAATTAATTTTGCTAAGGATGATCCTGTAACTGTTACCTCTCACGAGGTATACTTTTCCCTTTATCAGCAACTAACAGATCGCGAAGATATAAGTGATGATGAAGATAATGAAGAAAACGAGGATGCTTTAACCAGGTTACCTAGCCTATTTAGAAGAGATTTTTTTGATTTAATTATCGTAGATGAGTGTCATAGAGGCTCGGCCAAAAAGGATAGCAATTGGAGAAAAATCCTGGAATACTTTTCTTCGGCAATCCAAATTGGTATGACCGCAACTCCCAAGGAAACCAAATATATTTCTAATATTGATTATTTCGGGGAGCCACTATATACATATAGTTTAAAAGAAGGTATTGATGATGGTTTTTTAGCGCCCTTTAAAGTCATCAATATTAAAACTAATATAGGCGAAGGCTGGCGGCCCTATAAAGGGCAGTTGGATAAGAAAGGGGATGAAATAGTAGATAGAATCTATACCAATAGCGATTTTGATTATAATATTGTTTTGGAAGACAGAATAAATGAAGTGGCCCAAGAAATAACTAATTATTTAAAAAGCACAGACAGAATGCAGAAAACTATAGTCTTTTGTGCGAGGGAAGATCATGCAGAGAATATGAGAAAAGCTCTTTCCAACCTTAATGCAGATTTAGTTAAAGAAAATCCTGATTACGTGGTCAGGATAACAGGCAGTGATAAGGTAGGCAAAAGCAAATTAGATTACTTTGTATCTGTATCTTCAAAATATCCTGTAATTGCTACTACTTCCAAACTGCTGTCTACTGGTTTAAATTGCAAAATGGCTAAACTAATTGTCCTTGACCAAATGATAGGTTCGATGACAGAGTTTAAACAAATTATAGGAAGAGGTACAAGGCTGAATTTGGAAGGCGATAAAACTCATTTTGTGGTTATGGATTTTAGAAATGTAACAAGGCTTTTTGCCGATCCCAGTTGGGATGGCCCCATAGAACAAGATGAGGGTTATGATAAAAATAACACCAATGGTAAAGGCAGCGGATCCGGCGGTGTGGCAGATGAGCCACAAATGCTTTTTATAGTTGATAAAAGTGGCTGCAAGGTTGATATAATTGGTAAAATCGTGTCTGTGTATGATGCTGATGGTAAGTTATTAAGGCAAGAAAATATCATTGATTATACAAAATCTAATATCCTGGGGTCTTATGCTTCTCTTGATAATTTCATTAATAAGTGGTCAGATGAGGATAAAAAGGAAAATATCAAAAAACTTCTAATGGAGCAGGGTATTGATTTATTGCAGATTAAAGAAGAACAAGGAATGTCCGATGTGGATGATTTTGATTTTATTTGCCATATAGCCTACAATCAAAAGCCTTTAACCCGGCATGAAAGAGCAAATAATGTCAAAAAGAGAGATTTTTTAAGCAAATATAAAGGGGTAGCCCGTGATGTGTTGGAGGCTTTATTAGAAAAATATATGAATGCAGGTATTTATGAAATAGAAAAAACTGAGGTGCTAAAACTGGAACCTTTTAAAAAGTATGGCTCCCCTGGGAAAATAGCCGGTCATTTTGGAGGTAGAAATGCCTATATCAAGGCAATTAAAGAGTTGGAACGAGAAATCTATAAAGTGGGGTAAATAAATGAGCAGCTTGTCAAACTTTGTTAAACGGCTTAGGGATATTATGCGAAATGATGCGGGTATAAATGGAGATGCCCAAAGGATAGAACAAATAGCCTGGCTTTTATTTTTAAAGGTTTACGAAACTAAAGAGGCGGATTGGGATTTGAACGAGGAAAATTATCAATCTATTATACCTCGGGAATGTAGATGGTCAAACTGGGCGGCAGATGATAAAAGCGGCAACGCCATGACAGGGGAGAGATTACTAAATTTTGTGAATAATACCCTCTTTCCTACACTTAAAAACTTAAATGTCACACCAACTACTCCCATTAAAAAAACTATTGTAAAAGCTACCTTTGAAGATGCCAACAACTACATGAAGGATGGAGTATTGCTTAGGCAAGTAATAAATATTATAGATGAACTGGATTTAGCGGATTATGAAGAAGGTCATGCTTTTGGGGATATTTACGAATCTATTCTAAAAGAGCTGCAAAGTGCTGGTTCCGCTGGTGAGTTTTATACCCCCAGAGCCGTTACCGATTTTATGGCAAAAATGATTCAACCAAGAATAGGGGAAAAAATGGCAGACTTGGCTTGTGGCACAGGGGGTTTTATTACATCATGGCTGAAAGAACTCGCTCCTTTAATTAAAACCACAAAAGACCAACGGGAATATGATAACTCTATTTATGGAGTAGAAAAGAAGCAATTTCCCTATATGCTTTGTGTAACCAATCTGCTTTTACATGGTATGGATATACCTAGGATTTATCACGATAATTCTCTCCTAAAGGATGTGCTTGATTACACAGAAAAGGACCAATTTGATGTTATCCTGATGAATCCCCCCTATGGGGGCAGTGAAAAGGCCGATGTTAAAAATCATTTTCCTGTAGATTTGGCTTCCTCCGAAACGGCAGATCTTTTTATGTCTGTAATTATGTATCGCTTAAAGAAAAATGGCAGAGCCGGGGCCATTTTGCCTGATGGCTTTTTGTTTGGCACAGATAATGCAAAAATAGCTATTAAAAAGAAATTGCTGAAAGACTTTAATCTTCATACCATAATTCGCTTACCTCATAGCGTTTTTTCTCCGTATACATCTATTACAACTAATATTTTGTTTTTTGATAAAACAAAGCCTACAGAAGATACCTGGTATTACCGCCTTGATATGCCGGAGGGCTACAAGAATTTTTCAAAAACAAAACCGATGAAGCCGGAGCATTTTGAACCGGCCATCAATTGGTGGAACAAGAGAGAAGAAATTAAAATAGATGGCTTTGATAAGGCCAAAAGATATAATGTAGCGGAGTTAACTGAAGGATTTAACTATAATCTTGATTTATGCGGTTTTTCCTTTGGGGAAGAAGTTATTTTGGAACCCATGGATTTGATTCATCAATACGAAGAAAAGCGGGCGTCTCTAAATGCTGATATTGATAGAATTCTTGCGGTTATTATAGAAATTCTTGGGGGCAGCAAAAAATGACACCACAGGAATTAAGAAACAGCATTTTACAACTGGCAATCCAGGGCAAGTTGGTGGAGCAAAAAGAGAAAGAGAGCACGGGAGAAGAATTATATAAAAAGATACAAAAAGAAAAAGCAAGACTTATAAAAGAGAAAAAAATAAAGCGGGAAAAACCACTCCCTAAAGTAAGTGAAGATGAGATCCCCTTTGATATACCGGAGAATTGGAAATGGGTGAGGTTGGGGGAAGTAGGTGAGGTAGTAGGAGGGGGGACTCCAAAAACCAATGTACCGGAATATTGGGATAAAAACGGCATACCTTGGCTGACACCCGCAGATATGAAATTTATAAAAGGAAAATATGCGAGGAAAGGTCAAAGAAGCATTTCTAAAATGGGCTTAGAAAAATCATCTGCTAGATTAATGCCTAGGGGTAGCATTCTTTATTCAAGTCGTGCCCCAATAGGTTACATTGCAATAGCAGAAAATAGCATTTCTACCAATCAAGGCTTCAAATCACTAGTACCGATAGTAAACGAAACCAATGAATATTTATATTATTTTTTAATGGCAAATACAAAAGAAATTATTAATAGAGCTTCTGGGACAACTTTTAAAGAGGTTTCTGGCAAGGAATTTGGAATGACAGTGGTGCCCCTTCCGCCCCTAGCTGAACAAAAACGAATAGTGACCAAAATCGAAGAAATCCTTCCCTATATTGATCAATATGAAAAGTCTTGGTCTGAATTGGAGGAGCTTAATAAAAAATTTCCGGAGGATTTGCAAAAATCTATCTTACAAGAAGCCATTCAAGGTAAGCTCGTGGGTCAAAAAGTGGGAGAAGGTACTGGGGAAGAGTTATATAAAGAGATACAAAAAGAAAAAGGCAGACTTTTAAAAGAGAGAAAAATAAAGCGGGAAAAACCACTTCCGGAAATAACAACAGATGAGATCCCTTTTGATATACCGGAGAATTGGAAATGGGTGAGGTTAGGGGATATATTTCAAATCAATCCTAGAAATAATATTGGCGATGATACGAAGGTATCCTTTATTCCAATGGCATTATTAGAGGGAGGGTATCAAAGTAGGTTTTCATACGAAATAAAATTATGGAAAGATGTAAAAAAGGGGTATACACATTTTATAGAAGATGATATTGTCATGGCAAAGATTACACCTTGCTTTCAAAATCTCAAATCTGCCATTATGAGGAATTTGGAAAATGGGACTGGGGCTGGCACCACAGAATTTCATGTTTTCCGAAACTATTATGATGTTTGTTTAGAATATGTTTTATGGTTTGTTAAAAGTCCCGTTTTTATATATGATTGCATTTCAAAAATGACAGGGACGGCCGGTCAACAAAGGGTTGGAACTAATATTGTTAAAAATTATTTATTCCCCCTTCCTCCCCTAGCCGAGCAAAAACGTATTGTGGCTAAAATCGAAAAACTACTTCCTTTATGTGATAAATTAAAGCAATGAAACACGGGGACAGGTACACTGTTTCATTTCTCGAAAACAAGGTGATCCTTTCCTTGTTTTTTTTGGTTGATCAGCCGAGCAAGACAGATGAAACGTCTCCGCTTGTCCCCGCTTGTCTTAAAAAATTTCAGTCTAAAAACCTTTTTAATTCCGCATAAAAATTTTCTCTCGTTCCTGCAAGGAGTATTACCACGAGCTTGCTACCTATTTCATGTATTGTATATGCGAGCTCATAGTTTTTACCCTTGTACATTACATCATAACCTAAAATACCTTTAAGATCCCCAGTTTTCATTTTGCCGATAT
>JBBAFB010000086.1:0-9556 GCA_041655595.1 Bacillota bacterium
TTGGCAAAGAGGATGAAGGACCGCAAGGATGAACTGCAATTGGTAATAGTCAGGGATATGTGGCTAACCGGCTTCGATGTGCCCAGCATGCATACCATGTATTGCCATTCTTTCAGATGAGTTTATGGAAGAAGTAAAGGGTATGAAACAAAAGAACTTGGCTGTAGAGCTTCTTAGTCGGCTTTTGAAAGGCAATATTAAAGCCTTTTCCAGACGTAATTTGGTGCAATTCAGGAAATTTTCTGAGATGCTGGAATCATCCATTAGAAAATATCAGAACAGAGCCATCGAAACAACTCAAATCATCATGGAATTAATTGAACTGGCCAAGGAAATTAACGCCGCGGAAAAACGTGGTGAAAAAACCGGACTTACCCAGGATGAATTAGCTTTTTACGATGCCTTGGCAGAAAATGAATCAGCTAGGGAAGTGATGGGTGATGAGATATTGATGCAAATTGCTAAAGATTTGACTGTGTCAATTAAAAAGAACCTCAGCGTTGATTGGGCTATCAGGGATAATGTTCAGGCAAAAATGAGAATGATCGTTAAGAGATTATTGAAGAAATATGGTTACCCTCCGGATAAAACGGAAAGGGCTTTGGATGTGGTTATGGAGCAAACAAAAAAAATGTGTGAAAATGACAGTGGATAAGAGTTAAGATAATTACAGGAGGCAAAGATGATCAAAATTAAAGGCGACTTTAATACAGCTATTTGTTTTTGTGATGAGTTGGAGGAAAAGGCGGCGGCCCAGATACGCCTAGTATGTGATCGGCCGGAATTTGCTGATAGTAAAATACGTATTATGCCCGATGTTCATGCGGGCATAGGCTGTACCATTGGCACCACTATGACCATCAAAGATAAAGTAGTTCCCAATATGGTGGGAGTGGATATCGGTTGTGGTATTGAAACCGTAGAGGTCAAAGAGCGCAAAATAAATTATGAATGGCTGGATAAAGCCATCAGGTCCGATATTCCCGCCGGGAGAAATATCCGTAAAAATTATCACTCCTTTAACAATCAAATAAACTTAAATGCTCTACGCTGTGCGAATAAAGTTAATCTTGAGCGGGCCAGACTCAGTATTGGCACCCTTGGCGGAGGCAATCATTTTATTGAGGTGGGGCGGGCCGATGATGGGACTCTTTTTGTCGTGGTACATTCCGGCAGTCGTCACCTTGGTAAGGAAGTTGCTGAGTATTATCAAGGTCAAGCTTTTAAACAACTTAAGGGTACAGATATTCCCAGGGATCTTGCTTATGTTTCCGGCGGCCTATTTGATGATTATATTCATGATATGAAAATTATTCAAAAATTTGCGATTTTAAATCGCCGGGCTATGATGGAAGTTATTCTCAACAGGGTTGGACTAACAAGGGTAGATGAATTTACCACAATTCATAATTATATTGATACGGATATGATGATCCTGCGAAAAGGTGCCGTATCGGCAAAGGCGGGAGAACCCCTATTGATACCCATTAATATGCGTGATGGTAGTTTGATTTGCGTGGGCAAGGGCAATGCCGATTGGAATTTTTCTGCCCCCCATGGTGCCGGTCGTATTATGAGCCGCAGGTCGGCCATGCGTAGCTTATCAATGGAGGAGTACAGGCGGGAAATGAAAGCTGTTTTTAGCAGCAGTGTTACCAAAAACACCTTGGATGAAGCACCCATGGCCTATAAAAGCATGGATTTCATTATCAAACATATCGGGCCTACTGCAGCTATAAAGACAAAAATTAGGTCGGTTTACAATTTTAAGGCAAAGGAGTAATGGGGATATAAAAAGGTGGCAAACAAAGCGTCCCCCCGCCACCCTCTTTGTCGTAAGGGGGCAATGCATAAATAATTTTGGGGGAAAGAAGGGAAAGGAATGAATGAAAGCTCGGAGGTTTCGGGGAGTGGGTTTTTGGCAGCACTAGCAGCCATTGCCGGGTTACTATCAATTATTGTGGTGCCTAACCTGGGAATGCAGGTTGCGGATATGGTGACTTTCAGAGCAAATATGGTAATGGAGATGTTAAGCAGGCCGGAGTTGATCTCAGCCCCAAAACTAGTTGCATTTTGGTATCCTTTTTGGAGCGGCTTAAGTGTGATTGCCGGAGTAGTTTTATTGTTAGCGGTACTCCCTTTGGCTAGAGGGGAAAAGCGGGGTAGACCAATGGCTTTAGGTGCTTTGTTTATCCCCACTACATTTGGAATTTATGCCCTTTGGCCCTTAACATTCTTTCCTCGAGTTATGTTTGGTCAATTTGCTTTTGGTAATTTAGGTGCTTCCGCAAAAGCTCTAATCGGACTGCCCGCAGTTATTTTTGCAATAGGAGTAATCCCCTTTTTTATAATTTTACTGACTAACAAATTGGCTTTGCGTGATAAGGTGGTGCAGTTTTTTGCATTCCTTCTTTTAATTTTTACCACAGCCATTGGTTTTATGAACGGCCACACTGCTCTACGCCTATTATGGAGCAATCTACTTGATAATCCCCAGTTAATTGATAAAGCTTTGGCGGTTGGCACGGTGGTTAATTGGTTAGCTGTTTTTCTGATTATCGCGTCAATCCCGTTTTTGTCAGCAGGGAGGGCGAAAGGCAGGTGGCTTTCGCTTATGGGTATCTTATCCTTAACTATGGGCAATACCATCTTAATGGTGGGTCAACCAACAGTATGGGATTATCGAGTTGGAACAATCTTAGCTTTAATCACTTTAATACCCTTATTTTTACCCGGTGTAAAAATAGCTTTAACTGAAAGTTAAAACAATCTACAAACAACAAAAGGGACCTTAGGGTCCTTTTTTTATTAGACAGCTTCTAGGGTTAATGGCATAATGATAATTGATAATCGGGAAAGGAACGAGCAAATGATTTTAGCACAGTGTCTAAACCTGGAAAAAAGTTATGGAGTTAATCAAATTTTTAAAAACATCTCCTTTATTATCGAAACAGGTGACAGATCAGCCCTGGTCGGTGCTAATGGGGCTGGTAAGTCTACCCTGTTGAAATGTTTGGTGGGAGAGGAAACCCCCGATAACGGTACTATAACCTTCGCTAAAAACCTTACATGGGGATATCTGGCACAACAAATATCCCTGGATGAGAAAGAACTGACTGCCTTTGAGTTTACCTTGGAGGCTTTTCAGGATTTGATTATTTTGCGTAAACGTCTGAGGGATATAGAAAAAAAGATGAGCGAACCTAGGGTCTATAATAATGCCGCAAAACTATCAGAGGCCATGAAGATCTACGGAAATCTAACTACTAGCTATGAAATGGAAGGCGGCTATACCTACGAGGCCAAAACCAAAGAAATACTAACAGGTTTGGGTTTCGGGGAAGATGAGTGGGAGCGACTGGTGTTTAGCTTTAGCGGGGGGCAAAAAACAAGGTTGGGACTAGCCCGCCTTTTGGCCCGGGAGCCGGAATTGCTGATTTTAGACGAGCCTACTAACTTTTTAGATCTAAACGCTATAAACTGGTTGGAAAACTATTTAAAACAATATAAAGGTGCTATGTTGGTTGTTTCCCACGACCGCTACTTTTTGGATACTGTTGCCACTAGGGTGATGGAATTAGAAAACGGGCAATTGGATACTTATTTGGGTAACTATACGGAGTATGCCGTTAAAAAAGCACAGAACGAAGCGGCGGCAAAAAAAGCCTTTGAACTACATGATGCACGTATTAAAAGGCTGACTGCCTATGTGGAAAGGTATCGGGCCGGTATCAAATCCAAGCAAGCAAGAGGCAGAGAAAAACAGCTACAGAAAATTTCACCTTTAACAAAACCAAGAGAGAGGGCTTGGGCCAAAATGCAGTTTACCCAAGCCGGGAGCAGCGGGCTACAGGTTTTAACCGTAAAAAACTTATCCTTTGGATACGATGGTGAAAAACTTTTTAATGGTTTAAATTTTGAAATCAATCGGGAGGACAGGATAGCCCTAATCGGAGAAAATGGTGCAGGCAAAACCACTTTGCTAAAAATCATTCTTGGCGAAATTTCGCCGAAAACAGGTAAAGTAAAGTTTGGGAGCAAGGTAAGGCCGGCCTACTTTTCTCAAGAAAGAGAAATCTTCGCTCCCCACAATACAGTATTAGACGAAATTTTGGCAATCGGGAATCTAGCCATAGAAGGGGCCAGAAGTCATTTAGCACGTTTTCTCTTTCGTAATGATGAATTGGAGAACAAAGTTGTAAATTTAAGTGGTGGAGAAAAAAGTCGTCTGGCGTTGGCAAAGCTAATGTTGGACAAAGGCAACCTCTTAATTTTAGATGAACCGACTAATCACCTTGATATGGAAACAAGGCAGGTTTTGGAGGATGCTTTGCAAGATTTTAGCGGAACTATTTTAATGATCTCCCACGACCGTTATTTTATTAATCAAATAGCTAATCAGGTTTGGGAGTTAAATAATAAACAGCTTGATTTTTTCCCGGGTGATTATGATTATTACCTTTGGAAGAAGGAAGATATCAGACTACAGAAGGAAAAGGAAAGCAAGGTAAACACCGGGGCCACAGTAATTAAAAAGCCAAAGCAACTCAAAAGGGAAAAGGCAGTTAAGACAGATATCAAAGAAATCGAAGGTGAAATTTTTAAAAAGGAGGAGAGACTGGAAGAGCTGGTCAGCCTTTTAGGAAGCCAAGAACTCTATAAGGATACTGAACAGTTAATAAAGATACAACAGGAATACGGTTTGCTGGAAAAAGAATTGGAGGAGCTTTACAAAAGGTGGGAGACGGTCCTTGATAAATAGGAGAAGTTAACCTTTGCTTGTTTAGCAAAAATGATTTAAAATTAAGCTGAATTTATCAATGCAGTCAAAAATAAAGAAATGAGGAAAACTAACCTTGAACACAGAACTGGCCCAAAAAATAATGCAATTCGACCGTGCTATTAACTTTCGAGAGGTGGGAAGGTTGATGACAGCGGACGGGTTAATGATGAAGCCCGGTAAACTTTTCCGCTCTGATGATCTATCACATTTATCCAAGCGGGATCAAACAAGATTTTCGGAGCTTGATATCAAATTAATTTTTGATTTACGGACAGAAAAAGAGCGAAAAAGTAAACCCCACCAAATTCTTGGTAAAAGCGGCATCCGTATTGTTCACATCCCCATGCAGGATGAAAAGCATGTTTTTACAGGTATGGAGCTTTTAAGGTTTTTATTTGGTGATTTAAGAAAAATGGATTTTGATACTTTTAAAAGGCAGTTCTATCATAGCATGGCCCATGAGCGAATAAATCAAATAGGGCAAATATTAACATTATTAACAGATAGGAACAACCTGCCGGCGGTTATTCACTGCACCAGCGGTATGGATAGAACGGGTTTTATTTCGGCCATTATACAATTATTAGTTGGCGTTCCTTATCAAACGGTTCTGTCTGAATACTTGTTGTCCAACGGTCTGCTCCAAAAACGTATGCAAAGGCTGGGCAAATATATAAAATGGCTAAGTTTATTTCAACTTACCCCTGAGCGTCTAAGGCCCATTTTTGAAGTTCGCAGTGAATATTTAAATGAGATTTTTGATGGTATTTTACAAAAGTACGGTTCAATAGAAAAATATGTTTCCGCAGCTAATAATTTTAATAAAAATGCAATTGCAAATCTCAAACAGCTGCTTTGTGAAGATAAACAGGGGGGAACGCTTTCAGTCATTTAATACTTGCCGACAAACAAACTTTTTTGATTTGTTGCTAAAAAAAGCCCCTAAGCGGCTACAGGCTCAGGGGCTTTTTAGATGATTTTAAAAACCCTTTAGGGCCATCCTATTAGGGTTGTCATGACAGTTAAGGCAACTATTACCATGATCCTTGTAATGCTCACCTAACAGCGGGCTGGTCGCTAACCGATGGTTGCACCTACTCGGTTTTGTTTGTATCTTAAAACGAAAAAAGAATAACGGGTGGTTGCAAACCCCCGTTATTCAGTCCATTACAAACAATGTGTTCTTACAAATAAAAGACTTGCAAATATTTTTGCGGGTTCTTTTCTTTGCTTGTTATATTAAATGTGGTTTTGCAATTTAATTGTTATTTTACGGTTTCTCAAATACAAATCTTAATCCATGACGGCCAAATCCGCTTCCAGCGGATGACATGAAATATTCTCTATCAAGGTCATCAAATTGAATATCATCTGGGTTGTTAGTCACACGATTTCTTTTAATTTCTAGTGTCCAAGTGCCATTAGACCACTGGGCACCGTAAACAGTTTGTGCCATATTTCCACTCGGTTCCTGAAGTATCAAAGCAGGTATCAACGAATTGAGCTCCTCATATCTCGACCATGCTTTTTTAATTTGATCCCTAGATAAATCTGCAATTTTTGCAGCCCGTCCTTCTTTAATATCGTCATCGGTGATGATCCTTGCATCTGCCCAGTTTTCTGGGTTGAGTTTAATATACTCCGGTGCCGTCGCAAACATATTTTCGTAGTCAACGGCATTATTACGATAGGGCATTTTGCCGTGTTTACCCTGTAAAGGTCGGTTTTCTACAAATTTAGCCGTGTGACAAAGTTGACAGTATTGACCCGTTTCCGTATCATTGGCGGTTCCCACATATTTGGGATCTTCCCTACTCGTTTGGACTCTTTCATCAACATAACCAATAAAGCTAAAGGTACCTGAGCTGACTTTGTAGGGGTAAGTTTTATCAGAAATATCAAAGCTAATTGAACCGCTTTGGCTGACTCCTAGGTTGCCCAAGGGAAAGCCAGTTACATAAATGATGTTGGGTATTTCTCCGTAAGCGTGCCTAGTTAACAAGTTCCAAAGATCAGCACTAGCGCCGGGTGGCACAACGTGGTGTTCAGCACCCGCATCGTCTTCGTGACACATATAATTACATCCACCATCAAGGCCAAACTCATTAACTTCCCAAGCCATATTTAGTATGGTATCATCCTTTTTGACTTTTTCTCCTTTCGCGATTAGGTGTTCACGCCACTGAATAAAACTGTTCCCATCATAATACCAATCATCAAGGCTTACAATATTCATTGTTGGCATCTCTCTTGTGTACAATATGGCAATTTCCTCATCGGTATAAATGCCCCTCCACGTTGTTCCATCACCTGCAACTCCATATACATCTCTCCACTGGGGATCATCGGAGTTGCCATCAATTACCGGCATTGAATCCACTTTTTTAAACTGAACAGTGGCAATATGGTTCTTTTCATCAATGGCTGGGGGGGATACTGCATCAGGGGGTCCACCGGTTGATGCCTCCGGTGGGGCATTGCCTCCGCATGCCGCAACTAGCCCCGCGACTAAAAATAGCATTAAGACTAAAAAAATATTAAACCTTTTTCCCATCCCTTAAATCCTCCTTATTGGTAGATCCTGAGATTGTGAGCACAATCCTCCACTCCACTAAAACATTTTGTAGAGAAACCAAATTGCAATAATTGTTGCTTGTTTTTTTAAATTGACACTTGGCTGCTGTATATGCTTTATGTTTTTCGGATGCTATATATCGCGAAGAATACCCTTTGATTTCTCCGGGTTTGCAAGAATCAGTCCTTATATCACCTCCTTAACTTTTTATTTCACAATTGCTAATAACAACTTAACTTTATCAATTGAGACAGGGATATTAGCAACTACGCTTGTCTTCTACATATTGTTGCCGTTTCCTTCTAGTGTTTTAAATTTTTTCCTTAATTTTAGCTGTTTGGTGAATATTATTCAATTAGATTGCAGGTCGGTACCTATAACTGATGAATTCAATTGTTCCTTTTGCCACGGAGAAAAAATATTTTTTTATAAAAAGTAATAATAAAAAAAGGTATTTCCAGAGGGTGGTAGAAAACCCAAACTTAGGAAATATTATTTAAAATAGCTATAGCATATCCATGTACTACATTGTGTATTTTGTAACGAAAGAGAATAGAAAACGTGATTTTATTCAAAAAAGGAGAAGGTGTGACTTTTGGCAAAAGTTAAAAAGGGCTGGTATCAACAAAGTAGGTATTATCGCTGCCTAGTGCAGGGTTTAGTCTTTTTATTTATGCTCAATGCCTATATTCACCATGTAATTTTTTACGATGCTAATATAGAGGCGTATTGTCCCTTTGGAGGGTTGGAAACACTCTATTCTTATTTTACCCAAGGAACGCTTTTAGCTCCTATTGAGCCTTTGAACTTAGCAATCTTTATTGCTATTGTAATGCTGACCTTAGCTTTTAGGGGGGGTTTTTGCGGCTGGGTTTGTCCTATTGGAACTGCCCAGGAAATTTTGAGAACAATCAGTAAAAAAATCGGCAAGATATCTTTTTTAAAAGCCGTGAACGAAAGATATCATTTTTTAATCAATAAAGATAACAATATTTTAACAAAAATAGATTTATGGGCGCGGAGACTTAAATATTTTGCTTTGGTAGTTGTTGTGGTTAGTACCTGGGTTACTGCAGATCTGGTGATACGGGATTACGATTTAATTGTGGCCCTAATAAAAATACAAGTTCCAATGATTTCGATCGGGTTTATTATCTTGGCTTTGACAATAATTTTATCTCTTTTTATAGATAGGCCGTTTTGTAAATATTTTTGTGTCATGGGGGCTGTCATTAATTTAATCGGCAAATTGAGTCCCTTAAGAATTGTCAGAAATGAAGTGGCGTGTACCGATTGCACTATGTGCACTAGGGTTTGCCCGATGAAATTACATATTGTTAAAAGCGGTAGAGTTGATGCTATTGATTGTAATCATTGCTTTAGATGTATTGATGCCTGCCCGGTTGAAGGTGGACTTTATTTGAAGTACCTTCCTAAGGGTTTATATCGTTTCAATAAAAAGTTCTCCGATGGGAAGATAACTTTAGGCAAACGAAAAACATTAGCAG
This sequence comes from Bacillota bacterium, assembly GCA_041655595.1. Lineage (GTDB taxonomy): Bacteria > Bacillota > DULZ01 > DULZ01 > DULZ01 > JBBAFB01. The sequence continues at coordinate 8,867 of JBBAFB010000086.1, forward strand.
CAGATACAGCTAAAGGTGCTTACTTCAGATTTTATTATGGCTTTCTTATTTTGGTTATTTTAGCAGCTTCAATTTTCATAGTCAATACAAATGAAAATATTGCCGCTTTTTTAGGGCAAAATGGGGTAGCAGTGTCAAGTAGCAGTTGTGAGGTTGACGGGGAAGATATTCGGGGAAAGGGTCTACCCGCTCCAAGAGGAAACTTTTCTTTTGGCCAGATTATCGCAGCCTACGAACTTGATAAAGAGGAATTTTATACTGCATTGGGTTTGCCTATGGATTATCCTGAAACAGAAATAGTCAGAGAAGCGATAACGAAGAATAAGGCAACTACTATGAAAAAAGTAATGACTTATATGCGTCCGATTGTCGATGAATTTGAGGCGAGAAATAAGTAGATTGGCTAAAAAGTGTATAGGTATTATTATTTTAATTGCAATACCAATGTCACACTAAAAATAAGCTTAAACTTGAAGTCTCTGTTGTTCATTTTTGATTTTATAGAAATAAAAAGGAAGAAGAAGATGACTATATAGGCGTTCTTCATTCTTCCTTTTTAAAAATTGCTTGCATTACTGATCTTTGACGGGCGTGGATTTCATGGGATTAAAATTTATTGATCAAACTTAACCCTAATTCCATTTTGGCCAAAACCCCCGCGAGCGGAAGACATGAAGTATTCTTTAGTAA
>JBBAFB010000087.1:0-9487 GCA_041655595.1 Bacillota bacterium
AAATTCATTTTCTCGTTTTAAAAATTCGATAACAACCCTACTTGCGGACTCAAACAGATCGAAATCAAAGCCATAGGTATTTTTGTTTTTAAGTATCTGATTGACAATCCCTAAGCCATTATCATCGTCATCAAAATTCAACTGAGGGAAACTATCAGCGTAAACCTCATTTAAAAGCCCTTGCACATAAGGATCCCCCATCCTTACGGTGGCGGAGCCAAGGGGTTTGGAAAAGGAATAACTTGCCCCGTCGTTTTGACCAGATTGGTTGTTTTTTTGCTTAAACCAGGTGGCAAAATCGTTGTAATCCATCCTTTGCTTGGACTCCCCTGCTCCTACACCCACCTGCCTTTCGTTGTATTGCACTAGGTTAAACTCATCTGAGAAATCCCGATTACTGATAACTTTTATTTTTTCTTTATAAAAAAGCAGATCGAAGCTCTTCGGTTTTGTAAAATCAACAAATTCATAAGCCACCAATTTATTATTAATGAACTGCAATCTGTCCACTGAAAACAGCAAAATCCCGCCCCCTTGGCCCTTCCATGCCGATTAATTTATTAATATAAGCCCCTGCCTTGTTTTATATAGTTCTCACACTGGAGGTTTTATCCTTTAAAACAGTCTCGCTTGTCCAATAAAATCTCCATTGAATACCAATTCCTCATTGTTTTTTGATTGCGGCCGTGGTAGTCTATTAGCAAGAACATGTCTGGCAAGAAAGGCTGATGCCCGAATGAGTGAAGAAAAAATCTATGATCTGCTGGAAAAGATGTATATTGAGTTCACTAGGCGTTTCGAAAAAATTGATAGCAGGATGGATGGATTTGAAAACAGGCTTGGGAAGTTTGATAGTAGAATGGACAAATTTGAAATTCGCCTGGAAAATGAGGTCATAGGCACTATCCAAATTTTACTTGAGGGACACCAATTACATACGGAGCAGTTAAGACGAATTGAAGATAAAGTAAGTGCTCACGAAGAAAAATTTTTTAGAAAAATAAAATAAGGAGGTACTTATGATGGGTTTTCCGTTAAAAGATGATTTAGAAAAGGCAGATGAGTTTTTCCTGGGCTATTTCCAATCCGTAATTAAAAATCCAGAAACGGCGGCAGGTTGGGGCAATTTAAAAATGGTGGTGGGTGTCAAAATGTCAGATTTAGACCTGGGCTACACCATTAGCTGCTTCCCCGAAGGAATCACCATGGAAAGCGGTTTTCCAGAAAGCCCCGATGCTGGCATAACCTTTACCAGCGATACCTTTCACGATCTGTTTTTGGGCAAAACTAATCCCATGATGGCCCTGGCTATGGGCAAACTAAAAACCAGCGGCTCCAATCGAAATGTACTTGCCGTGGCAGGTATTTTGCCCCAAAACTTCCAAGCCTATAGGGAATATCTAGAAAGCAAAGGTTTAAACTAAAAAGAGGTGTCAGGGGATGTCTGGTGGAGGGGGGTTTTGACACGTCCCAAGGCCGGCACTTGTTTGGTCATCTGAATAGCGTGTCAAAACCCCCCTCCACCAGACACCTTGTCATCTTTACCCGGTAAAAAGCACTCGTTTGTCGGCGATTCTTTTAGTGAATTTAATTTGATCGAAGTATTCCAAAAGGGGCAACACAAATTTTCTGGAGCTATTTAGGGCATCCCGCATATCGGCCAACTGTAGAGACCCTTGGGTTTTAATCAATTCTTTGGCCTTGGCCTTAGCTCCTTCAATAGCCTCACGGTGAAACAGGAGTCCCTCCGTTACTTTTACTAATTGCTGAGTACCCAATAAGTAATACAACAGCTCCTCCCCCGTTTCCCTAGCCAAACCAACTGTCTTCAGCATTTCATCCCAGGTAGGGGGTTGATAAAAATCTGCATAATAAGCGGCCACTATTGCCGCAATCAACCTTTGTTCTTCCAGATTTGGCTCGGCGTTAAACTCGGGGAGCTTAACACCCTTGGCAACTGTTTGCAATTTCCCCTGCCTCTCCCAAAACTGTAGCAAACCATTATAGGTTTTGAATTGCCAGATGCTAAACTTGCGGGACCGCAATTCTTCCTTGGAAAAGCCCATTCTCAAGGGGTACTTCTGGTGATACTTTAGTAATAATTCTTTAGTTTCATCCCAAAGCCGTTCTTCCAAAGCCGCTGTTAAATACCATTCCTGTCCTTCAAAATCGAATTTCAGTAATTGCCGGTCTTGAAGCAGCTCAGCTAAAACCTCCCCTAAAAATCCCTTTTCTAAATCTAAGGCCTTCATTAATTCCTCCCGGGATAAAGCCTGATCTCTGTCGGAGAAAACTTCAAATAGAAGCTCCCCGGGGCTGCCCTCCAGCTTGGTATTGAGCCTTTCTAAAGTTGTTTGATCAATTCTTCGATGCCGACGGGCATCGGGATCTACCACCTGCCCCCCGCCAATGGTAACCATGGGAGAGTAAGAACGAATTACCAGCAGATCCCTTTGGGCCGCCACCAAGGGTTCCTCCAATTCCAATTGAGCAAAGGCCATTTCCCCCGGATTTAGCTCCTTCCCTTCTAATAAAATTACCCTACCCAAAACCTCCGCTGTTCCCAGATGAATCCGCACTCTTTGTCTGTTTTCCAAAGGTTGGGCCTTTTTTAAGAGTTGAAATTTAATATCTATTCTAGTTGATGAATGTAGGGTTTTTGGTGTTAAAAGGGTACTTCCCCTGGCCAATGCATTTAACTCCACCCCGGCTAAATTAACCGCTACTCTTTGACCCGCTAAAGCCTCCTCCACCTTTTGCCCATGAACTTGTAGGGTTCTGACTCTTAGCTGCAGGTTCTCCGGCTGCAACTCCAATATGTCCCCCACCCCAATTTTCCCCGACCAAAGAGTGCCTGTCACTACCGTACCAAAACCGGTAATAGAAAACACTCGGTCAATGGGCAAGCGTACCTTACCCACAAGACTTTTGGCGGGAGTAGCAGCAGCTAAAACATCCAAGTGTTCTTTTAAGACACCAATGCCTTCCCCTGTAAATGCCGAGACAGGGATGATAGGGGCGGTCTCTAAAACGCTGCCTACCAAGGTTTCTCTAATTTCCTCCAATACTAATTCCAGCCAGTCTTCTTCCACCAAATCTTTTTTGCTGACTACAACTATTCCTTTTTTTATTTGGAGCAAATTGATAATATCCAAATGCTCTTCAGTTTGGGGCATAACCCCTTCATCGGCGGCAATCACCAAGAGAACTAAATCCATGCCCCCTACCCCTGCCAACATTTGTTTAATAAATTTTTCATGGCCGGGAACATCCACTAGGCCCAGCTTTCTGCCGCTTGGTAAAACCAAGGGTGCAAACCCCAGCTCAATGGAGATCCCCCTTTCCTTTTCTTCCTTTAGCCGATCCGTTTTAACTCCCGTTAAGGCATTAACCAGGACAGTTTTCCCATGATCCACATGACCCGCGGTACCAACGATGATATATTCCACCACTTACCACCTCCACTAGACCTCTGCTCGGGGCAGAGATACTGCCAAGGCCGATACCAAGATATCTAACTCAGTTTCCGAAACGGTTCTGACATCTAAAAGCAATTTGCCATCCTTGATTCTAACAATGACGGCCGGCTCCCCTTGCCTGAGACAATAAACCCATTCCTCCGGCTTGCCGCCCAAAGGCTTTAATGTCACCAAAGTGGTAGGCAAATCAAGAGTAGGCAAAGCACCTCCGCCTACCATGGAACTGCCCCTTTCCGTTTTAACCGCTACCTGATCACCAAGGGCCAGCTCCAGCTTTTCCTTCAGCCCGGAAGCCTTCTTGGCCAAAGTCTCCGGTTTTACTGTCAGCATCTTTAAAACAGGAATTTTTCCTGCTGCTTCTGCAGGAGAATAAAGGTAACTTCGCAAGGTTGCTTCCAGGGCACTGATGGTCAACTTATCAATTCTTAAGGCCCGGTTCAATTGATTTTTAGCCATCAGGTCAACCAGTTCTTTTTTGCCGACTATGATACCCGCTTGGGTTCCGCCTAAAAGTTTGTCTCCGCTAAAGGTAACAATGTCTGCCCCGGCCTTTACTTCCTGCTGAACAGTGGGTTCCCCAGTAATGCCGTAGGGACTTAAATCCAAGAGAAAGCCACTGCCCAAATCCTCCATTACGGGGATTCCTTTTGCTTGTCCTAACCTCACTAAGTTGTTTAAAGATACATCCTGGGAAAAACCCATAATTCGATAGTTGCTAGGGTGAACCTTTAGTAAAAGCCCCGTTTGCGAGGTAATAGCCTGCTCATAATCTCGCAAATGAGTTTTATTGGTGGTCCCGACCTCCACTAAATTACAACCGCTGGCTGCCATCACTTCAGGGATTCTGAAAGAGCCCCCGATTTCCACCAGTTCTCCCCGGGAAACCAAGACATCCTTTCCCTTAGCCAAGGTATCTAGTGCCAAAAGCACTGCTGCCGCATTGTTATTGACCACTAAGGCCCCTTCTGCTCCAGTTAACTGGCAAAGAAGCTCCACCAAATGGCTGTAGCGGGAGCCCCTTTCTCCTGTTTCCAAATCCATCTCCAGGTTACTGTAGCCCTGAGTTATTTCCAATAAGGCCTTCCTGGCATCTTCGCCTAGTACCGCCCTGCCTAAATTTGTATGTATCACTACCCCGGTTGCATTAATTACTCTCCGCAAATTTGGGCGCCATTTCTTTTTAGCTATTCCTACAGAATCCGTGACCACTTGGTCTAGTTGAAGATCTCCTGGCAAAACTGTTTCCTTTGCTAACAAGCCCTCTCTTATGGCCAAAAGCCTCTCTCTGATACTATCCGCTATTATTTGATGAGGTATTTGTTCCTTTAGCTCACCGCTGATTAGATTCAACACCTCTTCTACAGAAGGAATTTGCTTTAACAAATCTTTTTTCTCCACAAATGGTCCCCTCCAATTATTAGGCAATAGTTGCCTTGCCCCATTTATCTGTAAACCTTATTATAGCACAAATGGCCTGTTTCCCGTCAAAAGAAAAACCCCCAAAAAGGGAGTTAAAGAATTTTTAAGCGAACAACCAACCGGTTAGCTGTAAAGTTAGAAAGGCAATTAGCTTTACACTTTACGGTCTAAACTCATCGTGGGTATTGACAGTTAAAATTTTATAGCCGTGATTATTTAACTTTTCAACAATTTCATCACAATCTGCACAGCTGATTCTCAAAACCACTTTAGCCGTCGGACCGGAATTTCTAAAAACAGCAACCCTAAAAATATTGGCACCGGCAGTACCGATGACTTGGGTAATTTCTGCTAAAACCCCGGGTCTGTCCTCCGCCTCTAAACTAATCCTGGCCCCTTCTTCACTTAGGCCCATTATTTCAATAAACGCATCAAAAATATTGGTTTCCGTAATTATCCCCACTAACTTCCCGTCGGATACAACGGGGAGTGCACCAACCTTATGTTCACGCATTAGCAGGGCAGCCTCCTCCACATAGGCATCCGCATCAATCACATGCACCTTCTGCTTTTTGCCGAAGAAATCACCTATCTTGGCTTTGGCCAGCAGATAATTCAGTTCAAAAATACTTAAGGATGTAGCCGGTGAAGGAGAGATTTCCCTTAAGTCCCTATCGGTAACTATGCCGACCAATTCGTCATGCTCCATAACCGGTAGCCGGCGAATGTTATGCCTGCGCATTAAATCCAAGGCATCCGCTACCGTAGTCTTTCTGGTAATGGAAATCGGATCTTTGGCCATATAATTGCGTACGTACAATTTTAACCCTCCTTTTGTTTATCCGCCCAAATAAGCTTTTTTTATTTCTTCACTTTCAGCCAAATCCTTGGCAAAACCACTTAAAACCAAGCGGCCTGTTTCCAAAACATAGGCCCGATGGGCGATAGATAAGGCCATCCTGGCATTTTGCTCCACCAATAATATAGTGGTTCCCGCTTGATTGATTTCCTTAATGATAGAAAATATTTCGTGTACCAAAATCGGGGCCAGCCCCATGGACGGTTCATCCAATAAAAGCAGTTTGGGCTTTGACATCAAGGCCCTTCCCATAGCCAACATTTGCTGTTCACCGCCGCTTAGGGTCCCTGCCCGTTGATGTATCCTTTCCTTCAACCGCGGAAAGCGAACAAAGGTTTTTTCCAAATCATCCTTAACGCCCTGCTTGTCGTTTCTGAGATAAGCCCCCATCTCCAGGTTTTCCAAGACTGATAGGTTGGCAAAAATCCTTCTGCCCTCCGGTACTTGGGAAATGCCCCTTTTAACAATATTCTGCGCAGGTACATTGCCTATCTTTTCATCCTCAAAATGAATGGTCCCCGTCTTAGCTCTTAAAAGTCCGGAAATGGTCCTTAAGGTAGTTGTTTTGCCGGCACCATTTGCGCCAATGAGGGTAACAATCTCCCCCCTCTCTACCTCTAGAGAGATGCCCTTCAGTGCATGAATATTACCATAATAAACATTGATATTTGCCAGTTTTAGCATTTATGCCTCCCTCCCAAGATAGGCTTCTATTACTCTGGGGTTTTGCTTAATCTCGGCGGGAACACCTTCCGCAATAACTTTGCCGTAATCCAGCACGTAAATACGCTCGCAAATTTTCATTACCAAGGACATATCATGCTCAATTAATAAAATGGTCAAGTTAAATTGCTGCCGAATTTGAGCAATTAAATCCATTAGCTCCTGAGTCTCCTGGGGGTTCATCCCGGCCGCGGGCTCGTCTAATAATAACAGTCTGGGATTTGCAGCCAAAGCCCTGGCAATTTCCAGATGTCTTTGCTCGCCATAAGGAAGATTTTTGGCCAACTCTTCGGCCTTTTGGGCCAAACCAAAAACCTCCAACAGCTCCATTGCTGCCCGGGTAGTCTTTTTCTCCCCCCGAAAATAACCGGGTAAGCGCAAAAAAGCATTGGCAACACTGTATCTGTCATGCCAGTGATAGGCCACCTTTACATTATCTAAGACTGTCATGGTACTAAACAAACGAATATTTTGAAAGGTTCTCGAAACCCCTCTGGCGGTAATTTGGTACGGCTTTAATCGGGCCAAAGATTTTCCTTCAAAGGCCATTTCACCGGAAGAAGGCAGGTAAACCCCGGTTAACAAATTAAACACTGTAGTTTTGCCGGCTCCGTTGGGACCGATAAGCCCAATAAGTTCTCCCTCTTTAATTTCCAAATCAACATTAGAAACGGCAGTTAAACCCCCAAAGGTTTTAGTCAGCCTGTTTACGATAAGCATCTTTGCCAACCCCCTCCTTTTTCCCAAGCAAGGTCCTTAAAGTAAACTCCTTGGTTCCCAAAAGACCTTGGGGACGGAAAATCATCACTACAACCAGTAAGGCGGCATAGATAACCATACGAATTGCTCCCAGACTTTGAAGGGTTGCATTTAGGATAGTGACTGCAGCAGCAGCAATCACTGAACCGGTTATACTGCCCAAACCACCAAAAACCACCATAACCAAAGCATCAAAGGATCTCATAAAGGTAAAAGTTGCAGGTCTGATCAAATAGAAATAGTGAGCATAAAGGCCGCCGGCTATTCCCGCAAAGAAGGCCCCTACGCTAAAAGCCATCACCTTATAACGAGTGGTATTGATTCCCATTACATCAGCGGCAATCTCATTTTCTCTAATGGCGATACAAGCCCTGCCGTGGGTAGAATCGATAAAGTTTTTTATCAACAGTACGGAAGCAACAGTAAAGGCGAAAAGCCACGGCCAGTTGGTCAGTTTAGGTATCCCATTAATGCCGGCCGCACCTCCAACATAATCTATATTAACTAATAAACCGCGAATAATCTCACCAAAGCCCAGGGTAGCAATAGCTAAATAGTCTCCCCTCAGCCTTAGGGTTGGCAACCCAATCAAAAGACCGACAAAACAGGCTGCAAGGGCCCCTAAAACAATTGCAAAGAAAAAGGGCAACCCCATATTCATAGTTAAGACAGTCGAAACGTAGGCACCAATTGCCATAAAACCCGCGTGTCCCAAAGCAAGCTGTCCAGTAAAACCTACAATTACGTTTAAGCTCACTGCTAAAATAATATTAATACCCATCCAAATCAAATTAACCTGCTGAAAAGGGTTGATAAGATTTATTTTAATGGCATAGGCAATGGCAAAATAAAGAGCTACTAAAACAGCGGTAATTGCTAGATTCTTTTTAAGTCCCAATGCCTTCACCTACACTTTCTCTCCGGTATCTTTGCCAAACAAACCGGAAGGCTTTACAATTAAAATAATGATTAAAATAGCAAAAACAACAACATCCCTGTATGTGGTGCTCCAATATCCGCTTACTAAAGCTTCTATAATACCCAGTAAAAAACCCCCCGCCATAGCGCCGGGAATAATTCCGATTCCCCCTAGGACTGCAGCAACAAATGCTTTTAGCCCCGGCATCAAGCCCATCAAAGGATGAACCGTTTGATAATACAGGCCCAGTAGCACACCTGCTACCGCAGCAAAAGCGCTACCTATCGCAAAGGTAACAGAAATAATGTTATCCACGTTAATGCCCATCATTAAGGCTGCATCTCTGTCGTGGGAAACAGCCCTCATGGCCTTACCCGTTTTTGTTTTATTTACAATATAGTTTAAAAACAACATCATCACAATAGTAACTGCCAATATTAATAATTGGTAACTGGTAATGGTGATTTTATCGCCTAAAAAGTGAAAGGCTTTTTTAGGAATGACTTGGGGAAAAGCTTGATAGCTTGTGCCAAGGATCTGTAAGCCCCCGTTTTGCAGCAGCAATGACATGCCGATTGCCGTAATTAAAACCGCCAAGCGGCCTGAACCCCGTAACGGTTTATACGCTACCCTCTCTATTAAAACCCCCAAAATAACAGATGCCAACATGGCCAGGAGCATGGCAAAAAACAGGTTGAAACCAAAGATCGTAATGGCAAAAAACCCAACAAAAGCTCCCACCATGAGGATTTCACCGTGGGCAAAATTGATCAATTGAATAATACCATAAACCATGGTATAACCCAGCGCGATTAAGGCATAGATACTGCCTAGGGAAATACCGTTTAAAAATTGTGCAAAAAATAGTTCCATGCTTTCACCCCTATGTGAGCCCGAAAAATAAATAAAACAGGAAGAGGGGGCAAAACCCACCCCTTCCTTTTAAAGCCTAATAACTTTTACTCAGCAGCAATTTTTGTTTTCAAGACTTGTTTTCCGTCTACCATCTCAATAATAGCCACTTCTTTAACAGGGTTATGCAGTTCATTAAGGCTCATGGTGCCTGTAACTGCCTCAAAACCTTTGGTTTCTTCCAAAGCTTTTTTAATTGCTTCCGGCTCGGCCTTGCCTGCTCTGTTTATTGCATCGGCAATCAGGTAGCCCGCATCGTAACCCAGAGCCGCAAAACCATCGGGCTCATCCCCGTGTTTTTCTTTGTAGGCATTAACAAAGTTCTGAATCTTAGGACTGGGGTCCTGAGTGGAATAATGGTTCGTAAAGTAAGTATTATTCAAATTCTCAGCACCGGCAATCTTTACCAAGTCGGGG
>JBBAFB010000088.1:0-9486 GCA_041655595.1 Bacillota bacterium
ATCATCATTTTGCACAAAATGTTTTGGCAGGCTATGGGCGGACATGATCAACATGGTGCCTTCCTTGTCCTCATTTGACATTTTTTCATATATTTTTTTTATCTCATTTACCCAATAGTCAATAAAGCCGGGCTCATTATGCCACTGCTTAATAGCATGAATTGTTAAGCCACCTATCTCCTTTGCCTTACCCACAGCTCTTGCGATATATGTATTTACACCGTATTTAGAATAATGTGGTGTTAGTACGATGGAAACCGCTTCTTTAATTCCGTCCTTTTTCATTTGCACAACTGCATCTTCAATGTAAGGCTCAATATGCTTTAAGCCGATATACAAGGAAAATTCCAGTTGACCTTGCCGTTCATTTAACTTGTCTCTTAAAGCGTTTGCTTGCTTTTTCGTAATCTCCGCCAGCGGAGAAATTCCGCCGATAGTACCATATTTTTTAGTTAAAGCCGAAACCGCCTCTTTAGAAGGCTTTCTACCCCCGGAAATATGAGTGTAAAACCTTTCAATATCTCCCTCATTATAGGGAGCTCCGTAGGCCATTACCAGCAACCCCATTTTCTCTTTGCTCATTTTTAACCTCCTTTACGTTTTTAACTGCTGCATTTGCTACTCTGCCACTATTAACAGTTTGTCACCAATAAAATATGAATCAATTCAAGTTTTATTATATACTTGTAAATCCTGGTTGTCAACAATAAATGAATCCATTCACTTAAGCCATAGGGACGCTTTGATTGCCAGATTTTTTTGGGCCGGACAAACCCTTACTTGCTATTCTTTTTTGGTGCAAAGGCTTGACAGGAAAGGGAATTCTGCCAATTATTGTTGACAATCATTACTAATAATAGTAAGATTAATTAAGCAAGTTTCTAAAGGATGGGGAGGCGATTAAAGGATTTTTCCTTCAGTTTAAAAAATTTGTTGAGGAGGTTTTTTTATGGACCAAGTCTTATTGGCCCGCTGGCAATTCGGTTTAACTACGGGCTACCACTTTCTCTTTGTGCCTCTCACCATTGGGCTTTCCCTTTTAGTAGCTATTATGGAAACCCTGTACGTAAAAAAAGGTAAGGAGAGTTACAAAAAAATGGCTCAATTCTGGGGCCGCTTATTTGTTATCAACTTTGCCATGGGAGTAGTCACCGGAATAGTCATCGTTTTTCAGTTCGGAATGAACTGGTCCGAGTATTCCCGTTTTGTAGGAAACATCTTTGGCATTCCTCTAGCAATCGAAGCCTTATTGGCCTTTTTTCTGGAATCAACCTTCCTGGGCATTTGGCTCTTTGGCTGGGACAAAGTATCTAAAAAGGTACATTTGCTTAGCGCTTGGCTGGTTGCCATCGCCAGCAGTTTATCCTCCCTTTGGATCTTAGTAGCTAACTCCTTTATGCAAAACCCCGTTGGCTATGAACTGGTAGGAAATCGGGCAGAATTGGTGGGTTTCGGTAAGCTATTGGCAAACCCCTATTTTCATAATCAGTTTACCCATGTGATTGCGGGAGCCTTTGTGACGGGAGCAGTTTTTGTAATCAGTATTAGCGCCTACCATCTGCTAAAGAAAAACCGAGTTGATTTCTTTAAGGAATCACTGAGAATTGGATTAATATTTGGTCTTATTAGCGTAATTATTGTAGGTGGTATCGGGCATCTTCAAGGGCAGTTCCTGGTTAAAACGAAACCGATGAAAATGTCGGCGGCAGAGGCTTTATGGGAGACTTCCGATCCGGCACCCTTTGCCCTGTTGGCAATTATTGACCAGGAAAAAGGGCAAAATAAATTTGAGATTACCATCCCCGCTATGACTAGTTTTATGTCTTATAATAAATTTTCCGGGGAAGTAAAAGGCTTAAATGATCTGCAAAAAGAAATGGAGGCCCTACATGGTTCGGGTAATTACATCCCACCTGTCACCCCCATCTTTTGGAGTTTTCGTTTTATGGTAGGCATCGGTTCTTTAATTGGCTTGTTAGTCTTATTAGCCGTCTACGCTACCAGAAAACAAATCCTAGAGGAGTATCCCCTGCTTTTAAAGCTGTTGTTTTTTATCCTGCCCCTGCCCTTCCTGGCGAACTTATTTGGCTGGATAATGGCGGAAATGGGCAGACAACCTTGGATTGTCAGCGGTCTACTAAAGGTTGACAACGCAGTTTCCCCCAATGTTTCACCGGCTGCCATCTGGACCACCATGATCGGTTTTTCCGTGGTCTATATCTTATTAGCAATTGCGGATATTTACCTGCTTGCCAAATTTGCAAAACAGGGTCCCGAAGATATGGATCTAATTAAAGAACCAAACCTAGCCGAAGGGGAGGTATCGCTATGGGCTTAGAAATACTTTGGTTTTTACTTGTTACTGTGCTTTTTGTCGCTTTCTTTTTTTTGGAGGGCTTTACCTATGGTAGTGGCATTCTTCTGCCCTTAGTCGCTAAAAGTGATCTGGAAAGAAGAATAATTTTTAACACCGTCGGTCCTGTTTGGGGAGGCAACCAAGTCTGGATGATTACCGCGGGGGGTGCGGTCTTTGCAGCCTTCCCCAATTGGTACGCTACTTTATTCAGTGGTTTTTATCTACCTCTGTCTTTGATTCTTGTAGCTTTGATCCTTAGGGGCATCGCGCTGGAATTCAGGAGCAAAGATGAAAACTCCCTTTGGCGTGCCCTTTGGGATTACTGTTTCTTTATCGGTAGCTTGATTGCCGCTTTTGTTTGGGGGGTTGCTATGGCCAACTTACTAAAAGGAGTTCCCATTGATGCCAATATGCATTATGTGGGTGGCTTTTTCAACCTATTCACCCCTTTTACCTTGATTATGGGACTACTATTTGTGCTACTTTTTTCTTACCACGGGGCTCTCTTTTTAGCTCTTAAGACCACAGGGGAAATTTTAAGCCGCATCAAAAAAATCTTCTTTCCCCTTTGGCTGGTAATTATAGCAAACTATTTCGCTATGATCTTGTTCTTATTTTTAGAAACGGATGCCTTAAACAAAACCGCTCCCTCAGTTGCATTAACCGTAGGGCTTCTGGTATTGGGCGGGGTCAACTTTTTGGTTGGCTTCGGCAGATTTGGCTTCGCTTTTATTTTTTCCTCCATCGGCATTACTGCTGTTATTGCAACCATTTTTACCGGTCTCTTCCCCAGAGTGATGGTTTCCAGCTTAGACCCCGAATGGAGTCTAACAATCTTTAACAGTGCCTCCGGACCGGTTACCCTCAAAGTGATGGCTATAGTAGCAATAATTTTAGTGCCCATAATTATTGCTTATCAAGCCTGGTCTTATTGGATATTTAGAAAACCTGTTGATTTAAACGAACTGGAATATTAATTTTTAGGGGGAAAAGGTTTTGACCTTTTCCCCCACTTTTACAATCGGGGTGTGTCCCATGATCAATCAACAATTAATTAAACTGGCCAAGGGTATGGGCAATAGTTTAATACTGGTGATTTTAATCGGTTCCCTTTCCGGTCTGCTGATCATTGCCCAATGCTTCTTAATAGCCGAATTAGTTGACGGTGCCTTTTTAAAAGAACAAGGCTTAACAGAGTTGGCTACCGGCCTATCGGCACTGCTGTCTCTAATCCTATTGAGAGCTTTTCTTTTCTGGGCGGGAGAAATCTTTTCATTGAAAGGCAGCCTTCAGGTTCAAACCAAGCTTCGACAAACAGTTTTGGGACAAGTATTTAGATCGGGACCCCTCTCTAGCCGGCAACAGGACACAGGCCAAATGATCTCCTCCCTAATTGACAGCGTGGATGCCCTAGAGGACTTCTTCGCCCGCTACTTACCTACCCTAGCGCTGGCCGGCATCATTCCCTTGGGTATCTTAATCATAGTTTTTCCCCGGGATCTTTTAACTGCTCTGATCCTATTGCTTACTGCTCCTTTAATACCCCTGTTCATGATGCTAATCGGCAGCCTAGCAGATAAATGGGCCAAGAAACAATGGCATGTTCTTGGCAAAATGAACAGCCACTTCCTGGATGTACTGGAAGGCTTAACTACCTTAAAATTGCTGCAAAAAAGTTTAAAACAGACCAAAACAATTGAACAGTTAGGGCGCGAATGGGCGGAAACTACCATGGGTGTTTTAAAAATCGCTTTTCTATCCGCCTTTTTTTTAGAGTTTTTCATGACCATTAGCACCGCCTTAATAGCAGTCTCCCTAGGGCTTAGACTGCTCACCGGCAATATGGATTTCCAAACAGCCTTTTTCTTACTTTTACTGGCACCGGAGTTTTACGGACCCCTAAGAAATTTAGGCACTCAATATCATGCCGGCATCTCCGCCACGAAAGCAGTTGAAAATGTTTTTCGACTGCTAAGCAGTTCCCCCCGGGAGGTTCAGTTTGGGGAGAGACCGGTTAACAAGGAAATACTTAATAAACAAATTAAATTTGAAAATGTCAGCTTTTACTATGAGGATCAAAGGCAGGCACTGAGAAAAATTACCCTCAGCATCCAACCACAAGAAAAATTGGCTTTGGTAGGAGCTAGCGGTGCGGGGAAAAGCACCCTTCTGCAGCTTCTCTTGGGATTTGCTCATCCCCAAGCAGGGCAAATCCTGATTGGGGAGCTACCCCTGTCGGCTTTTAAACCGGAAAGTCTACGGCAACAAATAGCCCTGGTGCCCCAAAAACCGCATCTATTTAGAGGTACAATTGCCGAAAATATAGCTTTCTTCAAACCCGCGGCCACGCTTCCCGAGATCAAAACCGCTGCCCTGAAGGTGGGCCTCCATCAGATAGTTCTGGAATTACCTGCTGGCTACGAAACCATAATAGGTGGCGGCGGCAGGAGCCTGAGCTCAGGACAAGGGCAGCTGATTGCCTTGGCAAGAGCTTTCCTCTTAGATGCTCCTCTGGTTTTATTAGATGAGGCTACCACCAGTTTAGATCCGGTAAGCGAGGAGGCGATTCAAAAGGCACTGGCTGAACTGCTAAAAGATCGTAGGGCAATTATTGCTGCCCACCGCCTGGCAACCTTGAAACAAGTGGATCGCATTGCTGTTTTGAATCGGGGGAGCCTGGTTGAAATAGGCAGCCAAGCCGAATTGCTGGCAAACGAAGGCTTTTACTACCGTCTTCTTAACAGTTATTTAGGGAAAACAAGCGATTAAACAATCTAGCAAGCAGGGAAGGAGGCAGGGGGACCATTTTAATAATCCCGAAAAACCATGAGCATTTTTAAAAAACTATTTGTCTTCATTAAACCTTATCGCAAGTTCTGCACCCTAGGAATTCTGCTATCATTTTTGACCATCGGCAGTAATATGGGACTTTTAATTACCTCTGCTTATTTAATTTCCTGGGCTGCCCTCTCCCCTCATATAATGGAACTGATGACCTTGGTTGCCGGGGTGCGCTTCTTCGGCATTTCCCGCGGAGTGTTCCGCTACGGGGAACGCTATTTGAATCACAAAACGGCTTTGCATATTTTAGGAAAAATACGTCTGAACCTTTATCAATCCTTAGAAAGCCTGTCCCCCGGACAACTGACCACCTTACACAGCGGCCAACTACTGGGCCGTTTGCTGGGGGATATTGAAAATCTAAAAGAAGTATATTTGCGCGTCTTTTTGCCCCCCATTGTTGCTTTTTTAATTTTTGTAAGTACTGCTTACTTGTTAAGTCTCTTTCACCAATACCTGCTGTTAAATTTTCTTATCTTCTATTTTCTAGCCACTTTTGGAGTGGCCTATGTGACAAGCCTAGTCTACAAGGGGAAAACAAAACTGACAGATACAAAGGAAGTTTTAAACATGACTTTGGTAGACAGTATTAGGGGTCTGACAGAGTTACTCACTTCCGGCAGAACAAAGGAATATCAGCAAAAGACGGTGGGACAGAACAGCAAATTTGTCCGATTTAAATTGGAATTTGCTAAAAAAAGTGCCCTAACCAACAGCTTAATACAGCTTTTAAACGGTTTAACCTTGTTTTCAACTTTGCTTTTAGGCATCTTGCTGATCAACACCGGAAAACTAAAGGCAATTTGGCTGGCCCCTTTAGTTTTGGGAGTGCAGGCCAGCTTTGAAGCAGTCTTCGGCTTATCTCAACTGGTCCCCAATATCAGGGAAAGCTTGGCCTCCGCTAAAAGAATTTTTGCGATTGAGGAACTATCCCCCCAAAAGCCCCGGCCTGTAAATGATGGCAACAGCCTTATTGGGCACCATGAATTGGTAGTTAGCAATTTAAGCTTTACCTATCCTGACGGTAAACAGCCTGCCATCCAAAAAATTAATTTTAATCTCAATGAAGGTAAGCACCTGGGCATTGTAGGGGCTATCGGCTCAGGCAAGAGCACCATTAGCCACCTACTGCTAAAATTTTGGGATTATCAAGAAGGGACAATCACTTTAGGCGGTAAAGATTTAAACTCAATTCCGGAAAATTATTTGTGGAAGACAATCGGATTAGTCTCCAGACAGACCTACCTGTTTAACGCCACTCTAAGAGAAAATTTGCTTTTGGCCAAGTCTACGGCAACCGAACAAGAGCTGCTGGAGGCCTTGGACCTGGCACAGTTTAAACCCCACTTGGCCCAATTGCCTGCCGGCTTGGAAACAAAAGTTGGCGAAGGGGGCCGGAAACTCTCCGGAGGTCAAAGACAATTAATTGCTTTAGCCAGGATGATTTTAAAGGACCCTACTATCTTGATTTTAGACGAGGCCACCGAGGGCTTGGATCCAATTACCGAAGCCCAAGCCCTGGACGCCATCCGGTCTTTAATGGCTAATCGCAGCATAATTATGATCACCCACAAGCTGACCAACCTGAATAAAATGGATGAAATTATTTTCCTACAGGAAGGAAAAATTGCTGAAAGGGGCACCCATCAAGAACTGTTAAAAGAACAAAATTTTTATTACAGATATTATCAACTGGCCAAATCCTATCACTTCAGCTAAATTAAAAAACTACCCTAAGGTAGCCTTTTAATTCAACTTATGAATGCTAGCCGAGAGGACAACTTCCCTTGCCTCCCCCGGGGCACGGCTCGGAAGGGGGCGGGGGGTAAGGAGGCCACTTGGGATTGTAATCGGGGCAAGCACCGGCCACCAAACCGCATTCCGGAGGCTCGGGGCAAAAGCCAAAAGCAGGAATCAATACTTGCACAGGTGCAACCAACCTAAAAACAAAGAGTTTGCCAACGCAACAAGTAACTTCACTTACAAAACAACTTGTGCTGCTGTTGGAAATAAAGCATAACAGACATTCGGAATAAACATCAACCTCGCAGTTCAGGCCCTTCTCGCCGGCCCTAAGCATTCTGACTGTTTTGGACTCATTAAGTATTTTTTCAGTGATAGTAGTTACCACCCGATCACCTTGTAATAATTTGAAAGTAACGGATAAATCAAAAGTTACCGTTATCTGTTCATCCCCTGCTTCACAACGGACATTCTCCACCTTTACACCGGCACATTCCACATTATTGGCCTTTACCGGGGGTACAATAGCGATGGGTATTTCGTTAACCAAGGTCTGCTTGCATTCGTTGTAGATTCTGTCTAAACGAACACTTAAAATTTCCCTTGGAGGCGGACACACCGGCAAACCAGTTACTTCATCCACCGGCAGAACCCCGGAACGCAAATCCTCATACTTATCTTCCTTTTTGAACATTTAGAGTTTCCCTCCCCTACTAATTAAGATCCACTTATGGCTAATACATAGTATGCCTACCCGCCCTAATTGTGAAAGGGAAGAAAAAAAAGTCGGGGGTAACCCCGACTAAAAAGATGAAAGGTGATTTATGCGTTAACTTGACTAATTTAACTTCCAAAACAAGAGTGCTAAAGCAGCGCCCACAATAAGTGAGCCAATCAGTAAATAGGTTCCTTCCATTAGATTACACCTCGACTCCCGCTTTTGAAACTTGTGCCTTATTTCCTGCCTTACCCGCACCCAACAACACTTCTTTTGTTAACGGCAGTAGTAAAACGACAACCAGAAAAACTCCTGCTAAACCTTGAAGCATATAGTCTACAGTGGCATGACGGAAATAATGTGTCAATAAACCTACCACAGCTGTTACTGCAGAAGAAGATAAAGCAATCCACCAGCCGGCTTCAATACGCATTGCCAGCAAATAAATGGACATTATGAAGCCAATTACAGCAATCCAACCGGCTGTTCTGGCATAGTTCAGAACAAAAATATCTTCGGCATAACGGGGTAACATGGGATGACCCAGCAAAATACGATGGGAAGCATGGCCATTACCAAAGGTGTAGCCTGCAGCAACCCCCAACATAGTAAAGACAACAAAAATAATCAATTTTTCTTTAGCACTGCCCTTACCAGCCAATAGAATAGCAAAATAGGGCACTAAACCCGCCGCCATAATAAATATTGCAGGTGGGACACCGGCATCGGGCATGGCACTAACAAAGTTCATCCAGGGGACCAGCATATAAGCTGCTCCAATGGCAGGCATAGAAAGACAAGTCAGTGCCACAGCTTTAGCCCATTGTTGACCCTCGTACAGCTTCCTAATAATTATCAATAAAACAATTCCAGCAAAGAAAGAAAGCATTGTCCACTGAGCAAAGAAAAAACCTACCATAGCCGGGGTATGCTCAATTAAAGGAGCATTGGGATTGTTGGTAGCATAAAATTTTTCAATTCGTTCAAATTGTTGTAACTGAATTTTGTCCAAAGCTGGTGCCACCATAAAAGGTTGTACGGCAATCATAAAAAAGGCGCCTAATAAAACTAGAATAATAACCATTTTCCTTGCACCTGAAGAAACGTCCTTGGAATATAACGACATTTAAAAATCCTCCTTTTTTTAGTGCTTTTTTCAAAAAAACAGATCTGCCCTCCTCACACCGTTTCATGCCTCATCACACTTTTTTAGCTGTCTATTTATCACCCTTTCTTTTAAACCGAATTTAAGCCTCGACTCGCGACCTTCTTCTTAAGCCCTCACTGTCGGTAGATATTAAATTCGGCCTTATTATTTATAGAAATTCGTAAAGATAGTGATTTTAAACACTACCGTAAATTCACGATCCAGCTTTTTTACGTGCAAAGCACCTTTAGCGGGCAAGCCGCTTAACCCTAGTATAAGGTTAACAAGGTCCGACAAATAATACCTTGACTTTTGTCATGAATTTCACAAATAAATACGAGCCTTTCTATTTATTGCTAGAAATGTTATAATTATAAAACGGACACCAAAGTTAAAGCTTCCTTAGCAGCAATTATAAGGAGTGATTCTATGGACAGCGGAATCATAGAAAAACTATCCCAAGCAGAAGTGTTCAGAAAGATCGAAAAAGGCCACCTGGAAAAGCTATGTAGGATGGCTACAAAAAGAGAGTACAAAAGAAAGCAGATCATTTGTGCCAGCAATGAAATTTTTCCCTATGTTTTCTTTTTGGACAAAGGTTCTGTCAGAATTTTAAAAGAATCCGACAAGGGACAATCGTTGATTGTACGTACCCTGAAAGCAGGCGATATTTTTTGGGGA
>JBBAFB010000089.1:0-9482 GCA_041655595.1 Bacillota bacterium
AATGTGATTATCCTTAAATCTGAAAATCCTACGATTCAGTTCGATCCTGAGGAGGCTGAAGATTTAATTGAAAGAGTTACCGGCCTCAACTTTGCCACCCCGGTAGTCAAAACAGAGCAGGCTATCCGCTGGCGCCGAACTAGGGGCAATGCGGAGATTTTGGGGGTAAACAGTCAGTTTCCCTATATAAGGGACCAGGATATTGTTTCAGGGCACTTTTTCACCACTTGGCACGTGGAACAACGCTCCCCGGTGGCAGTCCTGGGCTATAATGTGGCTCAGGGGTTGATGGGAGGCAGAAGCCCCGTGGGGCAAACCTTTACCTTAGAGGGGTTTACCTTTAGGATCGCGGGGGTTTTGGCTCCGAAGGGCCCAGGGCAAGCAGAAGGGATAGATGATTTGATCGTGATTCCCTACACTACTGCTCTAAAATTAACCAAGGAAAAGAAAGTGGATGAGATTTGGGCCAAGGCAGAATCTGCCCAAGCGGCGGATCTAGCCCTGGTGCAAATGGGCAGGATTTATAAGAGGAAGTTGGGGCTGGATCAAAATGCCCCCACCTTTACTCCTCCTGGTGAGGGAGAAGGCGAAGTGCCCGGTGATGGGGGCATGCCTATGCCCATGCCTATGGCGGGTGTATCGGTGGTAGCCAAAGAGGTTGCCGCTGATCCCTGGGGAGATACGGGTGGTCAACAGGATATTCCGGGTATTAGTACCGGCAAAGATTTAATCACCATCACCAACCTCAACCAATTGGTAGAAGAAGCAGACCAAGCCAACAGAGTGATGACCTTGCTCTTGGGGGGAATTGCAGCAGTATCCCTCTTGGTGGGGGGCTTGGGAATTATGAATATTATGCTGGTAGCAGTGACGGAAAGAACTAAAGAAATTGGGGTGAGACGGGCCATTGGCGCCAAACAAGGAGATTTGTTGACCCAGTTCTTGTTGGAAGCCCTTTACTTAAGCGGTATCGGTGCCATAGCGGGAGTAGCGGCGGGTATCTGGGGTGTTAGCTTATTTGGCCAATACGGCTTCGAAACAGCAGTCAGTATCCAGGCCATCCAGATTTCCACCCTGGTAGCCATGGGTGCAGGATTACTATTCGGCGTCTACCCGGCCATTTCAGCTTCCTCAGTACCACCGGTAGAAGCATTGCGCCGCTAAGCGGCGCAATGCTTTGTCTAGCGATGGTCTAATGTGGTCTAACATTGTCTAACATTGCTTGCATGTGATTCTTTTGGGTAAAGTAAAACAACAACCGAAAGCCCTTGGCCTATTGGTTGTTGTTTTTTAATGCATTAATAAAGTTACTAATTTTTACAGAAAGAATTTTTGCGTTTTTAATAAAGTCATCATATTCCACTTGGTTTATATATTTCAGTTCCAAAGAGATTTCCATTTGACATATTAGTTCCATTAACGAGCCATAGGAGATACTGAGGAAATGAATTTTTTCTTTATCACTATATCTACTAACCCCTTCAACTATGTTGGATGGTACAGAAATGGCAGCTCTATTCATTTGTTGTATAAGAACAAACTTTTCCTCACTAGGAAACTTTTTAATCAGCTGATAATTTTTTTTAACAAGATCCTTGGCCAAATGATAAATTTCCAACTTCTGAAATCTAAACATATCCACCTCCAAAAAAGCCACAAAGAAATACCCCAAAAGGTTTTAGCCATGTTAGACAATGTTAGACCATTATTAGACAACTACTAGATGTTTTTTAAAAGCTATTGCTTTTTAAAAAACATCAACCCAATCGTTCCCGGCCCGCAATGACTGGAAATTACACTTCCTGCTTCCGCCGAAATTATTCTGGCTTTGGGGTAGCGCTCCTTGATCCGTTTTATCATTGATTTAACTTCCCTATCACAATCAGCACCGGGAACAGCTATGTAGTTAAAATCAATTTGATCCTCATTGGCAACAATATAGTCCATTAAGCGGTCCTGGATTTTTCTGTTGCCGCCCCGGATTTTATCCTTGACAATAATTTGTCCTTCTTCCATGGTCAGCACGGGGTGGATTTTCAACATGCCCGCCATCAAATGTTGCAGTCCGGTGCAGCGTCCCCCTTTGTAGAGGTAATCCATCGTGTCAACAGCAAAATAAGTTTCCAAATTAGCCCTTTGCTTCTCAACCATTTCTACCAGTTCCTTAAAGGGCATGCCCTGCTCTGCCAGCTCGGCAGCATAGAGGACTAAGAGGCCAATGCCCGTAGATAGGTTGAGGCTGTCAATAATTTCAATCCTATCCGTGGGGAATTCCGACGCGGCAATGGTGGCTGATTGCACCGTAGCCGATAGGGGGGACGAAAGGCAAATGCAAATTACATCTTGATCCTCATCAATGAGTTTTTTAAAAATCTCACTAAAATTTTCCGGGGTTGGAGCCGCTGTTTGAGGCATGGCGCCTGTTTTGGATACCCTTTTAAAAATGGCCCGATTATCAATATCCACTCCATCGGCAAAAAACTCCTCCCCAAAACGGACATAAAGGGGCACAGTTTCAATTTGGTGTTTTTCTTTTAGTTCCAAAGGCAGGTCACTGGTGCTGTCAGTTACTATCCGAATTTTACGCAAAATCATCACCCAAATTCTAGTTTTTGCTTTATATTATAGCATTGAAAAGAGTAACTTAAAAGACCAAAAAACCACTGGCAAGGGTCATCGAAATAATTTCTCACATCTTAGGCAGGTAAAACCACGCCTTTGTCGAAAATATCTAGAACGAGAACAGCAAGAGAGTTGGAAAGCCGGAAGGTTGGGAAGGAAAACCTTTTGGGGTATTCCTTTAGGGTCTTTTTGCATGCCCTTATGCATGAGATCCTTCATTCCGCTTCGCTACATTCAGGATGACACTAAAGTAAAGGCCCCTCCCCAACGTCACCCTGAACGAAGTGAAGGGTCTCATGCAGAATCACATGCAAGCAATGTTAGACCAACTAAACCACCCTTAGACAATGTTAGACCATGCTTGGCCACACTAGACCATCCTAAGCAATGTTAGACCATATTTGACACCGCCCAACCATAGTTAGCCATGCTTTAGCCACCTTAGACAATGTTAGACCACGCTAAAAAGGAGTGTTACCGTGCAAAAACAATCAATCAGCCAAGCTTCCCCTTGGTTTCTTATATCCTTTATCCTGCTAGCGGGAATCATCTTCTTTCCTCCCTATTTTAGAGGACTCTTTTTCCCAACGGAACAAATTATCACCTTAATCATAGCCCTAACGGCCTTTATAGCCGCCTGGGTCTGGAAAACCAAGGAAGGGCAAATCAACCTTTTTCGTACGCCGATGGATTACTTGGCTCTGGCCTTAGTATTGGCCTACCTGGTAGCAATCATCGGCGCCGCTAACTATCGTCTGGCGGTTCAGGGTTTTATCAAAACTACCTTGTTCTTTTTAGTTTACTGGCTGGCAGGAGAACTATCTCAAAAAGAATCTTGGAGAAAAATAATACTTACTACCCTCTACTTAACAGGAGTAGGCGTAGCCCTGGCCGGCTTGGGTGCCGCTTTGGGCGTGTTAGATCTTACAGATGGTTTTGTGGGTGATCGTATCTACTCCACTATCCAATACCCCAACACCCTAGCAGTTTATCTGCTGGCTATTAGCTTTATCGGCTTTTATCTATGGGCGACCAGCAATAAATGGCTGCAATTTGCCTTTGTGGCGGGGAACTATGCTATGTTTATGGCCTTTTTGGGGACTAACTCCCGGGGAGGATTACTGATAGCCGCCGTTATGATTCCTATTTTTCTGATCGGACTAGCCAAAGAACACCGGGTCTGGATTTTACTCAGCCTAATTTTCACCGGTGCGGGGACAATGGCGGGCAGCTATAAATTCATTCCCAGTATTGTAGCTAAAAACCCCGGTCAGGCCTGGCTCTTTTTAGGCTTGGGACTGGCAGTGGTTCTAGTAGGTCAAGGGTTATTATTGCTTTCACAAAAAATATTAGGCACTAAAAAAACAGTTTTTGTTTTGCTGGGCCTGTTTGCAGTAACTGTGATTGGCGGGGGAATTTATGTTGCCAACAGGGAAGTGATTCCCAATCAAATAGTCAATTCTAACGAGTTTCACTTATATACTAATGCCGAAGCCACCGTTAACACCGAAAAAGACGGTTGGAATAAGGTGGTCATAACCAAAATAGGGGAGTATAACTTGGTAGCTAGAACGGGCGGTTACACGGTGAAGCCGGGCGAAACCGTTACCTACACTGTCGAATTTAAGTCTGACTCCGGGGAGGCATATCCCTACCTTACCGGCTCTGTCGGTGTAGCAGAATTGGAGCAGGTAACAGGGGATATCTGGACAATTACCTGGATCAACGACAGTGAAGAGAATAGACACCAGTATATCTATTTCGGGCATAGGGGAGGGGCCAACACAGAAATCAATGATAGCTTCTATTTCAGAAACCCCACCGCTACCATAGAAGGTCTTACCCTTAGCTTTTGGGAAAAGATTATTCCCCAACAGCTGTTAATTCGTATTCAAAGTGCCCTTAAGGGTGAGGGTAGCGAGGAACGGGTTTATTGGACAAAGGAAGCCATCAATATGATTAAAATTAAGCCTTTACTAGGCTATGGCGGCGGTGGCTGGGAGGCTGCCTACCGCAGCAACCAAAGCTACAACTACTCCTCTACTCAGGTGCACAATGATTGGATTCAACTGGGGGTGGAAACGGGGCTTATCGGCCTTTTGGCCTGGTTGGGCTTTTGGCTTTTATTTGTCTTTGAAGGAATTAAACTATTATTAACTAATAAAGGTAGTAATCGCAGCCTTATTTGGGCTTTAGTGGCCGGGGCCGTAGTTATCGGCGGTCACGCCTTTTTAGATTTTGACTTGGCCCTTGGTGCGGTCGCTATTGCTCTTTGGCTTAATTTTGGTATAGTGAGAGGTCTAGTGTCTGCTAGAATCACCCCGGAACTGGAGAAAACCTTAACCAGACAGCAAAAGAAAAAAGGCTACAAGCCAAAGGTAAACCCAATACCCTTGCTGCTGGTAACCGCAATCTCGCTGATGTTGATTGCCAGCTCCATTTCTCTGTTGATAGGGGGGAGTTATGGAAGTAAAGCAGTGGCAGCTATTCAAAATGAAGGGGATGGTCAAGCCGGGCTAGCCTACTTTCTAAAAGCCGGTCAATTTGACCCCTTTGAAGGGGCCTACAATACGGATGCAGGGCGCCTGGCTATGATCTTCGGAGATATGAAAACAGGCTTTAAACTAATGGAGCAGGCTGCTAAAAAGGATTCCTACAACTATCAAATGCACTTTAATTTAGCGGAGGCCTATTGGCAACAGGATGATTTGGCAAAAGCCTTAGGGGCTGCAGAAACAGCCCGGTGGTGTGCCCCCTTGGTACAGTATACTAATAACACCATCGCCAGAATGTACGCACTGACTGGAATTCGCTATCTAGAGGAAGGAAACAAAATGGAAGCGGATCAGGTCTTTAAGAAGGTGATGGCCATGCCGGAGCAATTTGAAACTTATTTTGACAGTTTAGCTAAAGGTGTGCAAGAATTGTGGAGCCCGGCAGATAGGTTGAAAATTGACGGAGAATTGGGCCTTAGCCTAGCTATTGCCGAATACTTTTATGGGCTTTATGATCGGGCAGAAGCCCACTTGGCACCAGCTCTTGATAACGAAAACACCAAGGTCGAGGCCACCCTTTGGCTGGCAGTTATCAAAGAACGCCAGGGCAACAGAAGCGAATCCTGGGATCTGTTGGCAGAAGTAGAAGCAATGGATGAAAATATTGCACAAAACTATGATACAATCCTAGGATTGCCAGAAATCTAACAATTGCCAAACGGTTATTAAACAGCAAAGGAGGAAAAACTATGGAAGAAGAAATATCCCTACGGGAATTAATCGAAACTCTCATAAAAGGCAAGTGGATTATCACAATCATCACCATTGTGGCCTTATTAATTAGTGGAGTGGCCAGCTTTATTTTCATGGAACCCACCTACGAAGCAAAGGCCACCATGATGGTTAATCAGTCTGACGAGGAAAACTCTCTTACCGCTTATTTGCGTTCCATCTCCGGTAGTGATTTTATGTCGTTGGAGACCTATACCAATCAAATCAAAAACCCTGTTTTGCTGGAAAGGGTACGGGAAAGGCTTCAACTAAATCCGGAGAAATACACAATTAGAAAACTATCGGAGCTCTTCGAAGTAAAGTCAATTGATAAAACCAATTTAATAGAACTGGGAGTCACCGGTACGGATCCCAAGTTGGCGGCGGATTTAGTCAATGGGTTGGCGGGGGAATTTGTCCAGTTTATCAATGAAGAGGGTAAAAAACAACTAACTAAGACCATTGGCATTTTAAGAGAACAAATGCTGGCAGAAGAAGTAAAGATGAATACTGCCTTGGACGAGTACACAGCTTTTTTAGCTCAATCCCAGGGTGTAGCCCAGTTGGAAAGCCTTTATAATGCGAAGCTAAGTCTATTAACGAGCAAACAAATTGACTTAACAGAAACAAAAATTTCCCTAGAAACAACCAAAGCGGGTTTAAAAGAAGGGGAGCAGGTTTTGGCAAAGCTCTCACCTTTAATCGGTACCGAGAAGACACTGTTAGAGGATGATGTTTTAAGAGAGTATCTAAAGGGAGAAATGGGTGGAGATTTATCCAAATTGGTCGGCATAAAGCTTACCAGTCAGGATATAAACGATGCTTATATTACGCTGTTAGCCAGCGTTAACTCCGCCAAGGTAACTGTCACCGAATTGGAAGAAAAAATAATTAATATTAAGACCACTATTGCTGAAACTGCCCAAGAGGTGGAGCAATTGCAAATAGAACTAGCGGAGAAAAAAGCTGTGGATGAAAGATTAAGAACTGATTTAAACAGAGCCAAAAGCAATTTTGAAAGATTTAATGCCAAACATGAGGAAGCTTTAATAGCCAGCACCTTGGATACCACAGATACTCAAATAAAATTGGTCGCTCCGGCCTGGACCCCGGTAACTCCGGTGGGTCCCAGAAAAATGTTAAACTTAGCCATTGCAGGTGTTTTAGGCCTTATGTTAGGCGTTTTTACTGCCTTCTTTAGGGATTATTGGACCTCCACGGCCCCCGGTGCAAAAAACATGCAACAGTAGGATTTAATCATTTGAACCCTAATTTAAAAAGAATTAAATAAAAATTAATGCCGTTAGTCACTTTAACCCACCCTTATTAGGTGTTTTTCACCCCGGGGCGGGTTTTTCTTTTCTTTAACTTGCCTAATAAAATAGGCTTAGAAAATAAAGAAAGGAGGTGGACTAAATGGCAATAGCAGTAGAAACCTTGGATACCTCTCTAAGACTTAAGTTAGTAGTGGGAACCAATGATAAGGGGGATCCTATTTTCAAAACCAGGAGCTACAAAGATATCAGAGACGGTGCAGACCCCGAAGATATCTACGAAGTAGCCCAAGGCCTAGGGGACCTAATAAGTAGCCCGGTAAGCGAAATTCAATTACTACAAAACAGCAGCCTGATTGAAGAGTAACCTAAAGGAGAAAACCGGGACCACTAAGGCACCATTACACAAAGGCTCCCCTAAGGTGTCATTCTGAGCAAAGCCCCCTAAGACGTCATTCTGAGCGAAGCGAAGAATCTCGGTTTTTCAACGCCGCCAGACTAATAATCGCAAGGGCGATAAATATCAACCCCAAAGAAAGGAGGTGCACAAATGGAAACAACCAGATTAGAAATGATCTTCTTCACTGAAGAAGGCAAAAAAGCAACCATCTCCATCCAAGACCCCAAAGAAGACGTAACTGCCCAAGAAGTAGAAACCGTCATGGGTTTGATTGTAGATAAAGATGTGTTAACCAGCAAAGGTAAAAAACTAGAGCAAATAGCCAGCGCCCGACTGGTCACCAGAGGCGTAGAAGAAATCCTACCGGTTAACCCTTAAGATACAACTAAAAAAGGGCGGTGCTATCATATGATACCACCGCCCTTTCCCCATAATCTCACCTCTTTACCAAAACCTATACAAATATGAGTAAAATTAATACTCACAATTGTTTTTTTATAGAAGGATTTTGTCTAAATACAACGAATAATAAATAAGCAAAGGAAACTCCCCGGCAAACGTCATTGCGAGGCCAAAGGCCGTGGCAATCCCTTTTTAGTGTCATTGCGAGGAGCAAAGCGACGCGACAATCTCTATTAAAAAAGGTGAACAAATGCCAGAATCCCTAATAACCTCAAAAACCAGAATAAAAATACTACTAAAATTTTTCATGAACCCCAACAACAAAGCCCATCTACGCAGCCTGGCCGAAGAATTCAACGAATCCACCAACGGGGTAAGAGTAGAACTAAACCGTCTAACGGAAGCCGGCCTGTTGCAAAAAACAGCCAGCGGCAGAACAATACAATATCAAGCGAATACCAAACATAGTCTCTTTGTGGACATTCAAAATATAGTTAAAAAATACATAGGCATAGATAAACTAATTGGCGAAATCCTAGCCAAGCTAGGCCGGGTAGAGCTAGCCCTAATAACCGGTGATTACGCCCGGGGCATGGACTCCGGTATAATAGACCTGGTTGTAGTAGGTGATGTGGATAAAATCTATCTACAACAATTGATTAATAAAACAGAAAAACTAATAAGCAGAAAAATACGATCCATGGTGTTAAACGGAAAAGAATTTCAACAACTGGAAGAGAAGTTGCAAGTTAAGCAGGCTTTGGTAGTTTGGGGGCAAAGTGAAGTGGCAAGTAAAAACAGAAATCACCCCTGACGGTGATATTGCTTAATTATCTACTGAAAAAATAGTAGAACTATTCCCGTGAAACAAATTCTTTGAGAGGGGCTTTTGGCGTAGGAAGATGTTGAGGTGCGGAAACAAAGGTTTTACCATAGTTGAACTGGTGATAGTTATTGCTATAATTGGTATTCTAGCTGCAATAGCTATTCCACCTTACAACAACTATTTAGAAAAAACTCGCCAACTGGTTTGCGAAACAAACAGAACGCAACTGGAGCGCTGGCTAAGTATAGAGATTACTCTGAACAGTAATATAGCCACACCAAATGCTCAAAAGGAATTTATTGATAATTTTATACAGGAACACGAAACTAATATTTGCCCTTCCGGCGGATCCATAGAATATTATAATGGTAAACTTATTTGTACGTTACATTCCAAGGTAGAAAGCAATGGGGACGATGATGATGATGAAGGAAGCAGACCATATCTGTAAATTAGTCGGATTACGAATATAGACCATAACCAAAAGCACACAGTATCAATGGTTATAGGACTTTGTAGTCTTAGTAGGTGGTGAAACTGTAAACCTTTTTGCACATACATAAGGCAGCCGTGAGTATGGGAAATGGATAAACAGGGCTCTAAGCCTGTAATGGCAAGGGTTACAGAAAAATCTTTCGCTTCTTGATAGGTAATGCTGGTTAAGAGCGATATAAAAGAGGTACATGGTTATG
>JBBAFB010000090.1:0-9412 GCA_041655595.1 Bacillota bacterium
CCCCATTAACTCCGACTACCATAATAACAGTTAAGCCGCTTTTATTTACATTTAAGCTATTTTCTTCCAGAGTCAAGGTTTTTTCGATTTCTGCCATTAAGCTTTGCCGGACTTCCGCTGCTTTTTTGAGTTTGTTCTCCTTCGTTAATTGCCTCAAATTCTGAACTAGTTTTAAAGTTGTTTGCACCCCCACATCCGCTTGAATCAGAATTTCCTCTAATTCATCGTACAGCTCCTCTGTAATTTCCCGGTTACCCACCAACAGCTCGTTTAACCTAGTAACAAGCCCACTCCTGGTTTTTGACAACCCATTTTTTAGCCTATTAAAAAAAGACAAAATCAAAACTCCTTCCTGTCAGTTCGGCCTTTTTGTTCATAATATACTAACACACCTCTTTGCTGGGATTCATTTTTACCGATAGCAAACGTGAAATACCCAATTCCTCCATGGTCACACCATAAAGAGCATCGGCTATTTCCATTGTCCCCTGACGGTGAGAAATTAAAATAAATTGAGTTTCGGTAACAAATTCCTTTAGATAATTTGCAAATCTATCCACATTGGTTTCATCTAGATTAGCATCAATTTCGTCTAAAACACAAAAAGGGCTGGGTTTAATTTTCAAAAGGGCAAA
Source organism: Bacillota bacterium (assembly GCA_041655595.1). Taxonomy (GTDB): domain Bacteria; phylum Bacillota; class DULZ01; order DULZ01; family DULZ01; genus JBBAFB01. Next base: position 636 of record JBBAFB010000090.1, read on the forward strand.
TAGTAAAGCAATAGCGGTCAAGGCCCTTTCCCCCCCGGACAGAAGGGATAAGTTTTGCATTTTTTTACCTGGTGGTTGCGCGATAATTTCTATACCGCTTTCTAAGACCGCTTCTTTATCTGTAAGCTCCAGTGAAGTTTTCCCTCCTTCAAACAAATAAGCAAACACCTCTTGAAAGGCAACTTCTACTTGTTTAAAGGTTTCCAAAAATCTTTGCTTCATAATTTTATCCATCTCCGCAATTATTTGATAAAGACCATCCTTGGCCTTTAATAAATCTTGCTGCTGCAAAGATAAAAATTGAAATCTTTCCTGCTGACGTTTGAACTCCTCAATAGCCAGAGGGTTAATAGTGCCTAAATCAGCAATTTGCCCTTTGAGCTCCCTCACCCGCTCCGAGGCAGAGCGCCTGGAAGTTATCGGTTCGATTTTTTCTTTTGCCTGCTCTAAGGTTAGTTGAAATTTTTCCCATAGCTTTTCCAATCCGTTACTAAACTCAAGTTCGAAACGCGTTTTCTGCATGTCAAACTGATAATGTTCTTTTCTTACCGCCTCTAAGTTACTTTCACCATTTTTCAATTCCTGTTCAAGAGTTTGAAATTTGGCCAAGGCCGCAGCTTTTTCAGCCTCCAGTTGCCTTTTAGTCTTAACCATTTTTCTTTCCTTTTCTAATAGTAAAACCTCTGTTTTTTTCAAAGCGGACAACTCATTCACAATTGCTATCTTCCTGGCTTCTAGCTCCTTTAATTCCCCTTCTAACCTTGCCAGATTATTTACTAAATCAACTTTATTTTGATTGTAATAAACAAGAAAATTTTCCAATGATTTTTGCTTTTCCTGTTGGGAAGCTAATTTGATTTTCTCCTGCAGTAATTGATTTTCCAAATCTATAATTTTTCCGGTTACAGCTTCCCTACCTTCCTTATAATAATTAATTTGCTTTGCAATATTTTCTTTTTTCGCTTCTTCTTGCCTATAAAGGTTCCCTAATTCCAAGATTTCACTTTGTATAACTTTTTCTCTGGCAGAAGACTGTTTTGCTTCAAGCAGTCGGTACCCCAAAAGATTTTTCTCTTTAGACAAATCCTCCATTATTTTCTCTTTCATCAATTTTTGATTCTGCAATAAAAGATCCAAAGCATATAACTCCGTTTTAATTTTTTCCTGATCAGCCTCTAAAAACTTAAATTTTTCTTTTAGTAACAAGATCTTTTCGGATATGGATTTCTCTTGTTCTTCCAAAGACTGCAGTTTCTTTTTTTCTTCCTTTATTTCACGGGTTCTACCCAAAATATTATTAGCCGATCTTTTGCTGCTACCGCCGGTTAAGGAGCCGCCCGGAAAGAAAATATCCCCATCTAATGTAACAATCTTTAAGGTGAATTTGCTTTGTTTCGCTAAAGCTGCACCGGCAGCCAAATCTGTTACCACCACAATAGATCCCAATAGGTAATCCAACACTTTTTGCATATTATCTTCAATTCCTACCAAGTCCGTTCCTAATCCCAAGACTCCCGGCTGACCCAAAAGGGAGTACATTTCTTTCGATAGCTTCCGGGGCTGTAAGCTGGGCAAAGGTAAAAAGGTTGCTCTTCCGGCTTTTTGAGCTTTAAGCCATTCAATAGCCCTTTTGGCATACTCTTCATTTTCCACTACCAAAAACTGCAAAGCACTGCCCAAAGCCATTTCGATAGCTTTTTCATACTGGCCGGGTACCTTAAGCATTTCTCCCACTACACCGATTATTTTTATCGCTTCTGAGTTTTTTGCATTTTTAAGCAGGGAGGAAACACCAAATTGATAGCCTTCAAATTCTTCTCTCATCTCTTGCAAAACCTTTAATTTGGAAAGAGCTGCATAGCACTTTTTTTGAATTTCACCCTTTTCTTGCTCTAACTTTTTTAATTGTTCTACCGCTAATTCTTTAGCCGCTTCTTTTTGGTCATATTCCTGCCGGTATTTCTCTTTCAAACTGCTATTATCTAATTGTTCCCGCTCAATCCCGGTTAGTTCCGTTACCAATTTATCTTTATGTGCCTGATGTTCCTTTTTGACTCTCTCTAAATCAGCCTTTTGCCGGGCTAAACTTTTTAGTTCAAATTGCATTTCCACTTGTTGATTACGAAAAGAAGCCAACCCTTGTTCCAGATCAAATAAAAGGTTTTTTAAGTGCTCTCCCTTTTTTTGCAACTCTTCAGTTTCAAGCTGATAGTTGGCCAATTTTTCTTCGTTGCTTCTCACTTGTTCCTCCAGGGGGTAATTAATAGCTACCAGATTTTCCAGTTGTTTTTGTTCCCCTCCATAACTTTCTTCCAACTCTTTAATTTTATTTCTATAAGTTTCTATTTCTTTTATAATGGCGCCACTTCTTTCAGCGATAGTATCAATGCGATCATTAAGAAGCCTAGTTTCACTCTCGTTTTTTTGTATTTCGCCTTGTAAAGAAAAAATTTGCTGCTGACATTGCCTTTCCTGTTCCTCGACCTTCTCTTTTACAAATTGTACCTCCGACCATTTGGCTCTTACTAAAGACAGCTTGCTCTCTTTTTCTAAAAGACTATCCGCCAGTTCCTTTTCTTTATTAAAAATATTTTGCTGTTGAGTCTCCATTTTTGTTAGATCAAGGCAGATCAAACTTAATTCTAATTTTTGCAACTCTTCAACAAGAGTCCCATATAGTTTCGTCCTTTCTGCTTCTTCTTTCAGCGGATCTAAATTTTGCCCTAATTCATATAATAAATCCTGAAGGCGATCTAAATTAACCTGAGTTGCTTCCAGCTTTCTTGTAGCATCCGTTTTTCGGTTACGATAGCGGACTATACCGGCTGCCTCTTCAAATAAAGACCTTCTTTCTTCCGGGCGAGAACTTAAAATCGCATCTACCTGGCCTTGTCCAATAATTGCAAAGGCTTCCTTGCCCACTCCCGTATCGTGAAACAATTCTTGAATATCTTTTAATCTGCAAGGAGCCTTGTTAATTAAAAATTCACTTTCCCCGGAACGATAAACCCTTCTACCTATCGAAACCTCGTTAAATTCCAAAGGCAACACACCGGAGGTATTATCAAAAAGCAAGGAAACATTTGCCATGCCCAAGGGGCGGCGGTTTTCGCTGCCGCTAAAAATTATATCCTCCAGCTTGACTCCCCTCAGAGTTCTGATATTTTGCTCCCCCAAAACCCAGCGGATAGCATCACAGACATTAGATTTACCGCTGCCATTCGGTCCGACAATACAGGTAATACCCGGTTCAAATTCCATAACGGTTTTATCCGCAAAAGATTTAAAACCATGAATTTCTAAAGATTTCAGATACAAATTTGCAACCTCCAACAAAAGCATACTTCCAAGCTTCTATATTTTAACATAGGGTTGATAGGACAACAATAGCAGAAGACCGAAGGTTAAAAGCCAAGGTTTTGCAAAAGAGTGTTTCAATAAAAAATAGACTGCCGGCAGTCTATTTTTTATCGTTTAAAATTTTCAATGCTTTATCGGCAGCTTGTTGTTCTGCTTCCTTTTTACTTTTACCGCTACCCTTAGCTAATAATTGTCCCTTTAAAAATACTCCTGCTTCATAAAATTTTTGGTGGTCCGGACCGCTTTCCTTTAAAATTTCATAACTCACTACATCTCCATATAAACGGTGGATCAATTCTTGCAACATAGTTTTATAATCCCTATATCCACCCTTGGCAACCATCTCTATTTCCCCGGTTAAGAGCTGCAAAATCAATTTACGGGTTATGTCTAATCCAAGCTCAAGGTAAACCGCACCTATGATGGCCTCGACAGCATCAGCTAAATTAGAAATTCTTTCCCTACCCCCGGTTAACTCTTCCCCTTTGCCGAGCAGCAGATATTCCCCCAATTTTAGTTGCGTAGCCTGATTTCCCAAAGCTTGTTCACAAACCACTGCAGCTCTCATCCTTGTCAGATCACCTTCCGTTTTATCTTGGTAGACAGTAAAAAGGTACTCCGCAATGATCATACCCAAAATTGCATCTCCTAAAAACTCCAACCGTTGGTTATCATTCAAACCTTTTGCCGGGTTTTCTGTTACGTAGGTGCGATGGGTTAGTGCCTCATTAAAGGTTTTCCAAGTTTCCAACTCTAAGTTTAATTTAATAGTTAGCTCCCTCAGTTTAGCCAAACGTTCCGCCTTCATTTTCCAACCTCCAAAACTAGGACTCAAAACTTTTTAAAACAATTGATGCGTTGTGTCCGCCAAAGCCAAAAGAATTTGACATGGCAACCTTCACTGAAGCTTGCCTGGCTACGTTAGGCACATAATCCAAATCACAATCCGGATCCGGCGTTTCATAATTGATAGTGGGCGGGATTTTGCTGTTATTAATGGTCAACAAACAGGTAATTGCCTCAACGCCACCGGCCGCACCAAGCAAATGACCTGTCATGGACTTAGTGGAGCTAATGGCCACCTTTTTGGCCCGCAGTTGAAACACTTGTTTAATTGCAATAGTTTCCAACTTATCGTTTAGCTCGGTGGAAGTACCATGGGCATTAATATACTGAACATCGGAAGCAGTTAAACCCGCATCTGTTAAAGCCAGTTCCATTGATCTAACGGCACCACTTCCATCCGGTGCAGGAGCAGTGATATGAAAGGCATCGGCAGTTGAACCATAACCGGCGATTTCTCCATAAATCTTAGCGTTTCTTTTTGAAGCATGTTCCAGGCTTTCTAAAATAAGTATACCTGCACCTTCACTTAAAATAAAACCATCTCTTTTTTGATCAAAAGGACGGGAAGCCTGTTCCGGATGTTCATTATTGGTTGACATGGCCCTCATTGAACAGAAACCGGCCATGGACATAGGCGTAAGGGCAGCCTCGGAGCCACCTGTTACGACTATATCGGCATCTCCCCTTTGAATCAGCTTCATTGCTTCACCGATAGCATTAGTAGATGAAGCACAGGCACTAACTACGGTAAAATTAGGCCCCCGTGCATCTAAATAGATAGATACCTGACCGGCGGCAATATTTGCAATCATCATCGGCACAAAAAACGGACTGATCCGGCTAGCTCCCTTTTCCAGCAATGTATTGTGCTGTTCCTCCAGTGTTTGTATGCCGCCAATACCGGTGCCGAGAACTACCGCTGTCCTGTGCTTATCTGCTTCATTAAGCCTCAGGTCGGCATCATCAACAGCCATTTTAGTTGCGGCAAGAGCAAACTGGGTAAAACGGTCCATTCTCCTAGCTTCTTTTTTTTCCATATATACTAAAGGATCAAAATTCCGAACCTCACCTGCAATTTTCGTAGTTAAATCACCGACATCAAATTTGGTAATTTGTGCAATACCGGAATGACCGTTAATAAGTGCATCCCAAAAGGTTTCAAGACCAATTCCTATGGGAGAAATTATGCCCATACCAGTAACAACTACAACTTTTTTCAAAAAGAGTCCTCCCCTTTCTTGAGATATTCATTGACTTCCGTTAGTAAACTGCTAATGATTTTTTTGACAGGTAAAATTTGTGTAATACCAGTTACCCCTGTGCCGGCAAAGACCAACCCCTCTTCTAGATTACCCTTTTGAGCATTTTCCAAAGCAGATAAAATACAAAATTTACGGGAACATTCTTTTAGGCAATTTTCGCAGCGCCAAGGTTTTAACGGTTTTTTTGCCTCCAAAGCTCTAATAAATTCATTTCTGATCGCTCTTCCTTCCAAGCCCACCGGACTCTGCACAAAAACCAAGTCGGTTTCCTTTGCAGATAAATACAGATTTTTAAAGGCTTGAGAAGCGTTGGATTCCTCTGATGCCGCAAATTTAGTACCCATTTGGACACCATTTGCCCCCAGTTTTAACGCTTCAACTATATCTTTTCCTGTGGTAATCCCACCGGCTGCAATAATGGGAATTTTGATAGTGTTTCTGACAGAGGAAATTATGTTCTTCAGTTGTTCCTTAGTCCCCAAATGTCCCCCCGCTTCCACGCCTTCCACCACAACTGCCGAAGCTCCCAACCTCTCCGCCATCATGGCAAGCCGTGGGGTTGATACAATGGGCACTATTGCCCGGTTATATTTCTTGCCCCAACCAAAGATATCTCGGGAAAAGCCCGCACCGGATATTACCAAATCAATACCTTCCTCTAAGGCTGCTATTACTAAATTTGCAAATTCTCTTACTGCAAACATAACATTTACCCCAATAATCCCCTTGCTCAATCGGCGCGCTCTTTTAATTTCCTCTCTCAGTTCAGCCACCGACATACCGGTACCGGCTATAACGCCAATACCTCCTTCATTGGCAACAGCGGCGGCCAAAGGGGCAGTAGAAATACGAACAGCCATTCCACCTTGTATGATGGGTATTTTAGCTTTTAAAGTACCTATTTGCAGCATCGGCAATTGCATTCAAATTCCTCCAAACATTACGCAATCTTACTTTTATGTTAAGACCTTTATAGTCGTTTCTTGTCAGTAAAAATCCCGTAGAAGATCTACGGGATTATGTTTAACCAGCCCTTTGAGTCACGTAGTCCACTGCAGCCTTCACATTAACCAATTTTTCCGCATCCTCATCAGGGATTTCAATCCCAAATTCCTCTTCCAAAGCCATTATTAATTCCACTACATCCAAGGAATCGGCATCCAAGGCCTCAAAAGTTGTTTCCAAGGTCACTTGCGATTCTTCTACATCCAATTGATCAACAACTATTGTTTTGATTTTTTCAAAAACATCAGACAAACAATTCACCCCCTTCCAGAAGACTCCACGCCAAATTTTACTACATAACCATTCCCCCGTCTACGGCAATAGTCTGCCCTGTAATATACCCAGCCCTATCGGAAGCTAAAAAAGTTGCTAAAGAGGCTACCTCATTTGGGTTCCCAAAACGCCCCTGGGGTATATTGACTAGTAATTTTTCCTGCTCGTTAGCGGATAAATCTTTTGTCATATCAGTCATTATAAAACCGGGGGCAATGGCGTTTACTAAAATGTTGCGGGAAGCAACTTCCTTAGCCAGGGATTTGGTAAAACCAATTAAACCCGCTTTTGCCGCTGCATAATTGCTTTGACCTGCATTACCTACTATTCCAACTACTGAGGCAATATTTATAATTCTACCCCACTTTTGTTTTATCATAGGTCTCAGCACCTGTTTTGAACAATTAAAAACTCCTGTAAGGTTGGATGCTATCACAGTATTCCAATCTTCCGGTTTCATCCTTAAAAGCAAGTTATCTTTCGTAATACCGGCATTGTTAACCAGGATATCAATTTTTTTAAATTCCTCTGTGGCTTTTTCGATCAATAACTCAGCCTGCTCCCAAGAACTGACATCCGCTTTGATAGCAATCGCTTTTCTGCCGTAAGATAGTATTTCTTTGCAAACTTCATTTGCCCTTTGATCATGCTGCAAATAATTAATGGCTATATCTGCCCCTTCTCTTGCCATTGCTAAAGCAATAGCCCTGCCTATCCCCCTAGAACCACCGGTAATTAAGGCAACTTTCCCTTCCAACTCCATCAAACCACCTCCTGTAGCTTTGCTAAGGTTTTATTAAGACTGGCCTCGTCCTCCACATTTAACAAAAGAACATTTTTAAGTGTTTTTTTAATTAAACCGGTTAAAACTTTACCCGGGCCAACTTCTATAAAAATTCTGGCTCCGGCTGCATATAAATAGTTAATACTGTCTTCCCATAAAACAGGCTTATTTACCTGAGAAACGAGGTTATCCTGAATAATTTCGGCTTCCGGGGCAAATATGCCGGTAACATTCGCTACCAACGGGATACTAGGTTTTTGAAAGGCTAGCTCCTTTATTTTTTCAGACAAAATTGCACCGACCGGCTTCATTAAGGAAGAATGGAAAGGACCGCTTACAGCCAATGGAATCACCCTCCTTGCTCCCTTTTCCCTAGCTAGCTGCAATGCTGTTTCCACGCCTTCAGAGAAACCGGCTATCACCACTTGACCGGGACAATTAAAGTTGGCAGGCTCCACTAAGGCAATTTTCGAAGCTTCCAGGCAGATCTCCCGTACATTCTGATTACTTAAACCCAGAATAGCAGCCATGGTACCTCTACCAAAAGGCATTGCCTCCTCCATTAACTTACTTCTCAGGATGACCAGCCTTAAAGCTTCTTTAAAGCTGATTACCCCCGCCACCACCAAGGCTACATATTCACCTAAACTGTGCCCGGCAAGAAAGTCCGGCTTTATGCCCTTTGACCTCAAAACTTCGGCACAAGCAAAGCTTGTTGTCAACAAGGCGGGTTGAGTATTAGTCGTTTTTCTTAATTCCTGTTCATCGCCTGTAAAACAAAGACTTGATATTTCTTTAACTGTATCTGCTTCCAAGTATACTGCTTTTGCTTGAAAATAATTTTCTGCTAATTCTTTTCCCATACCTGCATATTGAGAACCCTGCCCGGGAAATACAAATGCAATCTTCCCCACCTGTTTGTCTCCTATCTGGATTTAAATTTGAAAACTGTCTAGAACTGCTTCTGCTCCACGAAGCATATCTTGAATAATATTGGCTACAGGCTCCTCCCTGCGAACCAGGGCAGAGATTTGGCCCGCCATTAATGAACCCATTTCGATATCACCCTCTATAGCAGCCGCTCTAAGTCGGCCCCTACCCAACTCTTCAAATTCGGATAAACTTGCCCCGCGTTTTGTTAAGCCAACAAATTCCCGAGTCAGTTTATTTTTTAAAACCCTTACCTCATGCCCGGGCAAGCCCGTTAGAACCGTGTCCCGATCTTTTGCTTTGAGGATTGCTTCTTT
>JBBAFB010000091.1:0-9162 GCA_041655595.1 Bacillota bacterium
GCTCCTTTGTTTACTGCCTAATTATATCTTACCAGTTAATACCCAAGGGTGTAAATCCGATGCAGGGAATAAATAAAAAAAGTTAGCCTGTTTTTTAAAAGTATGGCGGGTAGATACATTATTGAAGCAAGTTTGAGATTTTTAAAAAATTTGATTCGATAGCAGGAAAAATTGTTTTGATGGCTAATAGTTAAATTATAGCGGGCATATGTCCATAATTTTTAAATTCAGGTTTAGGGGAGTTTGTGGGGAAAAATCGGGGCTGTTTTTTTTGTTTAAATATTTCGCAAGTTGTATTTAGGTAAAAATCTTTAACTAGCACATAGGTAATTTATAAGAGATAAGGAGGGATTTACATGCAAATCGGCAATGTGTTTTTAAGAAATGAATTTATTATGGCCCCCATAAAAACCGGCTACGGGGATCAAAGTGGAAATGTAGCAAGCAAGCACCTTCACTTTTACAAAAGAAGGGCCTGGTCGGTTGGGGCAATTATACCGGAACCCTTTTATTTGGATAAAAGCTTGCGAGAGCTACCGACCCAGATGGGAATAGATACTGACGACAAAATTACAGGGTTAAAAAAACTTACGGCCGTCGTGCATGATGGCGGAGCTAAGGCAATTGCCCACCTCAACCACCCGGGCAGGATGGCCAACCCCAAAATATCCGGCAACGTTTTTTATTCCTCAACGAGTAGGCCCTGTACAAACGGGGGCGCAACTCCCGAAAAACTGGCAATCGGGGAAATAAAAACTGTTGTTGAGCTATTCAAAAATGGAGCCGTCAGGGCAGCTAAAGCCAACTTTGATCTTGTTGAATTACAGTTTGGACACGGTTACTTGGTGGCCCAGTTTCTTTCCCCAAAAATAAATGACAGAACCGACGAATATGGCGGCAGCTTTGAAAACCGCACTCGTCTTGCCAGGGAAATACTGCAGGCGGTAAAAGCAACCGTTGGTGTTCCCATAATAATCAGGATTAGCGCAACCGATATGGTGGCAGGCGGGGTTAACCTAGCTGAGATGAAAGAGTTTGCAAGGATACTCGGTCAAGAAGGGGCAAGTGCCATTCATGTTTCCTTGGGCTCAGTCTGTGAAACTCCGCCGTGGTTTTTTCAGCATATGTTTGTTCCCAAGGGCAGATCCTGGGAGATGGCAAAAACCATAAAAGACACGGTTGATATACCGATTATTGCCGTCGGCCAAGTAAATGAGTTTCAGGATATTGATTTAATTAAAAGTGAACAATTGGCGGATTTTATCGCTATCGGTAGACAACTGGTTGCGGATCCGGATTTCATAGCCAAATACTATGGACAAATCAAGGCAGCGGTAAAGCCTTGTTTGGCCTGTGAGGAGGGCTGTTTAGGGGGAGTAAAATCCGGAAAGGGTTTGCAATGCCTTGTCAACCCTACGGTAGGCAAAGAAGCTGAGCCTGTAAAACCGGCCCGGACAGCAAAAAAATATGGGGTAGTGGGGGGAGGCCTGGCAGGCATGCAAGCTGCTTTGACACTTAGGGAGCAGGGCCACCATGTCACTTTGTTCGAAAAGGGGAAACTTGGCGGTCAATTTAATTTTGCTCCCTTGACACCTAATAAAAAATCAATGGAAAAATTGATTCCCTATTTTATAAGGGAGTTAAGGGATAAGCAGGTTGAGGTGGTCTTGGCCGAAGCGAAAGAAACCGAACTGGTCAGCTTTGACGGCATTATTTTAGCAACCGGATCAAAGCCCGCCGGTTTAGAAATTCCGGGTTTGGATAATTTTTACCGAACGGAAATCCTACTGGAGGAGAATTTGCCGGAGCATAAAAATGTGCTGATTATCGGCGGAGGCTTGATAGGGGTAGATATTGCCACAGCCCTAATACCCAAAAAGAATAAAATCACCATTGTTAAAAGGACAACGGATTTTGGCGAGGATATGGAGGCCATTGCCAAGACTCTGTCTTTAAAAATGATGGAAGAAAATCAGGTTGTGTTTAGCGAATACACCCATATCAAGAGGGTGGAGGGCAAAACTGTTTATGCAGAAAAAGCAGGTAGGGAGCTCAAATTTGAAAATATAGATCTGATTGTGGTTTCCACAGGTCTGCGGAGCTTTAATCCCTTGGAGGTAAGTCTAAAGGGCAAACTGCCGCTTTATGTAGTTGGAGATGCCAAAAAAGTAGGCAATGCACAAGCTGCCATTCAAGATGGTTACCAAGTCGGGTTGGAAATCGGTCAGAAATAATGTTCCAATTAAAAAGAATTATTAAAAAAGTGCCCTGGTATCGAAACCGGGCACTTTTTAGTTGGGTGTTTTTTAAATAAGTCCAAATAAAACAATACTCGCAAGTGCAATACTTAAGAAATTGACCAGATCATTATCTACAAATTTAAACCCGCGAATAAGTTTGGTCGGTTTGCCATTGTATTCACTCTTTTCCGTCTCTCCTTTTAGCTCATCAGAGTAATAGATTCCCTGTACGGTCGCCCCAAGGATGGAATCAATTGTGGAGCCTATAAAACCACCCAAGGAAACCAGCAGGAAAATATTCAGGTAATTAAAGCCTAACTGTTCGTTATAAGTAAGAGCCAGCATTAAACTAACAAACAGGGCTATTACCACGGAGCCAACCAAAGAAGAAAAGGTGCCGAAAAAACTGACCGCTCCGGAGGTTCCCTTGGCTACAGGCCTAAAGGTTCTTAAAGAGATAGGATTTTTTTTGTTCAGGATACCTAACTCTGTAGCCCAGGTATCGGCACTGGCGGCAGCAAAGGAGATGCCCAGCAGCACTAAAAAAACGGGATTGTTCGTCAGATAAAATAAAACAGAGTGAATCATGCCAATACCGCCATTGGCAAAAACCTGCAATATATCTCGTCTGCCGGTTTTGTGAAACCTTAGGGCAACTGCTGCTTTTTTGCTTCTCTTAAAATGGCTAAGAGCACTGGAAGTAAGGAAAAAGAGAATCATGGTGCTAAAACCATAAAAGCCTGTGGTAGCGTAGATAATTGTACCTATAATGGTTGCGCCTGCAGCGCCGCCGGTGGTGAGGGATTGCTTAAGGTATGCTCCGTAGGCAATCAAAAAACTTAAGGCAAATCCCATGGCGGCCAGGTAGGCGGTGAAAAACAAGCTATCGTTTTCCAGCAGATAGTAGGCAACTAAGGTAATTAAAATGGGAACTGTCAGGTTGTCCAAACCATAGGGTGTATAGGCTTCAATTAAGGTCGCGACAATCGCCAAAGCAAAGCCGATTCTGATGGTGTTGAAATCAAAGCCAGCAAAGATGCCCAGTATCACTGTGGAAACCGCGAAGGAAAACACAAACATGGCAATTGAGCCTTCAATGCTTTTTACAGTGCTAAAAATTTTAAATTTTAAGCGTCCGAATTTTTCCCCGATCAAAGCTGCAAAGCCATCACCATAGCCCATGACTAAAATACCCAAGGCCCCCAGATGTTTTAAATCTGCTCCCAACAAACCTCCATTCCAAGTGAGCAAAATAAGTACCAAGAGTGAAACGGGGAAGTAAACTGTACCCAAGTCGGATTTATCCTGACCTCTTTCCATACTTTTGATTAAGTCTTTTTTGTAGGAATAATAGTTTAGGATAATAAAGAGGATGGGTGGAATAATGGCATAAACCAAATCATTGATCAAAAACATGGCGATCAACCACCAATGAGAAACCCCAATATGAACAAATTTGCGAGTAAATTCTGTGGAGAATTTGCCCAATTTCCTGATTAGTTCGGACAGGATCAGTATTAATACCACAAAGATTATGGAAATGACAACACCTTTAATGTCGTGAAGCATTAGGTCCACCCCCGTGATTTAAGTACAAAGTGATTTTTTCAAAATATTCCTACTTTGATTATAAGTAATATTTTGCTCGGTGTAAATGAAAGAAGTCAATTTCTTATTTAATTCATTGACTTACCCATTTTAAGGTATTAGTATAAAAACTAGATGGGGAATAATAGTAAAACAATTAAGGAGGTGACTTTTTGTGGAAACTAGATTAGCCAGTCTAAAAAGCATTGCAACGGATAAAAATAAAAAAAATTATTTTGTGATAGTTAAAGAGCTTTCATCTTTATGGATTAAGGACGGTGAATTCCCCAAGCAATATTTTTTAAGATTAGCTTACAAAAAAGGTGCCCCGAATTATAAGAATTTTACTCCTGAGAGTGTTCTGAAAAAGCTGTGGCTCTCCAAAGAACTGCACTCGGAAGCAACTACTGAGACCTTAAGGAACAAAATCAAGTTTGAGGAGTTTTGCCGAAGTAAAAACATCCCCACGCCCAAAATCTTAGGACATAATGACGAGGAAAATTTCTTTTTTAATGGGGTTCGGATTCGGCTAGAGGATAGCGATCTTTTCTTAGGCCTCTTGAAGGAAGTTCTGCAAATGACTGAGAGCAATAGTGTTTTTCTAAAACCCTTAGCCGGGATTCAAGGCCGGGGTTGTTTCAAAATTAATTTTGAACAATTGGAAGATATTCAATTAGTGGAGGAAATATTTAAAACCATCGTAAATTCAAAATATATTATTCAGGAAACCATCAAACAGCATCCGCAGGTTAGTAAAATATATGCTCATAGCGTTAATACCGTTAGGTTGGATACCTACATAAAGGAAGATGGACAAGTAGAAATTCTATCGGGGCTAATGAGATTCGGTGTTAAGGAGGGTATTGTGGATAACCCTAGGGCCGGCGGCTTTTTTATGCCCTTGGATTTACAAAAAGGTGTTTTAAAAGATTATGGTATGCAGCCTTTAACTGTGGGGAATAAAATTTTTTATCAGCATCCGGATACACTAGTAAGCCTGGTAGGATATCGGATACCCTATGTTGATGAGGCAAAAGCACTGGTAAAAAGGGCCGCAAAAGAGTTAGGGGATAGATTAGTGGGCTGGGATGTGGCAATCAGTGAAGATGGCCCAATATTGATAGAAGGTAATAGTAATTATGCCATAGGTATGGCGGAAACAGCTTATGGCGGCTATATGCAGCATGAGCTGTTTCGGGAGATAGTTAAAAAATATGCATAATATTTCAGTTAACAGGGGAGAAGAATGAAAACAAAGGAAATGCTTATGTGCGCTTTAATGGTGGCAGTTTTGGCTGTTCTGGCCCAAATAGCGATTCCCATCGGTCCCGTCCCTTTTACGATGTCCATTATGGGCGTGTTTTTGGCCGGTGGATTATTAGGTAGCAGATTAGGGGCTGTTACCATGTTGGTCTACTTATTGTTAGGTGCCTTCGGTTTGCCTATTTTTTCGGGAACCAAGGGAGGTTTTGCGGTAATCGCGGGCCCGACGGGGGGTTTTCTGTGGGGCTATGTAATAGCCGCTTACTTAGTGGGTTACTTTTATCAAGGTGATGGAAAATTTAATTCCAAGCGGCTTAATTTTTCCTTAGGTGCGGTTTTGGGACTAGTGGTTATTTATACCTTGGGTGTAATTCAATTAAAATTTGTTTTAGGTTTAGGTACTTTAGAGGCACTGGCTATGGGGGTTACACCGTTTATTATTCCGGATTTAATTAAAATATTTTTAGTAGCCATAATTATTATTCCATTAAAGAATGCCCTGAAGGAAGCAAATATTTTGGTTTAAGTGGTGATAATTTTTTAGCGCTGAGCAGGTAAAGAAGATAATATCTAGAATTAAAGTAAAAGGATTCATTATCAATTAAAGGAGGTATTCTTATGTGGCAATGTCAAGTTTGCGGTTATATCCATGACGGAGATGAAGCACCGGAAAGGTGTCCGAAATGTGGTGCGCCTAAAGAGAAGTTTATTGAGCTGCCTACCGAAAAGGCGGAGTTGGTTGTAAGATCTCGTTTTACCAATCAGTTATTGGCGGAAGTGATGGGTTTGGGTGAAGAACTGCTGGGTTTGGCAGCGGAGGGTATCGAAGACAAATTGGACCCTGCTTGCGTTAAAATTTTTCAGTATATTGAAAAGGCAGGATTGGAAATGCTACAGATGGCTAAAGCCGAAATTGCAACTCATATTTCAAAAGGAAAATGGGGTTAAAATTGTTTTCTAGGAGGCTGGCTGATGAAAAAGTGGCTTTGTAAGGTGTGCGGTTATATTCACGAGGGGGAGGCCCCCCCGGATGTTTGCCCCATTTGCGGAGTAGGTCCTGAGGAATTTGAAGAAATAATAGAAAAGGACGAGGTTGCAAAAGAAGTTTCCCCAGCGGAGATCAAAGGGGGAGCCAAAATAGCCGGTTTAGTTGCCGGTGGCAATCAAAAAGAGGCAATCTTTAAAATTGGCTACGGTCTCTATGTGGTTACCTCACAAAAGGGTGGTCAGCTCAATGGACAAGTTTGCAACACTGTTTTTCAGATCACCAGTGACCCCCAAAGGGTAGCTGTTGCGTTGAATCACGATAATTTAACTAACGAATTTGTAAAAGCCAGCGGTTTGATTACCATCAATGTCTTGGGTAAGGGTAATTTTGAGGACATTAAAAGGTTTGGCTACCAATCGGGGCACAAGGTGAACAAATTTAAAGATTACAACTTTGGCGAGAGTCCTACAAACGGTTGCCCGGTTTTATTGAATGCCGTTGCCTACCTTGATCTTAAAATAGATCCGAAGTTGGTGATGGAGGTCGGCACCCATACCCTTTTTGTGGGGGAAGTGGTTGACGGAGGTTTGGTTAAAGACGGGGAGCCCATTACCTACAACTTTTATAGAGCCAACAGGGCCAAACCGGAATCCTGGGAAGGATAGATCATGTTGACATCCCTTAACGGAGTGTTATAACATTTTATGATGACGATAAAAATTATTTCTTCAGCCATTTGGATGGCAATGCGGCTGTAGCTCAATGGTAGAGTATCAGCTTCCCAAGCCAAAAATTAAATAACTTACAAACATAGATAGCACAAGGCATACAAGCCCTGTGCTATTTTCATTTGTCCCCGATTTGTCCCCTGAGTTTTATTTGTCTCCTCAACTTTCCATGCTTCGATGTTTGCATCATCAGTTTTATTCGTAACCCTTGGGCTAAAGACATCAACGCTATTGTAATACTTATCCATCAAAACCGAAAGAATCCCCTGAAAGTATCGGTTAAAATAATCCTTGTATTTATTCGCGTACCGGAATATAATGTCTATCAAGGATTTCTTTAATGGAGGTGTTTACAATGGACTTTTTATCGGCCAGAGAAACAGCCGTGAAGTGGGATATTTCAAGACGACGGGTTCAGATACTTTGTGAGGAAGGTCGTATAGAAGGGGCTTTTAAGCTCAGTGATGTTTGGGTTATACCAAAGGATGCAGAAAAGCCTGCAGACAGGAGAAAGATTAGAAAAAAGCCTACAGATAGCGGGGGAGATAAATCGGTGTCGGAGGGTTGATTCGATGAGACCACCTAAGGTTCTAGATAACAAAAAACCCAGGGTTGTAGATGAATTAAAAGAAGAATTTAATAAGGATTCTAAATTATCGGTTTTATCAGCATAGCTGATAGCGTCGGACTGGGTAAGACATTTACTGCTTTAGCGGTTATTAAATACTGTGAACTACGAAATGGTAGAGTCCTAGAGCTCATTACCTTCTTGGTTATTAAAAATTAGGGGGCGGCAATGGATACTTATAAATTTTTAAATATCCCCGATAGCTGCATTATCGGTAGTACCATTTATAAAAAGCTCTTTTATGATAATGCTGATTTGTCCGCAGGAAATTATAAGCCTCAGGTCTAAGCTAAAAAAGGAAACCCAGTTTAATCGTAAAATGGAGTTGAATACTGAGATAAAGAAATTAAAGCAAAGTAAAAACAAATTACTTGGGGGGGATATTGATGGATGAACATAATCAAATTCAGCTTTTTGAAGATAAACGCATCCGTACTGCCTGGGATGCGGAAAAAGAAGAATGGTATTTCTCTGTAGTAGATGTTATTGGCGTTTTAACCGACAGCAAAGAACCAAGGAGATACTGGAGCGATTTAAAAATTAAACTTAAAAATGAAGGAAACGAACTGTACGAAAAAATCGTACAGTTGAAAATGACTGCAACAGACGGTAAAAAAAGGCTAACAGATGTTGCCAATACGGAGGAACTTTTACGAATTATACAATCTATCCCTTCACCAAAGGCTGAGCCTTTTAAAATGTGGCTTGCCCAGGTTGGCCGGGAGCGAATTGAAGAAACAATTGACCCGGAAATCACTATTCGCCGGAAATGCACGCAGGGAGATTGAAAAGGACACCGGAAAACCTGTTATAACTTCAAAAAATGCAATAGATTTTTCTAATATTATTTCGGCTGCCATAGAGAAAGACAGCAGCAGCATTAAAACTAAGTAAAATATAGTTACCGGGGGAGATAAACTATGATTGAAACGAGACTGGAAGGCACCACGCCTGATATTGGGGAGGAAAATATTCAGAAGCTTAAAACAATATTCCCTGAAGTCTTTACGGAGGGAAAGATTGACTTTGAAAAATTGCAGCAGGTTTTAGGTAATTATGTAGAGGATAGCAATGAGCGCTATAACTTTACTTGGAACGGCAAGGGACGAGCCTTGCGTTTATCCCAGACACCTTCACTGGGAACCCTAAGACCCTGTAAAGAGGAAAGTAAAGATTGGGATACAACCCAGAACCTTTACATAGAAGGGGATAACCTTGAAGTGTTAAAGCTCCTGCAAAAGAGCTATTATGGCAAGGTTAAAATGATATATATAGACCCTCCTTACAACACGGGAAAAGACTTCGTCTATAAAGATGATTTTCACGATAGCCTTGAAAACTATAAAAAAATCACGGGACAAGTTGATGGCGTAGGCAATAGAATAAGTACCAATACAGAAACAAGTGGGCGTTATCACACTGACTGGCTTAATATGATGTACCCGAGGTTAAGGTTAGCAAGAAATCTATTAAGCGATGATGGAGTTATTTTTATTAGCATTGATGATAATGAGGTTGATAATTTAAAGAAGATATGTAATGAGATTTTTGGGGAGGATAATTTTATCTCAATTTTTACATGGAAGAGAAGATCAGGGGCAAATGATGCAAAAAATAATGTTTCAACAGACCATGAATATATATTAACATATGCAAAAACGTCAACATTTGAGTTTAACGGCATTGAAAAGGATTTCACAAGTTATACTAACCCCGATAATGATCCAC
>JBBAFB010000092.1:0-8920 GCA_041655595.1 Bacillota bacterium
CCTTACTCCTGCCGGCCTAGATTGGCAAATCAGAAGCACCTTGGCTGTTATGACCTTAGCAATAATTCTGTGGGTCTTGGAGCCCATACCTTTAGCCTTATCTGCTTTAGTTGCCGTAGTGGCTATGGTGGCAACGGGGGCAGCTCCCTTAGAGGGGGCGCTAAGCGGTTTTGCCAGTGGTTCAACCTTTCTGATTGCTGCAGGTTTTATGATGGCCAAGGCAATTAACAGCACTCCTTTAGGCAATAGGATTGCTTACTTTTTTCTGGCTAAAACCAAGAATACCCCGGCAGGAATTTTGGCTGCCATCTTAATTATTATGGAGGTTTTGACCTTTTTTATTCCGGCAACGGCAGTCAGAGCTGCGCTGCTGTTACCCGTAATTTTAAGTATTATTGAGGAGTTTGAATTAAAAATGCCCGTTCCTAATATCAGGACAATGCTATTATTAGGAATAGCCTTTGGTGCAAATATAACCGGTCTGGGGCTGTTGCCGGGGGCAATTGCCAATGTGATTACCGTGGAATTATTACAACATCTGACAGGGGTCACCATTACCTATGTAGATTGGCTGCTTTATGCTTTTCCCATCAGTATAGTTTTATTACCGGTTATTTGGGTAGTGCTGGTCAAATCCTTCCCCCCCGAAATAAAGGAGTTTCCGGGGGGCCAAGTGGTTTTTAAAAACAGATTGCGGGAACTGGGTCCCGTTTCGGCCGCAGAAAAGAGATGTTTGGGAATTTTGTTGTTTACCTTTGCTCTTTGGATGACGGAGGGCTGGCATGGCCTCCATAGCTCTATTCCCGCCATTATTGCTGTTATTCTGATGTGTTTACCCGGCATTGGCTGTAGTCGTTGGGAAAGGACCATGCAAATTTCTTGGGATTCAATTATTTTGGTTGCTATTACTCTTTCCCTGGGTAATGCAGCTAACCAGGGGGCGGCACAATTTATTGCAGGATCATTTTTTGGCTTGGACATCATGGCCGGGGTTTTTATTTATCCGGTGGTGACCATTATTTTGCTGGTTTTGTTTACCCAGCTTTACCACCTCGTAATTGGAAATGTAGCAACCGTGACCATAACCCTGGTGCCGATTGTCTACCAAATGTCCCTCTATTTTGGCGGGGACCCCTTTTTAATGGCGCTGGCCACCGGTATAGCCAGCTTGTTCGGTTTTGTTTTAGTGGTGGAAACCATTCCCAATGTGGTCGTTTACAATACAGGTCTGATTAATAGTAAGGATTTAATTATACCCGGCATTATTTTAACCGCAGCAGTTTCCGTTGTGATGGGAATTATGGCAGCCATCTGGTGGCCTTTGGTGACAAGTTTCTTTTAAATATAGTTCAATATAAAGTAGATAAGGTAGGCAAGGAGCAGCAAGGATCCTTCTTTTTTGGAGAGCCGGCCGCTGCTGTTTTTAGTAAAATATCTAAACAAAATTAAGATAATTAATAGGGCCGGAAACTGCAATTTATAATAATTAGCGGGGACGAGCAGGCCCCCCTTGGTAACTGCGGCAGAGCCGCCAATGACAAAGAGTACATTTAAAATATCCGCCCCCACAATATTACCCAAAGCAAGTTCCCCGTGCCCCTTTCGTACAGAACTGATGGCCATTGTTAATTCGGGCAGGCTGGTGCCGAAGGCTACCAAGGTGGCGGCAATTATGCTTTGGGGGATGCCCACCCTGGTGGCAGAAATCTCCACAGCATGGATGAGTATCTTAGAGGAAAGGACCACAAGGGTGATGCCGAAAGCCATTTTTAGCAAACGGCTAGAGGCGGGGGCTTCCTTCGCCCTAATTATTTTTTCAGCCGGGAAACCGTTTTCTTTCCTTGACCAATAGATGGACATAAAAATATAAAGGATTAGTAACAGCAGGAAGAAGAAACCCATCCCCTGGCTGATATGGCCCTCCAAACCGGAGGAGAGGAAAGGCAGGCTAACAACGGTTAATAATAAACCGGCACCTATTTGTATCCGGCCTTGTCTGCTTATAATTTCTTTGCTGACGGGAAGTGAGCCGAATAATGATGCCAACCCGATGATCAGCCCCGTATCCACTATAATGGAACCAATTCCATTGCCTAAAGCTAAATCCGCGTTACCATTTAAAGCGGCTGTGACAGAGACGCTTACTTCCGGCAAGGTAGTGCCTAAGGAAACAATAGTTGCCCCGATGATTACCTTCGGTACCCCCCATTGATGGCTTAAGCTGACAGCTTCGTTGATTAACAGATCTGCGCCTTTGCTAAGGATAAACAGCATTGAAGCTGCAACTAAAACTAAAATAAAGGTAGAAAAGGTTGACAAAAAAGCAGTTAACGATACTCCCATTATGAGCCTCCCGTTTTGTGATAGCTGTACTAAAACAAAAAAACTCTCCACCGGACGACTGTTAAAAGATTGTCCAATGTAGAGTCTTGCCTGACAAACTGCCATTAAAGCCGGGAAAAAATTCCGTACTGACGACTTTAATTCCTTAGAAGTTCAAGGTTGGCTACTCCCTCTAACTACCTAAAATATAATTCAAATTTTGGTTTATGTCAACTTTATTTTGTTATTTCAACATTTTTTAAATAATCTCTTCAATATTAAGGAAACAGGCAGGATCTCGGACATTTTCCGCGAAATATAATTTAGTAAGAACTTTAACAAGTAGTATGCTATTAAGGAGGAACAGGGAGATGGCGAAGAAAATCAAGGTGCTGGTATTGCTTACTATGCTGATCTTCTTATTAGGGAGTATGTTGCCCGCTGGGGCCTTTGATGGCTTTAAAACCCTAAAGGCCTTTTATCAAAACTATAAAATTGTGGTTGATGGCCGGCAATTGGTAACGGAGGAGGAACCTTTTGTTGTTGACGGCAGAACATATGTCCCGGTAAGGGTGATTGGGGAGGCAGTAGGTGCCAATGTAGAGTGGGATAATGCAAATGGCCGGGTTTTAATTACTACCAACAAGGAGCTTTCCAACGAAAAATATCAAGAGGCTTACCAAGCCGGGTTCAGCGTAGGAAAAGAAGTTGGCAAGGTTGAAGCCTTGATAGAGGCCCAGGGTAGACTTTCCAGCGAAGCCAGCAAAAAAAAGGATTATGAAAAGGGCTACAAAGATGGCCAAGCCAAAGGTGATTTGGATGGTTTTAAGGCGGGGGAATATGATTTTGACTGGGGCAGAATTAATTCTTGGTCACGGGCTATTGATACAGATACGGAGATTTCCCGCGCTTATCGCTTAAGTGGAAACACCGACGATTATATTGAGGGTTTTTTGGACGGTTACCGGGATGCCTTTAAAGAAGCTTATTCTGATGGTTACTATAGTTATGATCTGGAGGATGAGGGCTACGAAGACGGTTTTTACGACGGTTATTATGATGGTTACCGCAAAGGCAGGCTGGATGCCAATAGAAACTCAAACTATAACGATTCTGCACCAACCAGACGCACAATTATTGATGATTACAGATTGGATGATGAAAGTAAAAACTATCGGGATGGATTTATTGAAGGCTATTGGGAGAACTATTACCGGGGCTATGAAGATGGCTATGACGGTAATGAGGACAGACCCTACCGTAAGTGGGAATAAAATTAGCAACAAAAAGAGCAGCTTCAATCTAGCTGCTCTTTTTTGTTGGCCTTCCCCAGGTACAATTTTAAAAAGGGTACATAAAATACAATAAAAACAATAGCAAGCAGGTGAAAAAATGCCGGACTTAATCAACACGGACCAAAATTGTGCCTCGGGGCGCTTCTATATTATAAAACAGGGAGAAACCTTAACCAGCATAGCTTCAAAAGTAGGAATACCCTTGGCCCTTTTAATTTCTCTTAATCAGGGGGTGGACCCTGATAATCTGCCAATAGGCGGATTGCTTTGCCTGCCTGAGGAGACCCCCTGTCCATCGGGGCTTTTCTGGGAGGTGAGCGCAGGTGATACTTTTTATAAAATTGCCCAAGAAAGAGGAGTTTCGGTGGAAGCCCTGAGGGATTTAAATCCCCATGTTAATCCTAATAATCTACAGGTGGGACAGATTCTTTGTTTGCCGGAAAGGGGTGTTTAAAAAGAAAAGGCCAGCAAAGAAAGATCATCCCTCATGGATGCCCCTTGGGTTAGCTTTTTTAACTCTTGATAAAGCTCTTCCTTGTTTTTCTCGGACAGCAAAAGCTTTTCCAGTTCTTGTTCGCTTAAAAGCTCCAGCAGACCATCACTGTATAAGATTACTAAATCTTCTTTGCTTAAAGGAAGCTGGGTTTCCTCAAAGCTGAGTTTCTGAACCAAACCAATGGGCAGTTGTTTGCTGACTAAGGGGGTAAGCTTATTTTTGTTTTTCAAATAACCCGCAGGATGTCCCCCACCGGCAAAGAGCAGTTCATCGGCTGTAGCTTTCACACAAATACCGGTAACATAATAGCCCAGATCATTATTAGTTAGCAGGCGGTAGAGCTTCTCGTTTAATTCCTCAAGCAGTTCTCCGGGGCTACTGCAGCTTTTATTTAACAGGGCTTTTACCGCAACAGAAATCAAGGCCGCAGAGGGACCGTGGCCTGTGGCATCCGCCAGGAATCCCCAGCGTTCCCCGTCCTTTTCCCAAAGTTCTATCAGGTCTCCGCTAACTTGACGATAAGGCAGATAAAGCAAAAAATCGCCCTGTTTTACAGAGGAGTGATCAAGAAAAAGACTTCGCTGCACTTGGTTGGCGAAGATTAGTTCGTGATAAAGATTTTGGTGGAGCTCTCTTATCCTCAGCATATTGCGTGCCTTAATTGTTAGCTCTAAACGATCCAAGGGTTTGGATAAAAAATCATCTGCTCCGGCGGACAGGCCTTTAATTCGGTTTTCTTTATCATGGAGGGCAGTTACTAAAACTACGGGCAAAAAAGGCTCTTGCCAGTTTTCCTTAATAAATTTACAAAGACTAAAACCATCTTCCCCGGGCATCATCACATCTAACAGTATTAAATCCGGTTCCGTTAAAATTAGCAATTCCCGTCCTTCTTCGGCGTTTGAGGCTTCCAGCACCTCATACCCCTCCATCTCCAAATACCCTCTAAATAGTTCCCGATTCATAGGTTCATCATCCACTACTAATACCTTTTTATTCAAAAACTCCGCCCTCCTTGGTTAAATTGGCTGCTCACCTGCAATCGGCCTATTCTATCAAAGCCTCATCCAGAGTGGGGTAGATTTCAATGATCTGATCAAGCCGGGTGATTTCAAAAATTCGTGCAATTTTTGGCTGGGGGTCAACTAAAACAACCTTTTTGCCTTCCATAAATTTAATCAGAGAGATAATCACTCCAACTCCGGAGCTATCCATGCGCTTCACTTCGGTTAAGCTGAGGATGATTTGTTCCGTATCCTCAGCTACCTGTTGCTTAATTTGTTCCTTCGTGGCTGTGGAATTAAAATAGTTGAGTTCCTCCCCCAACCGGACTATGAGGTTATTCCCCTTGTGATTCATACCGAGCATAATTCTACCTCCCTTTTAAACTAAATTTTAAACTTCTCTGTAGCCCGAACTAAAGAAACAGTAATATCTTTCAACTTCAAGGCGGTAGAAGCCACCTCATCCTGAGAGGCGGTTTGTTCTTGGGCGGCAGCAGCTACTTCCTCTGCCCCGGAGGCATTTTCCAAGATGGCATCGCCCATGCTGTTGACCACATTGCCAAGATTTATCCCGTCTTCCTGAACCTTCGTGCTTAAATCCAGCAGGCTTTCGGAATTGGTAGCGGTTATGTCAGCAACCTTTACCAAGGCTGTCAGGGATTCGCCGGTTTTATTAATAATATCCATCTGCTTATTGATTTCTTCGGCATTAACCTCCATGGAGTTGACCGTAACAGTTGTTTCCGATTGAATGTCTTCAATTAAAATGGTAATTTTCTCAGCGGCTGAAGCGGATTCAACAGCCAGCTTCCTAACCTCTTCCGCTACTACGGCAAAACCCCTTCCTGATTCCCCGGCCCGGGCCGCTTCGATAGCGGCGTTAAGGGCTAGTAAATTGGTTTGGGAAGCAATGCCGTCAATTAATTCGACAATGGTAGCAATTTCACCGGAGCGCATGCCCAGCTTTTGAATGGCATCAGTGGCAAAGTTAACAGTTTCTGTAACAGACCCCAATTGGGCAATGGATTGAGCAACGGCTTTTTGGCCCTCGGCGGCCAGGGAAAAGGACTCCTGGGCCTGTTTTAAGTTGTCATCGGCATTTTGCTTAAGGGTAGTAGCATAGCTGCCCAAGCCCCTTGATAAATCCCCCAGCTTAGAGGACTCCAGAGACAGGTGATCACTGTTTTCCGCCACACCTTGAATGGCGATGGCGATTTGTTCCGCCGCTCTTTTTGTTTCGTCTGAACTGAAAGCTAAAGCATCGCTTACTGTATTTGCTTTGGTGGTTTCCTCAAGAATGTTGGCTACCAGACCCCTAAGTCCCAGTAACATGGCACGGAAGGATTCCAATAAGTCCCCGATCTCTCCTTTAGCCTTGATATCACCTAATTCAATTGCCAGATCCCCTTCGGCCGCCCTTTTGGTTCTAGCAACCAGTGAGGTAATGGGTTTGGAGATTGCGTTGGCAGTAGAGATGCTCAGCAAAATGGCAACGATGGACGAGCTGAGAGCACCTATTAGAATCAACAATTGGATTTGCCTGGCGATATCTTCACTTTGAGACACAGCTAAATCTCTCTTTGTTACAACCTGGGCACGCACTTCACCCAAGTGATGTTTTAACTCATCAATGGCAGGCAGGAAGTTGTCAATAAAAATCCCATAGGCCTGCCGGAAATCTCCCATGGAAGCAAGCTGCCAGGCTTCCCTGCCATAGAGATGCACCCTTTGGTGAGGATCATTAATTGCCAAAAAAGCTACCTCCAGTTCCGGGGTAGGCTGGAAGCTATCATACCATTGACCGAAATCACATTCATGGGGACCCTTAGGTTCCGCCATAATGTTTTCTGTTAAGAGCATTTGGTAGAGCTTTTGCACAAACTCCCCGTGAGCTATTTCGGCTTGCAGTAGATGAGTGTTAACTTGGGCTTCCTTGTTGGCATTTTCTGTTACCTGGGCCAGGGTGGCTGTGCTCCAATAAGAAAGACCCCCCGCCCCAAGCAAAAATAGCAGTATAATTCCAAACCCGCCTAATAATCTTTTTTTAACCCAACCCATTGTTGTTTCCACATCCCTTTTCCCTTTATTCTTTTTTCGCCAAAATTGATATATCATTGCTTATTCTGTGAAAATCTTCATTTTCCTGCCTGTTAACAATTATTCTTATTTAATATTGTAGAAATAAGGGGAAAAATGACTCCAGCCGCTCTAGTTTGAGCCAACTGCAACCTAAAAATTGGGGATGCCTTTTCACCGGAACAATGATATAATAAATAAGTTAAATTTGAGAGAATAGGTGAGACAGTTGGATCGTACAAAACATTTAGGAGAAGCCCCGATTCCGGGTTTATTAATAAAATTTTCTTTGCCTGCCATCGTGGGTATGGTTGTGAATGCCCTTTATAATGTTGTGGACCGCATTTTTATCGGCCACGGCGTGGGGGATATCGGTATCGCCGGTATTACGGTAGGTTTCCCTATGTCCATAATTATGATGGCCTTTGGAATGTTGATTGGAATTGGCGCAACTTCCCTTATTTCCATCAGAATCGGGGAGCAAAAGCATGAGGAAGCGGAGGCCATTATGGCTAACGGAACCCTGCTTTTAATCTTAAGTTCTCTAGGGATTACAGTAGTATCTTTGATTTGGCTGGAGCCTTTAATGGTACTCTTTGGGGCTAATGCCGAAATCATGCCCTATGCCTTAGATTATATGAAAATCATAGTTTCCGGTAGCCTTTTAATGGGTATCGGCTTCGGTATGAATAATTTTATTCGAGCGGAGGGCAATCCCAAAATAGCCATGTACACCATGCTCATTGGGGCTGCCGTCAATACCATCCTGGATCCCATCTTTATTTTTGGCTTCGGTTGGGGCATGAAGGGTGCCGCTTGGGCAACCGTAATTGCTCAGGGAGTATCATCTGTTTGGGTTTTATCATATTTTCTGACGGGAAAAAGCAGTCTCAAGCTGCGGCTTAAAAACTTCCCCTTACGCCGTAAATATGTATCTTCAATCCTAGCCGTTGGTTCAGCACCTTTTTTAATGCAAATGGCTGCCAGTCTTTTAACAGTAATTTTAAACAAAAACCTGCTTTTCTATGGCGGGGAAAAGGCTATTTCGGTGTTTGGCATTATTAACAGTCTGGATATGTTGATCTTTATGCCTATCTTTGGCATCAATCAAGGCTCGCAGCCCATTATCGGCTACAATTATGGTGCAAAAAACTTTAAGAGAGTCAGGCATACTTTAGGGTTGGCCAGCTTGGCGGCAACAATGATCATGCTGATAGGCTTCGTTTTAAATGTGTTTTTCCCTGCAGAAATGCTTGCTCTTTTTAATGCCAACGATCCGGATTTGTTGGCTATAGGTATTAAAGCCCGGCGGATTTCTGCCCTGGCCTTTCCCATTATCGGTTTCCAAATTACCGGTGCCCACTACTTTCAGGCAGTAGGAAAGCCTCGTCCGGCGATGACGCTGAGCGTGGTCAGGCAAATTGTGCTGTTGATTCCCTTTGTGATCTTTTTTCCGAGGTTCCTTGGTTTGCATGGCATCTTTTGGGCTTTTCCCGTCTCTGATTTAGGGGCGGCCTTCCTGACGAGTTGTTGGCTAGCCTATGAGTTAAGGGGGATAAAGGAAAAGGAAACCCGTTGTTGTAAAGAAGAACCCGCCTGGGGTGAATGCTGATAGAAAGTTGTGGAAACATTCTTTTGTGGGGTTCTCTGGAAAAATCAAAAGAGAACCCGCCGTTAACGAGGTTCTCTTTTGATTTTTAAAAGGACGGTCAAGATAAGTATTAGCC
>JBBAFB010000093.1:0-8826 GCA_041655595.1 Bacillota bacterium
TTTTGCAGTAATTGGAGGGGTAGAATTATGTCTCCAGAAAAAGTAATTAAGAGCGTTTTTAGTGTCAAATTTAACGAAGGAGGGGAAAAGCGTGGATGCCAAAAAAAGCTGGTTAAAGTGGGTACCGTTGTTACTGGGTATTTTGGTCTTATTAACGCCTTATATTATTGCTCCGGTGTGCGCTGGTTTTTTGGAATTAAAAGTTGGCAGGCTAGTTCCGATGAAATGCCATTGGACAGCTCAAGCAGAATTACTTCTAGGAGGCATGTTAGTACTAACTTCGTTGTTGCTTTTTACCAAAGTAAAGGGAAAATCCTTAATAGGGATCTTCATTGCTATATTAGGACTAGGTATTTTGTTACTGCCTCAGCAATGGGTAATTGGGGTCTGCCTGAGTCCGGAAATGAGTTGCCGAACCACCTTGCTCTGGTTAGTTGGTGAGGGTCTATTGGTAATGGCTTCCGGAGTGTTAATTTGGAAAACCTTTAAAGAGGAGTGTTGAGCAATTGTTTTTACTAGCTTGGCGAAATGTTACACGGCGCAAAAATCAAACAATAATAACTATCTTAATTACTTTTATAGCAATTCTGACATTCGTAACGACTCAAGCTACTATCTCTGTCTTAAATGAAGGTGTGCAATTGGCTAATAGTCGACTTGGAGCTGACGTAATTGTTTTACCTCATACTGTTAGGGCTGATGCATTTCAAACGATACTAACCGCTGATCCGGTAAATATTTACATGAATGAAAGTATCATAGATGATATACGGAAGTTACCGGGAGTTGAGCAGATAACACCTCAGTTTTTTGCTCAAACCTTAAATCAAAGCTGTTGCACCGTTGGAGGAGCAAAAAGACTGGTTGGTTTTGATGAGAGTAGCGATTTTGTAATTTGGCCCTGGTTATCGGGAGAAGAGAGAATAAAACTTGCTCCTGATCAGATCCTTGTTGGAGGAGCTGTCCCGCCCATGCTTGGCGGAAAAGCCGTGATTCTGGGAGAGGGGTTTTGGGTAGCGGACAGGCTGGAAACTACCGGTACCGGAATGGATGAAACTATTTTCCTGGATATTAACGTAGCCAGGGAAATTGCTAAAGCAAGCCCCTACCTTAAGAGCTTGTGGGTTGAAGAGCCTCCGGATCATTTGATTTCTGCTGCTCTCATTAGAGTGGAAGAAGGGGTAGATCCTGCTTTATTAGCAGATGTAATTAATAATTCCGACATCAAAGGCAATGCGGTGGCTGTCGGTCGTGTGATTAGTCGAGCTAAAGACCAGATGGATAATATGACCAAGTTTTTGTTTCTTCTCTGGGGAGCCGTAGCCATTACCGCAGCTTTAGGGTTATTTGGGCGTTTTAACTCCTTAGCAAGGGAACGTAAAAAAGAGATTGGTATCTTCAGGGCCATTGGAGGTCAGCGTTCCGGGGCCTTTGGTCTTATTTTGTTTGAAACCCTATTGATGGTAGTTACAGGGGGGCTATTAGGGAGTTTGACAGCTGTATTTTTAATACAGCCTCTACTGGACTGGATCAGAGAGCTTGCGCAGCTACCTCAAGGAACATGGTCAATAATAGATGCGGTATATAGTACATTATTAGGCTTGGGGATTGCCATCGCTTTAGGAGTAGCTAGTGCTATCTATCCGGCTTGGAAAAGTGCCAGCTTGGAACCGCAAGAGGCTATTTCCAGCGGGGGCTTAGATTAGTGGGGAGGTGAGGCTTTGACGATTTGCACCTTAAAAAAAGTCAGCAAAACTTATTTCGGGGGAGAAGAGGTTAGCCCTGTGAGAGGGATAGAACTGGAGATTAATTCCGGTGATTTTTTGAGCATCGAGGGCCCCTCAGGAAGTGGAAAAAGCACATTGTTATATTTAATTGGTGGTTTATTAAAACCTACGGAAGGAAATGTCCTCATCAGGGGACAAAACACACAAAATCTGAAAGAAAGGGAATTGACGCGGCTTCGGAGCCGAAATATTGGCTTCGTCTTTCAGGAAGGAAGTCTTTTTCCTGCACTAACAGCACTGGAAAATGTGGAACTGGCCTATAAACTGCAAGATAAGAGCAGAAGAGATGGCAAGCGGAATCAGAAGGCAAAGGAACTTTTAGCTACTTTTGGCCTAAAAGAGCGGTTTGATTTTTTGCCTCATCAATTAAGTGTGGGGCAAAGAAGAAGAGTCCTTGTAGCTAGAGCTTTTGTAAAGGAATCTTCCTTGATTTTGGCCGACGAACCGACCAATGATTTAGATCCTTACTGGGCAGGGCAGGTAATAGATTTTTTAGAACGGGCAGCAGCAGGTAATGCAGTAGTTATGGTAACCCATCATTCTGAGTGGGCTAAACGGGCAAATCGGCGGTACAAACTTAGTGATGGAGGGTTACTTCCATGTTAAATATTAATCTTAAAAAAGGTTGTTATATACCAATTTGGGTTTTGTTAATCTTGATTTTTGCCGTGCTTCAAACAGGTTGCGAAAACAAAGCATCGCAAAGGAATTTGGTAATAGCAACTGAGGATATAGTTAAAAAGAAGGACGGGATAAATTCCCAAAAGGAATTGGAGAGGATTGCCGAAAGCCAAGCCCAAAATAAAGGCGGGGCAACAGCGAATATCATTGAATGGCCAGAAGAGGCACTGGTTGTTTGCCTTGAGGCCACCAATGAAATTGCCATAGTGGATCTAAAGAAGGAAAAGGTTGTACAAAAAATTTCTGTGGGGACCGCCCCAAGAGATATTGTAAAGTCCCAAGATGGTAAGCGAATATTTGTAGCCAACAGTATGTCGGGTGAGGTTACCGTCTTGGAATTGGATACGGGGGAAATTCATTACATAAGTATGGGATCCTCGCCAACAAAAATGGTAATATCCCGTAGCGGAAGGTATGTCTATGTAGTTGATTATTATTTAAACGGAGTTAGGGTATTGGATACAGAATTACTGTCACTAGTAAAGGTTTTGGGGCTTAAAAATTTAGGTTTTGATGATAGGGAAATACCAATGGATTGTTGCTTAGATCCCCTTGGTACACTTGCAGACTTTGGCCGAGGACCGTCAGCTTTAGCTTTGGACCTTGAAGGTGAAATGCTATATGTAGGTAATATAGGCACTTGGGATGTGGCAGTAGTTGATCTAGAAAAAGAGTGGGAAGTTGTTTCTTGGGATGGGGTAACGGGAATACGTGATATGTTAATTGCTGGTTCTCCTGCTAAATTATATCTGGCTGGCATAGGTAGCAGCGAATTTTTTATAGACGAAATATTTGTTATTAATTTAGAAACAGGCGAACTAGGTCAAAAAATCAAAATTGGCCACGAACCTATCGCCCTTCAGTTAGACCCCAATGGGAAAATCCTTTATGCACTAGCTAGGGAAGGACAAAAAATAGCGGCAATAGAGGTTGCAAGTGGCAATATATTGGGGACCTGTGAAGTTGGAGAAGGGGCCAGAGATTTTGCTTTATCCGATGATGGAGCATTAATTTTTGTTAGTCATGAAGAAGATGGTACAGTATCAGTTATTGCCGCGGATAGTTTGGAAAAAACAACGACCATCTCGGTAGGCCTTAGACCTTTTGGGGCAGTTTATCTTAAGCAAGATTAGTATCCCCTTCCGAGGTGGAGTTTTCTACAAGAGAAAGCTCGCATTTTTTGTAGAAAGGTACACAGGCGAAGATAAATATTTGTTGTAAAATACTTGATGAAGATAATTTGCTTTTAGTCAAAATTTTAAATTGATGGGGGTGAAATAGTGCTTTAGAAAAAGATGAAACCTGGTTTTGTCTTTAAATGAGAATAGTTCCACAAACTAGTTTGATAAATCTTGGAGGTGTACTAATGGAAGTTTCGCGTAGGAAATTTCTAGGTGGGGGTCTTGCACTGGGCGGCGTAATTGCTGTTGGAGCACAGGGACCCGTTCTGCGGGGCTTGGGTTTCAGTAAAGAAGCTAATGCGGCACCGGTAGGTGCGGAGGAGAAAATAACTTACAACTGCTGTAACCCGGAATGTAATAATTGTTCGTTAGAAGTCCATAGCCGTAACGGAAAGGTGGTTCGAGTTTTACCAAATCCGAATTATAGGCTTGGGACAAAACCATGTTTGAGGGGTCGCTCCCGGTTGCAATTAAACTATCATCCTGATCGAATTAAGTATCCGTTTAAAAGGGTAGGAGAGCGGGGAGAAGGTAAGTGGGAGCGTATTTCTTGGGATGAAGCCCTAGATATTGTTGCGGAAAATTTAGTAAAAGTTAGGGACAGTTACGGACCAGAAGGCATTTATTTTGCTGCAGGAGCTGTTATGTCTAAAATGCCAAATGGTATGCAGGGGCTATTCGCCAATGCCTTTGGTAAAGGGGTAAGGGTGGGGACTCTAGGTCAACTTTGTTGTGCCGCACAAGCTGAGGCCTCTCACGCTTTCCAAGGTTATAGATTGTCAGAAATGGAGGCCCTTGCGTACAGCAAATTCGTAATTTATTGGGGACACAACCCTGCTGTTACCTATATTCCTCAATGGCGTTTCATGGCTAATGCCAGGGATAAAGGGGCTCCTTTTGTTACTATTGATCCTCGTTACAGCGAAACTGCTGCCAAGTCAGATAAGTGGATACCAATTAAGCCCGCTACAGATACTGCTATGGCCATGGCGATGATTAAGGTTATTATTGACGAGGACCTATATGAAAAAGAGTACTGCCTGGAAAAAACAAATTTACCTTTTTTGGTTAATGAAGCGACAGGTAAGTTATTGCGACAAGATGAAATAATTGCCGACGGGGATCATGATACTTTTGTAGTTTGGGATGAGGTAGTAAATGGACCTGTTTCACCGGATCGGGCAACTTCCCCGATTTTAGAAGGGAGCTTTACAATTGGCGAGTTATCGGTCCGCACAGTATTTACTCGTTTAAGGGAAAGGGTAGCTAAATTTACACCCGAATACGCCAGTGAAATTACTAGTGTACCTGCCCGAGATATTATTGACTTGGCACGTGCCTATGCCTCAACAAAGCCTGCCATGATCAATACTGCCATGTCGGGGGCCCAAAGAACAAGTTGGGGTGAATATTTTGTTTTTTCACTATTGAGTCTGGCGGCCTTAACTGGAAACCACGGGTTACTTGGTGGCGGCGTTAATGACTGTGGCGGTGATGCTTATCCCAAGGGAACGGAAGCGGCAATTCCGGCACCCTATCCTGCACAAACAAAAGGGGCGATCCCCGCAACAAAATTGGGGGAATACCTCCTGGAAGGAAAGCCTCATCCAATCAAAGCAGTTTACTGGCAAGGCAAAGGGCTTGGTCAGCAGCCTAATGCCAATAAGTTACTTGAGGCGCTAAAAAAGATGGATTTTGTAGTGGTCCAGGAGCATTTCTTTGGGGATGCAGCTTCCGTGGCGGATATAGTGTTGCCTGTTGCCACCCTGTTCGAGCGCTATGACGTTATGTGTGCTAGTAGATCCTATTATTACCACTTGATGGATAAGGCAATTGAACCTTTTATGGATGCTAAACCTGATGGATGGATTTATGGTGAACTTGCTAAGCGTCTAGGCTTTGGCGAGGTATTCGACAAAACAGAAGAAGAATTTATCAACATTATTCTGAAACCAACCGGTTTGACAGTGGATAGTTTGCGTAAAAGTGGGCCGGTGTGGATTTGGAGTGATAGACATCTAAATCAATATGGGGAAAAATGGGATGAGCCACCTCATTATTTCTTCAAACAGACCGGGCCTAAAACAGCCTCCGGTTTACTGGAGTTCCATTCCGTTCGCTGGGAGAATGCGGGTTACGAGCCAATGGTAACCTATAAGACCCCCGTAGAATCAAAAGAAACGGCTCCAGATCTGTATCAGAAATATCCCTTAAGCTTAGTTGCAAATAAAATTCGTACCAAGGTCCATAGTACCTATGCTTTAATGCCTTGGTTGTCAGAGATTTACCCCAAAAGTTGGGTAGTTATGAATAGGAAGGATGCCCAAGCAAGGGGTATTAATGACGGTGATCTGGTTGAAGTATTTAATGACCGGGGTTCAATAAAAGTGGCGGCTCATGTCTCTGATGGTATTCTTCAAGGGGTAGTTTCTTTGCCAAATGGCTGGTGGGTTCAACAAGGTGGTAATGCCAGTGTTTTAACAAATGATCATCCCAGTGAGATGTCGTACGGACACTGCCTTAACAATACCTTAGTTCAGGTTAGGGGGGTATAGATGTGGCTAGAAGATTAGGTATGTTAATTGATAAAGATCGCTGCATTGGTTGCTGGACTTGTGCAGTTGTGTGTAAGATGGAAAATAATGTAGCGTTAGGTAACTGGTGGCTTCGCATTTTAAGTAACGGTGAAGCAAATTATGTTGACAGTATGGGCGTAGGAGCCGATGGCCTACCGGAATTGATTTACCAACCTACAGCGTGCATGCACTGTACAAACGCATCCTGCGTGAAGGCCTGCCCCACAGGGGCGACCTATAAGGATGAAAATGGAATAACTAGGCAGGACTATAAAAAATGCATTGGCTGTAGAACTTGTATGGCAGCTTGTCCTTACAATGTAAGGGTATTTAATTGGGGTACGCCTCAACAGGTACCTTCTTTTGAAGATGATCATGTGGGCGATGCTCGCGTACCTATGAGGCCAAAAGGCATCGTAGAAAAATGTACATTTTGCCAAGAAAAAACTCTTGCCGGAGAATTGCCTGCCTGTGTTACTATGTGCCCTGTAGAGGCAAGAATCTTTGGAGATTTAAATGATCCTAATAGCGAAGTATCTAAGGCCATTAGAGACCGCGGTGCGAAGCCCTTGTTAGCGGAGCTGGGCACGGAACCTAATGTATATTACGCACCACTGCGCCGTAAATTGGATATTCTCGCACCTGAAGGGAGGGGCTATAATGGAAAATAGTGCTGCCAAAGCAATTCGCAACTGGATGATTATTTCCTTGGTGCTAATTTTAGCCGGTCTTGGTTTTTATGTAAACCAGTTGATGCATGGTCTTCAAGTTACAGGTATGAATAATCTAGTTTCGTGGGGACTATATATCATTACCTTTGCTTTTTTGGTGGGGTTAAGTGCAGGTGGACTAATTATTTCCTCGTCAGCCTACATTTTTAAAATTGAAAAACTTAAGCAGGTGGCCCCGGTTGGTGTGGTTGTTGCTGTTGCTTGTATCATCGGAGCAGCTTTCATGATTATGGCCGATGTTGGTCACCCGGAACGGGTGTTAAACATTCTTTTAGGTGGTAGGCTGACTTCGCCCATTAAGTGGGACTTTATCGTTATCGGTATTTACCTGTTGATAGGTCTTTATGAATGTTGGATCTTCTTCAGTAACAAGTGGAGACTAGAGGCAGAGGAGAAACGCGAAAGAATATTTGCCAAGGCTGCAATCTATTCTTTGCCCATTGCCCTTTTGGTACACTCAATTACCGCCTGGATTTTTGGTTTGCAAGTGGGTAGGCCTTTTTGGAATAATGGTTTGATGGCACCTATCTTTATTTCATCTGCCGTAGTTTCCGGTTTGGGTTTGCTATTGTTGATTGCTTTTCTCGGCAGAAGATTTGGCATTTCCGGTTTAGATGAGGAGAATGTTAATACCCTATCCAAAATTTTGGTTGGTTTTATTTTGTTTGATTTGTTCTTGTTTTTCTGTGAGCTTTTTACTATCGCTTATGCAGGTGGAACATCTCCGGCAAGAGCGGCAGCTTTAATTTTAACAGGCAAATTTGCACCCTTGTTATGGTTTGAAATTATTGTGGGAATGCTGATACCTTTGTTTATCCTTTTAAAAAAGAACGTTGCCAAATCACCCGGTTTAGTTGGTTTAGCTGGGCTGTTGGTAATGATAGCAGTATTTCTAAAAAGAATA
The DNA here is from genome assembly GCA_041655595.1 of Bacillota bacterium. GTDB lineage: Bacteria > Bacillota > DULZ01 > DULZ01 > DULZ01 > JBBAFB01. The sequence goes on from JBBAFB010000093.1 coordinate 7,861, forward strand.
AATATAATTTTACCTGGGTTTTTAACTCAAAACATTCATAACGCACCAGGTACCTCAACGGGGCGTTTTGTAGAAAGCACCGGTATCTTCTTTGAGGCCGCTGAAAACTCTTTCGAAACCATAGCTTCATACATGCCCACTATGAATGAACTTGTAATTACAATCGGGGGCTTATCCCTAGTGGCTTTTATTATTCTTTTCGGTGTAGGTTTGGTTCTAAAAATGGATAATAAAGTTGTTGCAGGTATGCGGGCAGTTGGGAGCAAAAATTTATCAAGCGGAGTAACGGAATGACAAATCAAAAAATCGGTGTTACTAAAGAATCAGCCAGAATAATGCTTTATCAACTTTTGACCTTGGTTTTTTATGAGCCCACTATTGATTTATTGGCAACTCTGGATAAAGAAGAAAATCTTACACAGCTAATAAGAGCTAGTGGTGTCTATCTTGGCTCTCAAAGCGAAAAATTGATGAGGGATCTTTTAGCTGTTATCCCAAGTGTTGATAAGGAGTCCTTTATTAACTTGAAAGCAGAATATACTCGTTTATTTATCGGCCCGATGACACCAATTTGTCCGCCTTATGAATCGGTTTTTGATCAGTCTCGCCCAGACGAATGGAAAGGGACTATGGCAGGACCTACATCAGATGCAATGGCAGCATTTTTACGGGGGGAAGGGTTAGATTTAACCTTAGAATATGCAGAACTCCCCGACCATGTGGCCATTGAGCTGGAATTCATGTATTATTTGCTGTCCCGAGCGTACTCCGGGGAGGAAAATTCGGCCGGCTACTTGGAAAAAGCCAATGCTTTTTTAACAGAACACTTAGCAAAATGGTTACCAGAGTTTGGTAGACTTCTGTCCCAGAAAGCAAGGGAGCCCTTTTATCAAAAAGTTGGTCTTTTGTTAGAAGCCGTTATAATTGCAGATCTAGATTTTATTAGTTAGATTTTGCGATTTTAAT
>JBBAFB010000094.1:0-8566 GCA_041655595.1 Bacillota bacterium
AATGAACAAACTTGAGACAATCGTAAAGACAAATTGTAGCTTTTGTGGCTATCAATGCGGTTTGGTGGCCACTATTGAAAATGGTTATGTTGTTAAAGTACAGCCCGACAGTTCTCGTTTTCCTTATGGTGGTCAGATTCTAAAAGGGTGTAAAAGGTGGTCCCGGATAATGGAAGTTATGAATCATCCTAAAAGGATCAACTACCCTATGAAACGTGTGGGGGAAAGGGGAAATGGTCAGTGGCAGCGGATAACTTGGGAACAGGCCCTTAATGAGATTGCTGCTAAATTAAAGGGGCTTAAAGAAAAATACGGTCCGGAAGTTTTGTCTACCAGTATAGGCGGCCCTCATACCGCATTTTGGCCATTGCATCGTTTCATGTCTTTATTTGGCAGCCCCAATAATATGGGTATAGGGCAAATTTGCTGGAATCCGGGAATTTGGGTAAATTCTTTGACTTATGGCTGGCCGTTGGATATGGAGCTCAGCCTAGATTACACAGAATCCGCCATTCTGTGGGGGACAAATCCTGCGGAGTCAGACAACTCTCTTTTTTGGCATACAATTAAAAGCTTTAGTCAGTGCGGTAAGCCTTTAATTGTGGTGGATCCTCGCTATACAAAAACAGCTGAAAAGGCAAGCTTATGGCTTTGTTTAAAGCCAGGTACTGATGTAGTTTTGGCTTTAGGGCTATTACATGTAATTGTTAAAGAGGGTCTCTTTGATAAAGAATTTGTGGAACACTGGTGCCATGGTTTCGATCAATTATCCAAACATCTTTTGCTTTATTCCCCTTCTTATGTAGAAAGCATTACCGGGGTAAAGGCTGTTGATGTAATTAAAGCAGCGCAGTTATATGCTGAAAATAGGCCCGGGTGTATCTATAATGGACGAGGAATAGATCAACTGGGAGCAAATACTTTTCAAATTCATCGGTGCTTGGCAATTTTAAGGGCAATTACCGGTAATGTGGATGTTCCGGGAGCCTCCCATATTGCTAATATGCCAAATTTTGTTTCCGAGTTAGAGTTGGAGTTGAGTGATCTTTTTCTGAAAAAGGTTCCTGCTTCTGTCTCTCCCGAGGCCTTGCTTCAATCCTATCATGGTTATGCCAAAATCAAAGAATTGACGATGAAACATAAAAAGCAGTTACCAATGCGCTATTTAACATCGGTGCATCCACACCTTTTGTGGAAAGCAATGCTTACTGACAAACCATACCCGGTGCGCTCGTTAATTGTAATGGCATCTAACCCGCTCTTAACTCAAGCTGATACTGAGCTTGTTTATGAAGCGTTGAAAAGTCTTGATTTGTTGGTTGCTTTAGAATTATTTCAAACACCTACTTCCATGTTAGCAGACTATATTTTGCCCATTGCCGGGGTTTTGGAAAAGGCAGTTTTGGAAACTAAAGCAGGGGTAGCCAACATTGCTTATGGAGGAGAAAAGGCTGTTGAGCCATATTATGAACGCCGCACGGATTATTACTTTTGGAGGGAGTTGGGCCTTAGGTTGGGGCAGAAAAGTTGGTGGCCCTGGGAAACTAGTCAGGAAGCTTTTGCTGATAGTTTGGCTCCTGTAGGGGTTACTTGGCAGGAATTTTGCCAAACGGGGTTGTACTGTAATGAGAATAAATATTATAAATATGCTGAGCAAGGTGAAAATGGCGGGGTTAAAGGTTTTGCGACTACTACAGGCAAAATAGAACTTTTCAGTGAAGTGCTAAAGGAATTGGGTGTGGATCCTTTGCCCGCTTCAAAAGAAGTTGTCCAACTTAATGAAAATTACCCTTTACTAATGATTAGTGGTGCCCGTTTTCAGCCTTTTTACGCTTCAAGCTACCAACAAATTGACAGCTTGCGTAAACTCCACCCCGAGCCAGTAGTGGAAATGAATGATAAAACCGCGGAGGCTTTGAATATTATTGAAGGTGAAAAAATCTATGTAGAAACTGAAAAGGGCAAGGCCCTTTTTCTAGTAAGAATAACTCCTATGTTTGATAATGTTGTGAGTGTAGAATATGGTCGGTGGTATCCCGAGATGCCGGCTTGCGAACCAGAATTGGGCGGGGTTTGGGTCTCGAATGCTAATGTTCTTACTTCTAGTGATATGGAAACTTCTGATCCTTTAATTGGGACTTGGGTTTATAATGGAATACCTTGTCGAGTGGAGAAAACAACGGAGAACAAATAACAAAATAGCAGAAGATGAATAATCTTTTGTTATATTAATGGTTTTTAGATAAAAAGGCCGAAAAATATCTTTGGTGTCTCTATAAATTTTTACTTTCTTAGAACGTTATTTAAAGATTTAGTATTTAGTCTATATAAAAGATTCCTTTTGGCCTATAAAATTTTATTAAAACATAGTATGAGTATTTATGTAATGATATAATAATTAAAGTTAATTTTTGTTGGGTTTGCAAACCTCCGGATAATCTAGTAAAATTAAAGCAATGTTCTTTAGGCCGATTTGCCATATGGCAAGTTAGCGGGAAAAATTGGGTTTGCAAATTCTTAGGGGGAGTATTCGTGGTAAATGATTCTAACAGATATGTCTTAATTTCAGTAGCTATGGCAGCTTTTCTAACGCCTTTTATGGGAAGTTCTGTAAACTTGGCAATTCCCTCTATTGGGGCAAGTTTTCATACAGATGCTGTTATGTTAAGCTGGGTTGTAACCAGCTATTTATTAGCTTCGGCAGCTTTTCTGGTGCCAATGGGTAAACTAGCGGATATGGTAGGTAGAAAAAGGGTATTTGTGACAGGAGTGGCCCTTTTTGCGGCCTTTTCTTTTTTATGCGGTACAGCTAATTCTATAGGCACTCTAGTTTTCTACCGGGTTTTGCAGGGTGTGAGTAGTTCCATGATTTTTGGGACAGGCACAGCAATTTTGACTTCTGCTTTCCCTCCCCATCAGCGGGGTAAGGTGCTGGGTGTTAATGTGGCGGCTGTCTACATCGGTTTATCCCTAGGGCCGGTCCTGGGAGGTTTTTTAAACCACAATATTGGCTGGCAGGCCATCTTTCATTTTAGTAGTTCGATTGCTATTATTGCCTTTGCTATTACCCTTTGGAAGCTGAAATGTGATTGGGTCGGCTTTACCGGCGGAAAGTATGATTTAGTTGGAGCTGTCTTATACTCATTAGGTTTAGTGAGCTTTATGTATGGTTTGTCTTCCTATTCCAGCAATGATTATGCCGCGCTTTATTTTATCGCAGGTGTAATTATGTTGATTGTTTTTGGTATTTATGAAACTAGGGTTAAATACCCGGTTTTGGATTTAAAGCTTTTTACCAGCAATATTACTTTTTCTTTTTCCAATGTGGCCGCTTTTATTAATTATGCCGCTACCTTTGCCGTTACTTTTCTGTTGTCTTTGTATTTGCAATCGGTTAGGGGTTATGATTCCCAAGCCGCAGGTTTGATTTTATTGGTTCAGCCTGTAGTCATGGCCTTATTGTCTCCTTTGGCCGGTTCTTTGTCTGACCGTATGGAGCCAAGGTTGGTGGCTTCCCTGGGGATGGCGGTATCCACAGTGGCTTTGTTTTTCTTTTGGTTCATGGGGGCGAACACACCAATTATTTTGGTGATGGCTAACTTAATTATTATCGGGGTTGGTTTTGCTTTGTTTTCTTCACCCAATACCAATGCAGTGATGGGCTCGGTCAATAAAGAGATCTATGGCTTGGCTTCCTCCACCTTGGGCACCGCTCGCCTGGTAGGACAAGCAATTAGTATGGCCGTAGTTACCCTTTTAATTTCCTTATATATTGGCAATATTGAGCTCAGTCAGGCGTCAACGGAATCAATTGTCAGCTTGAGCAGAATTGCCTTTGTGATCTTCACCGTTTTATGCGGATTCGGTGTTTTTGCCTCTTTAGCCAGGGGCAACACCCGTGCAGCTCAAGAAAAAATATAAGCCCCTAAAGGGGCTTTTTTATTAGGTTCTGTTCCAAAAGCGCTGCTGCGCTATGGCATTCAGAAACTGGGTGTTAAAGTTTGGATTGTTAGCGGCGAAGATTACACCGGCCAGGTTGTTTTTTTCTGAGGCACAGATATAAGCCTTACCGGTAGTGGCCACCCCTATCGGCTTATAATTTCGATAGCCTTGCCGCACAAAATCCCTGACGTTTTCGTCGAAGTTTTGCTGTTGATTGACAGTTCCGCCTACCACGTAATAGGAATCATATAAGACCGCATTAGTTGTAATAAATGTTTCGTCCACTTTGATTTTAGTTCCATTAGCCCCCCTTAGCTCGCCTAACTTTTCACTTACCGTGGTAATAAAAACCCCATTGTTCTCCAAAAAGTTTAATGTACTCCTTACTTCATTATCATTGAACCCGTTACCTATCAAGACTGCTACCCTTTGCGTATTGGGTAAGTGGGGTGTAGTGGATATGCTCAAAGAAGGTGAGCTTTCCGAAACTGGTATATTATTGCCTTGAGGCGGGTTAACACCGATGTAGTTGGCAATTTCTGTGGCCATTCCTAGGTCTACATTGGCAAACATGTTTACGTTTTGCTGCTGAACGGATTTGCTTTTTATTTTACCCAAGTGAAACTTAAATGTTTCTACAATGTCTCTCTTTTCAACAGGAGTCATGCTGTTCCAAAAAAGCCGGGCCTGGGAGAAGAAATCCTCAAAAGAGGGACTTGGCACCTCTCTGGTAAAGTGTCCTTCCACCCTAGTAGGGAAGGTGGAAAAGCCACCTTCGGCAGGGGGTGTGGTAGCCGGAGTGTTACCGGCCAGGGAGTTTTCATGGTAATCAACGGAATCGACATCAATACGGTATCTGGAATAGCTGTCTCTTTGGTTGAAATAAGTCGGTACAATGGGTTGGTTAATAGGAATCAGCTCAATATTGCCGGTTCCCAACCTATGGTAATCAGTATCCCTATAGGCGAAGGTTCTTCCCTGCAAGACAGGATCATTGGAAAAATCAATGCCCGGGATAAGGTTGGAGGGGTCAAAGGAGGATTGTTCCTCCTCGGCAAAAAAGTTATCCACCAATCTGTTTAAAGTCATTTTGCCGATAATCTCCACCGGAATAACTTCCTCGGGCCAGAGCTTTGTGTCATCCAACACGTCAAAATCATATTTAAACTCATCCTCCGTGGCAATTAACTGTACGCCCAGGTGGTATTCGGGGAAAGCTCCTCTTTCGATAGCCTCAATGATGTCATGGCGGTGAAAATCCGGATCCACACCTCCGATAACATTGGCCTCTTCCAATAACAAGGAGTGAACGCCCAGGACCGGTTTCCAAACAAAGCGCACAAAGGTTGACCTGCCTTGCTCGTTAACAAAGCGGAAGGTATTAATGGGCCAGCCCTCCATCATGCGATAGCTTCTGGGCCTGCCCCTCATAGACATTAGCCACATTACAAAGTGAGCAGATTCCTGATTATTGGCTACATAATCCCAAAAGTTGTCGTGGTAGGCTGCTGCCTGTGGAACATCGGTTCTGGGGTTTGGTTTGATAGAGTGAACAAAATCGGCAAATTTCATGGGGTCCATGACTACAAAAACAGCGAAAGACAGGGCTAGGTTATCATAATTGCCTTCCTGGGTATAAAACTTGGTAGCAAAGCCCCTTACATCAATGGCAGTATCCTTTGAACCCCTACTGCCGATAAAATTGGAAAAGCGGACAAATACAGGGGTCTGAATTCCCGGTGCCTGCAAGAATTGGGCCCGGGTAAATTGTCTCATTGACCTTGTACATTCAAAAACACCATGTACTCCAAAGCCTCTGGCATGGACCACCTTTTCGGGGATTCTTTCCCTGTTAAAATGCGATTGTTTTTTGTAAAAATGAGAATCCTGCAGTAGGACCGGTCCCCTTCGCCCCGCCCTCAGTGACCAGTTATCGTTGGAGACTTTAACTCCATAATCGGTTGTCATTTGGCGTCCGGGGCCCGTGTTTTGTACCCGATATTTATCTAATTGCCGGTTTTTTTCGTTTTCTCTAATGGGCTTCTTTTTTCTGTCATCATCCATTTAACACCCGTCCCATCCATGATATTTTAGTTATTAATATATTAATATGTAAATTTTTACAACCTGTGAAAGGGTAAGAGAATTAAGCCCTGCTCCAGGTGGTCGCAATTTTATTTTTTTAACAACGGGGTTTTTGGATGATAAAAATTATTTTAAAATTTGCTTGACAGCTGTTAGTTATCGGTATATGATGAATGTACTACCACAACTAATACACATGGTACAGGATGTCGAGGAGGTGGAAGGATGAATGTTTAATATTGATGCCCGAAGCAGTACCCCCATTTACGAACAGATTATGGGGCAGATAAAGGAAGCCATCATGCGGGGTTTATTGGAACCGGGGGAGAAGCTGCCTTCGGTCCGGGAAATGTCCACCCTGTTAACCGTCAATCCCAACACCGTTAGCAAGGCCTATCAGGAGTTGGAAAGGGAAAAAGCGATTGAAACCATCAGGGGCAGGGGAACCTTTGTTGTTGAGAATTACCAACCCAGGATGGATGAGGAGAGAATGCAGGGTATTAAAAACTCGTTGAGAAAAGCAGTCGTTGAAAGCTACTACCTGGGCATTGGCCCGGAGGAATTATCAGCCATGCTGGAAAATGCTTTTAAAGAACTAGATGAGAGGTGAGCGAAGTGATAGAGATAAATAATGTGACCAAAATTTTGGGTGGCAGAGAAATTTTAAAGGATATTAACCTCGGGGTAACCAAAGGTAAAGTTTTCGGTCTAATCGGTGAAAACGGTGCGGGCAAAACTACTTTGATAAAATGTTTGACAGGAATTTTTTTGCCGGATCAAGGCAGTATTAAAATCCTGGGTGAAGAAGTTTACGATAATCTAAAGGTGAAAGAGCAAATTGGCTATGTGGCAGATCAGAATAAATTTTTTCCGGATATGAAGATTAAAGAATTACTGCGCTTCTACCAGTTCACTTATCCCAAGTTCTCCATAGACAGGTTCGTACAAATTAATGAGATTTTAGAGCTGGATATTCAAAAAAGTGTCAAAAAATTATCCAAGGGAATGCAAACTCGCCTTTCTCTGGTGCTCAATTTAAGTATTTTTCCTGAAGTATTGATTTTAGATGAACCTACCTCCGGCCTAGACCCTTTAGTTAAGAGACAGATAACAAATTTATTGTTAGAGGAAGTGGAGAAGCGAGGAGTTACCATCTTTATTTCTTCCCACCACCTAAGTGATTTGGAAAGAATTTGTGATAACATAGCTATTATCCGTCGGGGAAAAATCCAATATCATAATTCCCTGGAGGCCATGAAAAGAAATGTGCGCAAATTGCAAGTGGCCTTTCAGGAAGCGGCTCCTTCCAATTTGAAGGAGTGGCCCGGGGTGATGGCGGTGGAACAGTTAGGCAAGGTTTATCAGCTGGTTATTAAGGACCATGTTCAGGAATTTGAGGCTAAACTACAGCAATACCAACTACTATTGTTGGAGGAAGTGGATCTAAGTCTGGAGGATATGTATATTTACTCAGCAGGGGAGGGGTTAAAAAATGACAAAGTATTGGTCTAAGGCTCTTTTCTATCGGTCCAGGAAAGATATTGCCGGGATAGTGGGTGCCTTTACGGCCGTATTAATTATGCTTAAGGTTTACCCTCTAATATCCTACCTTAATATTTTGAAAGAGGAGGCTTCCGTCAATAAATTAGGGGGCGGCTGGTATCACTGGTTTGAAAAAGCCTTAATGGTAGAATTTGAGGGATTAATTCCTTTTGTTGTCTTCGGAGTTGTTGCCTTGGTTATCAGCCTTTTTAGGCATGATCGGCTGGATACAACAGGGGATCTTTTGGGCAGTCTTCCTTTTACCAAAAAACAAATCATTGTGACAAAATGGCTAACGGGCGCCTTGGTTGTTATCGTTCCTTTTTTGCTAGTTTTTTTACTGTTGAGCTTATTCTATGGGACAAATAGCTACTGGATTACCACCCCCTATAGCACCATTCCTTTCTGGACCTTAATGAATTTGGCTTTAGCACTAACAATTTTCAGCTTTTTATTTATGGTGCAAACCTTGATGGGGCATAGTACCTATGGGGGTATAGTGGGGGCAATTTGCATTGTCACTCCGGGTTATCTGTTATTGGCAGGCTCTCAGGTGTTGGGTAAGCTTTTGTATAGTTATCAAAACTCGATTGTAGTGGCTATGGAAAGACTAGCCCCTAAAACTTTAATTTGGCAGGTGTTGGAACCTGGTATTACCAGCGAGTCTCTTTTTACCACGCCGGTCAAATATTATTATTATTATCCTAATTTCAGCTTAAAGTTGGTTATTTTATTGGCAATGATCAGCCTCTTCTTTTGGATTTCACTCAAGGCTTATCAAGCCAACCGCCTAGAGAAAAACGGGGAAATACTGATGTTTGGCTTTTTAGAACCGGTCCTAATTTGGGGCTTTGCTCTTTGCTTGGGTTTATTTTTCCCCAATATTTTTGGTTGGAGCTTTGAAACCAATAACCTTCTTTTTATTATCTATATCATCTTGGGCATGGCCTTGGGCTATTTTATCGCCAGAGGTGCGGTAGCCATGGCCAAGGACAAA
>JBBAFB010000095.1:0-8478 GCA_041655595.1 Bacillota bacterium
ACCCCTGGCCCAGTCCGTCCCGGTAGCCGTTCGGCATGCACCACCAAAGCCGATGAGACCGCCGGCCGCCAAATAGGTTTTCCTTTTACCCCACTCCCGCGCCAAGGCGCGGATATCCTTAGCAGGAACTCCCGTCTCCTTTTCCTGCCACTCCGGAGTTTTGGGAATGTCATCCTCTTTGCCAAGAATATAATCTTTCCATTTATCAAATCCAACTGTTCTGGCTGCTACATATTCCTTATCATAAAGGTCTTCGGTAATCCAAACATAGGCAAGAGCCAGCACCATTGCGCTGTCGGTCCCCGGCTTTGGGGCCAGCCATTTGCCCCCAAAAAGGGCTGCAGTATGGTTGTAATAGGGATCAATGTGCACGAGTTTAATACCCAACTCTTTTAACCATTGCCGTCGGATAGTGCCTTCATGGGCTCCGTAAACACCGCTTGTTGCTTCCGGATCACTGGACCAAAACACAATCATTTCGCAATGCTTTAGGCAGTCCTCCACCGTGTTATAGGTTTCACCGCCACCATTTCGCCCGCTCTGACCCCAGTGGTGAGTTGCACCCCAGAACCAACCTTCCCAACTGTCCGGGTTGTGCTCTATAACCGTCGAGCCTATACTGTTAAAAAAGCGGATACGACTGCTAAGCCAATAACCTAGGGCACCCCAAGTATGATGCGAACCGCTTCCGTTCATAATGGCCCCGGGTCCGTGTTCTTTCTTCATCCGTTTAATTTCACTTGCCACAATGTCCAAGGCCTCGTCCCAACTGATTCTTTCATAGCCGGATATACCCCTATTTTGAGGATTGCGTTCCCCTTTAGGGTCAAAGTCCACCCTCTTCATGGGATATAAAAGCCTGTCCGGTGAATATATCATTGATTTCCAAGCTAAAGTATGCTGATTTATTGTCGTCTTACGTGGCGGTGTAAACTTTTTGCCCCGGGCTTCAATTGTCCAAGATGGGGCATCATCTTCATCAAACTCAATCGGTGTAATGCGAATAATTTTCCCGTCCTTAACATAGACAAATACCGGGCCGCCGTTGCTGTTATTCGCATACCTTTTAACACCGTTACCGACATCCACCCCATAATCCAAAGCGGATGTAAACATCATATTTAAAGTTTCAACAAACCAGATAGAAAGCTCTTCCGGCCCGTCAAGGTCAACCTGAAAACTCTTCATGGCACCAACGAACTCCAGCATATTGCGGTTGGGCACCATCACACGGCAGGCCAGCGCCGCATCTTGAAACCCCATACTAACATCGGGTTTCGGATGAATCCCGGCCTTGGAGCTCACTTCCCCGTCTTGAAAAGTATAATACCTGCCCTGGGAATTATCCCGTAGCTTGATTTGAACAATCAGATTTTTCTCCTTAAGCCGTTTTGCATAAGACGGATATCTTTTGGCAGCCATTCTGAGGGCTTTTTCCAGCCCATAAAGAACAACATTAAATTGTGTTTTTTTAACTCCCATCCATACTCCCCCCTATGAGCAAAGACCAAATTTATTACAACAGCTTTCCCCGCCAGTTAACCCCTCCGACCAATCGCAAAGGGGAACTCGCATTAATTGCTCTTGCGCAAGCCTAAAATATTTCTTGTTTCATCCGGCGTAGCAAGCTTTTTACCTATCTCCGCCACAATGCGTTTAGATCGTTCTACAAATTCTACATTTGATTTTGCCAGCACACCTTTTGAATAATAGATGTTATCTTCCATCCCAACTCTAATATGGCCTCCTAAAGCTAAGGCCGTGTAAAGAATTGGCAGGTGGCCTCGCCCGATACCCAAGGCACTCCAGGTAGCTTCCTGGGGAATAAGACTTTTTAAGAACACTAAGTTTTCTACTGTTGCTGCCATGCCACCGGGAGCACCTAGAACAAATTGAAAGTGGGGCGGAGAATCTAAAATTCCTTTCTTAAGGTAATAGAGAGCGTTATAAATCATGCCGGCATCGAAAACCTCTATCTCCGGCTTAACACCATTTTCTCTCATTGCCGGCCCCAATTTTTCCAGAAAGGACGGACTGTTGATGAATACAGAATTATGGGCCCAGTTCATAGAACCACAGTCATAGGAGGCCATTTCCGGTTTCAGCTCAATAAAAGGCTTCATTCTTTCTTCATCGGAAAACCCCAGCCCCCCGGAAGTGGTCAGGTTCAAAACAATATCGCAACGATCACGAACCAGCTTTACAACTTGTTCAAACTTCTCATACTTCATCGAGGCCTTGTTGTCATCATCCCTTACATGAACATGGGCCACCGAAGCACCGGCTTGATAGCAAGCAAAGATCTCCTCCGCTATTTCCTCCGGCTGCAGCGGCACATAGGGGGTGTCTTCTTTAGATGGCCATGCTCCTGTAGTAGCAACTGTCAAGATAACTTTGTCATCCATTTTCCCGCCTCCACCTTTTTAAAATATTTGTTTTAAATAGAAACTAACAGGGTCTAAAAATACTCAACGACTCAACGGCCGCCGGTTAAAGAAGGATCTTTCATTTCCTAAATACAACCGCCATAAGTGTAGACTCTGTCCGGCACATCATTCAGATCCTTTTCATCAATTTCGGCAACACAACGGGCCATGGAACCATCACCCATGTACCAGCGAAGCGGAAAACAATAAAAGCGAAACCGCTTGCCCGTAACCTTGTCTAGGTCACCACCAAGGTTTTCCACGCCAACTATGCCGTTTCCAAGCATATATTTATGGCAAGGCTCCCAAGTGGCCCATCCGGCTACCTTTTCCAGCTCGCCGAATTTTTTTTCATAGGCTTCCTTGCCATGAAGCTTGATATAAACTTCCTTGTCAAATTCGGCATAAGCTTCTAGGCCAAACTGCTCGATATATTCTTCGGTAATAGGCTTGCCGGAAGCTCCGATTAGGTTCATTCTGGTCATGCCGTTATTTCCCATAGCTGTATGCAAAGGGTGGTCCAATGCTTGGCTATCCATGGCTACACATTTAACTTTGTGCTTCACGAACCATTTACCGGCTTCTATACCGGTGCCGCAGGAATAGTGGTAGTACTCCTTAGAGTCATCAAACTTGCGGTGCATACCGGTATTCAAGGCAACAACCAGACCTTCCAGCTCCTTCGGTTGCATGCCAACCTTTTCTAAGGCTATTTCCAAGTGTTTCGGGGTAATAAGCCCCCAGCGCTCAACTTCAATTGGCAAACAAACTGCATCGCCGGTGTAGGCATCTACAGGCATTTCGTGGGTATAACGTGCTCTTTTTCCATCAAATTCATACTCCATGACATGTCGCGGGGCATCACAATGGGTACCTGTATGCATTGTGCAGGTGATTTTTTGGGTTAGAACGCCACCCTTGGCCATGGTATGCGCATTATCAATCACAGGCTTGTCAAAGTAAGGCCAACGGGGTATTTCAGCACTAAAAGGGTGTGTCAAATCTACGAATATTTTTTTACTCATTATTTAAGTCCCTCCTCATTTTAAAAAAATTTTATTACCGGCTTTCAAGCTGTTCCAAAAGATATTGGACCAGCTTTTCCCGGGAATTACTTATTTCCTCCCGAGTCCAACTGAAAAATCCTGAACCTGATTTAAATCCCAAGCTTCCGTCCTCCATCATTTCCTGAAGCAGCGGCGAAGGTTCACTTGAACTTTCCAGATGCTTTAGGATGTAGGAATGTATGGCAAATGTCAAATCTGTACCCACCATATCTGAGTTCTCCAACGGACCCAATATCGGAAGTCGAAGACCAAAACCATAGCGAACGCATTCATCTACGGTTTCGGCATCGGCAATTCCTCTCTCCACGATCGAAATTGCCTCCCGCCAAAGGGCATGTTGCAACCTGTTGGCCACAAACCCCGGAACATCCTTGTTGACCCTTACGGGATGCTTGCCGATAGCTACAAGTAGATTAAATGTACGCTCAACAACAATTGCGGACGTGTCTACAGTCGGCACTATCTCAACTAAAGGAATTAAAAAGGGCGGATTCCAAAAATGTGTGCCGACGATCCTTTGTCTGTTGACAGATTTTGAGGCGATTTCTGTAATACTCATTACAGATGTATTGGTACATAAGATCGTTTCCAAAGGACACATCATGTCTATTTCTTTAAAAAGATTTTGTTTAAGTTCCATATTTTCCGGCACACATTCAATAATAAACTCCGCCCCGTTAACAGCGTCTTTTAGCTCGGATGTCAAGCTGATTCTGTTGAGAATTATATCCATTGTTTCTGGTAAATCATTACGACTTTGGGCCATAAGCTCCAGATTTTTACGTATGGAGGGTATGGCCTGTGCTAGTGCCTTTTCCTGTGTATCATAAAGGGTAACGGGATGGTCATGAAGGGCACCCATCAAGGCAATACCGCTGCCCATTAAACCTGAACCAAGAATGGTAATTTTACCTTCATTAACTGATTGCAAGAGGAATCCTCCCTCCTTAGCCTGCTGTGCAGCCGCCGTCTACATAAAGAACCTGCCCCGTAACGAAGTCTGATGCCGGGGAAGCAAAAAAGACCACACTTCCTACCATATCTTCTGCTACAGCAGCTCTTCCCATCGGTATTCTGTCCAAGAAAATTTGCTTCAGCTTTTCGTCTTCCAGCACTTGCTTGGTCAATGGTGTCCAAAAAATAGTCGGGGCGATAGAATTAACATTAATATTATATTTAGCCCATTCCGTGGCTAATTGCTTCGTTAGAATGTTAATAGCCCCTTTACTCATACTATAGGCCGCATAGCCGCCGGGGTGACCGGCAAAAGCACGGACCGAGGAAACGGTAATAATTTTCCCGTAGCCTTGTTTAATCATCACATTCCCCACGGACTGGCATGCTAAAAAGGTTCCTTTCACATTGGCAGCCATGACCGCTTCATAATCTTCCTCGGGGAAAATTTCGGCCGGGTAACGCCGGGCAATGCCGGCTGCAGTAACTAAAATGTCCACCTTGCCGAATTCAGCAAGAGTCTGCTGTACTGCCGCATCTATTTCTGTTTTTTTACTGGAATCGCAAATAATGGGAACAGCCACCTGCCCCTTATCCCTGATTTTCTTAGCAACTTCCTCCAAAGTGGACTGAGTACGCCCGGTAAGCACGACACTGGCACCAAAATCGGCCAAGCCTTCTGCCAGTGCTCCACCCAATGCCCCGGCACCACCGGTGATGATAGCCACCTTACCCTTTAAATCAAAAAATTTATTATTATCCGGCATCCTGTTCTCCTCTTTTCTTTTCATGTCATCTCCCGCACTACTTTTTAGGCAGGATAGTTGATAACCACCAGCATGCTGGCCGGCTGATTGGTGTTATTGATAATTTCACGCTCCTCGCCGGGTCCGATAAAAATGGAATCCCAAGCCCTCAGAACATGAGTCACGCCTTGGCCCTTGACCGTCACTTCACCTTCTAAAACGAAGTAGACCTTCTCGGTCGGCGAGGCATCCAACTCTGCTCCGCCGCCGGGTAGGAAGTGAGAAAGGCCCATCCAGAACTTGCTGGCACCTGTTTCTTCTTTACCCTGAAGCCGCAGAGCCGTCATATTAAAATGTTTGGGTGCTTGATAGGGTTTAACGTCTTTAACCTCAACCTTCTTCATAAAATCACCTCCTCACTTACTTAATTAGCCCACAAAACTTGTATCTTTATCTAACCCTTCAACTTGTTCTTTTAATTTAGCTCCATGACTTTTAGATCCTTGGAGACCAGTAAATCGGCCTCCGTCACTTGCTGAATGTCTTCCACTGTTAACCCTTCGGCCACCTCTTTGAGCAGGAGGCCCTCTTTAGTGACTTCAATCACAGCCTTATTTGTGACGATAAGATCTACTTCTCCTACCGCAGTAAGCGGCAGATTGCATTTTTTTAGAATTTTGGGCTGACCGTCCTTGGTAGTGTGCTCCATTGCAATGATTACTTTTTTAGCTCCCACAACCAAATCCATAGCCCCACCCATACCGGGAACCATCTTCCCGGGTATCATCCAGTTGGCCAGGTTACCGTGCTGATCTACCTGCAGAGCCCCCAGCACCGTTTTGTCAACATGGCCCCCCCGAATCATGGTAAAGGAAAAGGAACTGTCAAAAAAGGCCCCTCCCGAAATAATGGTCACCGGTTTACCGCCGGCATCCACTATATTCATATTCTCGTTGCCCTGCTGAGCTTTAGCGCCCATGCCGATAAAGCCATTTTCAGATTGCAAATACACCTTGATTTCCGGGGGTATATAATTGGCCACCAAGGTCGGCATACCGATACCCAAATTCACAACATCCCCATTATTAAGCTCTCTGGCTACCCTTTGAGCGATTTGAATTTGCACCATATTAGCAGACACCATTCACACCCCCTTTAACGATACAATCAACAAACAAGCCGGGTAAATGAACCTGCTCCTGATCAATCTCCCCGACTTTCACATACTTCTCCGCCTCCACAACTACATATTCGGCCGCAGTTGCCATAATTAGATTGAAGTTGCGGGCGGCCCCCCGAAAAACCAGGTTGCCCAGCTCATCGGCCTTATATGCTTTAATCAGTGCCACATCTGCCTTGAGTGCAGTCTCCAACAGGTAAGTGATTCCATTGACTTCGACTTTTTTCTTACCATTCTCGACAATCGTGCCAATACCGGTCGGTGTCAAAAAACCACCCAAACCTGCCCCCCCGGAGCGTATCCGCTCAGCCAAGGTTCCTTGCGGCGTTAACTCAACAACAATTTCGCCGGTGTTAAGCTTTCGCCCCGTTTCCGGATTGGTACCAATATGCGAAACAATCAAACGGGAAACCTTCCCTCGCTTGATGAGCTTTCCAACTCCCACACCTTCAAAATCGCTGTCATTGCTGATAACGGTCAGGTTTTCCACAGACATGTCACTCAGTGCATCTAAAATAAATTTAGGTGCACCGCAACCCATAAAACCGCCTATCATTACCACACTGCCGTTCTGAATGGGCATAATTGCTTCATCCATTGTTTTCAACTTGTCCTTACTCATTGCAGACCCACCTTCTCTCTTTTAATTAATTCACCTTAACCTCTTCTCGACACCTTATATCTATAGCAAGAACTGTGCCAACAATAAAAACCGTGCAATCACTAGGTTCGCCGTCAGCAACAAGCCTTAGCTGATACAGATTTGTATCAAATGAAGGGTAAAAAAAAAGGACAGCCCCTTAAACAAAGGACTTCCCTTTTGATACATAAACAAATCGCCATCTGATACAATTTTGTATCATCGGTTAGCTAAGGCCTAACTCCTTCAGCTTTCTCACCACAGTCGGTTGGCTTACACCTAAGGCTTTGGCCGCCTTGCGCGTACTGCCATGTTTCTTAATCGCATTTTCCAAAACCTGCCTCTCCACCATCTCTACCGCTTCCCTCAGCTTAAAATCGTTTAGCTGAAAGCATTCGCAAATAACGCTTCTGCTGTCTATTATTTTCTTTATATTATTCGTGCCGATGATCGGTTCTTTGATGATGACCACCAGCTGCTCAATAATGTTTTCCAACTCGCGAACATTGCCGGGCCAATGATGTTGTTGCATCAATTCAACCGCCGACAAATCTATTCCTTTGTTTTGGTTATATTTTTCATTATACTTTTTCAAAAAATGATTGATAAACAGGGGAATATCGTCCTGCCTAGACCTAAGAGGCGGAATAACTACCGGAATAACATTTAACCGGTAGTACAAATCCTGACGAAACTTACCCTCAGCCACCTGTTGTTCTAAATTTTGATTGGTAGCGGCAAGCACGCGCACATCCAGCTTGATTGTCTCCGCACCACCGATACGACGGATTTCTTTTTCTTGCAGAACTCGCAGGAGTTTCGACTGCAAATTGACCGGCATTTCTCCAATCTCATCAAGGAGGATAGTACCTGAGTTGGCAATTTCAAACAGGCCCAGCTTTTCTTTATTTGAGGCTCCCGTGAAAGCACCCCGCTCATACCCGAACAACTCGGACTCCAGCAAGGTTTCCGGGATAGCCGCACAATTTACCTTGATGTAGGGGGCATCCTTGCGGGGACTATTTTTGTGAATTTCTCTCGCCACCACTTCCTTCCCGACTCCGGTTTCTCCTGTAATCAGGACGGTGACATCTACCTGTGCTAATTGGATAATTAGCTCCCTAAGCTTCTGCATGCTGCTGCTATGACCGATAAGCTCACTTTTTTGTATCTCTTTTAAACGAAAATATTGCAGCTCATCAATGTATTTTTGCGTAATTTTCTCTGATTGTTCCAGTTGCTCTTTTAAGCGGTTCAACTCTGTCACGTCCCGTAAAACAATCAAAGCCTGCACTACATTTCCTGCTTCATCAAAAATGGGGTTACCCGTAATTACAATCTTTTGGTTGTTGAGGGTATGGACCGCTGATATTTTTTCTTTCTTTTCCAGCACAACACGCCCAATAGGCTTTTTAACCAGTTGTTGTTGGCTCATATATTCGATAGGCTGACCAATGATTTCTTC
>JBBAFB010000096.1:0-8375 GCA_041655595.1 Bacillota bacterium
AACAATTAATGCTTTGGTGAGGTTGTTAGTGCCGGTGCTTGCCTACACCTCGGAAGAAATTTGGAGCTATATTCCCAAACCCAAGGGTAGCCCTATTAGCGTGCAATTAACTTCCATGCCCGTTGTTAACAAAACCTATCTCAACGAAGAACTGGAAAGTAAGTGGGAAAAGCTTTTAGCTGTGCGAGGGGAAGTTGCCAAAGCCCTGGAAGTGGCTCGGCAGGAAAAAATCATTGGGAATTCTTTAGAAGCAGAGGTAGAGCTTTATTTGGATGAAAAATGGCTGAAATTTTTACAACCCTTAAAAAAGGATCTGTTAATGATTTTTATTGTATCCGATTTGGAATTGTATCCATTGGCCATGGCTAGAGAAGATTTATTTGCCTCCGGCGAATTAGAAGGTTTCCAAGTAAAAATAATCCCAGCCACCGCGGAAAAATGTGAACGTTGTTGGAACTACAGTGCTTCCGTAGGGACAAATCGGGAGCATCCCACAATTTGTGCCCGCTGTGGGGAAGTATTAAAACAAATTTAACTAAAAAAGCCCACCAAAAGGTGGGTTTTTTTAGATTGAATTTCCAATGATTTTTGAGGATAATTAAAAGGCATAATATAGAATGAATCAAAGTGGTCTTACCCTATGCATGAGATTCAAATTTAAGGGGGAATATTAATGAGGGAACAGCGGGAGGAATTGGAGCAAAAATCGGAAGAGCTTATCGCTAGAATGGAAAAGCTGCACTTGGCCGAATACGTAGATATGTTGCAAAGCCCTGGAAGGCTGTGGCGGCTGAACTTTTTTGCCGGTATAGCCAGGGGATTAGGTATGGCAGTGGGCTTTACTATCCTAGGTGCTTTTGTGCTGTATTTGCTACAAAAGCTAGTAACATTTAACTTACCTGTGATAGGGGATTTTATAGCCGATATTGTGCGCATTGTACTTGAACGGTACTAAAAAGGAGGCAGATTCGCTTGGAAAGGGAAAAACTAGGCTACTACCGGGACAGGCTCTTGGAAAAAAAGAAAAAGCTTGCCGATTCTATAAGATCAATAGAAGAAGGGGGCATTCATGTATCCATGCAGGATAGCTTCAGTGAACTTTCTCTTTATGATAACCACCCTGCAGATATCGGCAGTGAATTGTTTGAAAGGGGAAAAGATCTGGCGCTAAGGGATCAAGCTATAATAGAGCTAAAAAAGGTGGAAGAGGCTTTAGTAAGGGTTGGCAACGGCAGTTACGGCCTTTGCATTTCCTGCCACCAACCTATTAACGAGGAACGCTTGAAGGTGATTCCGGAAGCGTCCTGGTGTAAAAAATGCAGGCAGGACCTTGAAGGGCAAGGAAATTTACAAGTCAGGCCCATTGAGGAAGGAGTAATTTCACCTCCCTTTGGCGGGAGTAAACAAAAAAATGAAGTCCAATTTGACGGAGAGGATTCCTGGCAGGCGGTGGCTCGGTACGGTAGTTCTGATACTCCTTCAGATTTGGGAGAGGAATATGCCCAATATCCAAACATTTATCAGGATTGGGATGAGGATAGGGGTACTGTAGAGGATGTGGAAGAAACAACAACATAGTAAAATAGCGGCAATAATATTTTTTTATAACATGGTCTTGATAAATTGCAGCAAATCTTCTCCTGTGCTAAAATGAATTGATATAAAGGCATGGGGGGGTTATTATTTGTCACTTTTTTTAATTGCTTCAGTAGTAATTATTTTCGATCAAATAACAAAATACTTGGTAAGAAACTCAATGTGTTTGGGGGAAACTATTCCGCTGATCCCCAACTTCTTCCATATAACTCATGTGCAAAATCCCGGTGCCGCTTTTGGTATTCTAGCGTATCAAACAAGTTTTTTCATTTTAATCGGGGTATTGGTTATTTTTTTTATTTTTTACTTTTGGAGGCAGCTGGGGGAAGGTAAACTGCTCTTAAAGTTTGCTTTATCCCTACAATTAGGCGGGGCAATAGGTAATTTAATAGATCGTATTTATTTTGGGCAGGTAACAGATTTTTTCGATTTCAGGGTTTTCCCTGTTTTCAACATAGCCGACATAGCAATTACCGTGGGTGTGGGCTTATTATGTTTAGAAATCCTTCTCCCTTCATTTAAAAAACAGGTAGAGGAACAAAAATGAAAGAGAAAAAAAGCTTTTTAATCGGCCCCCGGGAAGAAAACATTAGGGTAGACAAATTATTAGCAACCAAATTAGCAGGTTACTCTCGGGCAAGGATTCAGCGGTTGATTGAAATGGGGCTGGTGGAGCTATCGGGTAATGTAATCAAAGGGAATGTAAAAGGAAAAGTAGGCGATAAGCTTGAAATATTTTTACCGCCGGAGGAGCCACTAAAAGTTCTTCCGGAGGCAATTCCCTTAGAGATTGTTTATGAGGATGATGATCTGTTAATCATTAATAAGCCTCAAGGCTTGGTGGTTCATCCCGCCGCCGGGAATGAACAGGGTACCTTAGTCAATGCCCTTTTACATTATTATCCGCCTATTAAAGAGGTAAATGATCAGTTAAGGCCGGGGATTGTTCATCGTTTGGATAAAGATACCTCCGGGTTAATGGTAGTTGCCAAAAATGATCCCTCTTTCAAAAGGTTGGCAGAGCAACTAAAAGCTTACCAAATTAAAAGAAGGTATCTGGCCATTGTTCACGGTAGCATAGCGGAGGCGGGGGGAAAGATAGAAGCCCCCATCGGGCGACATCCCGGGGACAGAAAAAAAATGGCGGTTGTTAATCAGAGGGGTAGATATGCCCTCTCCCAATATTGGGTAAAAAAACGCTTTGAAAAGTATTCTTATTTGGAAGTGGGACTTCATACGGGCAGAACCCACCAGATTAGGGTACACCTGGCCTACATCGGACATCCGATTTTGGGAGATATGGTTTATGGAACTAAAAAAAAGCATTTAGGTATAGATACCCAAATGCTCCATGCCTTTCAACTAGGCTTTAATCACCCGGTCAAAGGTGGCTGGCTTGAGTTTACCTCCCCTTTGCCCCATAAATTTCAAGCTGTTTTAAACCAATTGGAATCGGGTTAAACTCTATTCGGAAGCGGGTTTTGAGGTTTTTAAACCTATCAGGACCCCAATTGCACTTAAAAAAGTTACTATGACGAAATCCTGCAGCATCACCATCCCCTCTGGCCAGGGAATATGGAAAGCAAAATAAAATAAGTAAATAACAAAATTAAAGCATAAATTTACTGACAATACAAAGTTCCAAATTGAGGAGGCCTCGAATTTTTTCCTCCAAAATATTGTGAACAGCAAGCTGGCGGGTATAAAAATAATTGAATTTCTTATAATACTATTTAAAAATCCGCCGCTATCCCCCGTTAATAGCAAGCTAAAATAAGTTAAGGCAAATAAAACAGCCTGGGTGGTCAAAAATTGTATAATATGCATGTTCATTCCCCCTTGTTCACGCCTAATATTTTAACTCAAAAGGGTACCTGTTGTCTATAAAGAAGCCGGAGGTTGAGCAGTTTAAATGTTAACTGATTATGCTATCAGAGCAGTTACTGAGGATGCATTTTTAAGAGCGATCGTATCTAAAACTACTAATTTAGCTGATAAAGCCAGGCAAAAACATCATACTTATCCAACAGCAACCGCCGCTCTGGGAAGGCTGCTCACAGGTGCGGCTATGCTGGGCATGACCTTGAAGGGTGATGAACGGTTAAGCCTGATGATCAAAGGAGACGGTCCCCTGGGACAATTATTGGCGGTTAGCCGCAGCAATGGTTTTGTAAAGGGCTATGTTGCCGAACCCCAAACTCATCTTCCCTTAAATTCTCAGGGTAAACTGGATGTCGGAAAAGCCGTTGGTGAGGGGATGCTCTATATTACCAAGGATTTGGGGCTAAAAGAACCATATAGGGGCAGTAGTCCTTTAATCACGGGTGAAATTGCTGAGGATTTAACTAATTATTTTGCTGTTTCGGAGCAAACCCCATCTGCCATTGCTTTAGGGGTGCTAGTAGATGTGGATAATAGCGTTAAGGCCGCCGGGGGCTTTTTAGTGCAATTAATGCCGGGGGCCCCGGATTCCTTAGTGGAAAAGTTAGAGCAAAATCTGGCCCATATAAAATCAGTTAGTGATCACTTTGCCCAAGGTAAAACTCCGGAGGAGCTGCTGGCTGTCGTATTTAATGGGCTCGATCACCAGATTCTAGAAAGGCAGGAACTGAAGTTCCTTTGCGATTGCAGCCGTTCAAGTATGGAAAGGGTTTTACTCAGTTTGGGCGAAGAGGAGTTAATCAGCTTGAAAGAAGAACAAAAGGGTGCGGAAATCCGCTGCCATTATTGTAATCGGGCTTATCAATTCTCTGAACAGGAGCTGACAGATTTGGCAAAACAAGTTAGCAAAAGGAAGGAATAGGGGGCGCAATCGAATTTTTATTAAAAATAAATATTTTTTTCTAAATAGAAGCTTGACTCCTTTTGTTGACAAGAGTAGAATTTAATCAGAAAAAATATTTGCCTTTAAAATGGTCCCGAGAGGTCAGGAAGGCTATGTTATACTCAGTAGAACCTTCCAGCCTGCTCAAAAGAAAGCAGGTTTTTTTATGCAAAGGAGGTTTTTAACATGAATTTTATAGCAAAAGCTGAAATCATGGATGCAGACAAAATCAGAAGAGCCCTTACTAGAATTGCTCATGAAATTGTAGAAAGGAATAGGGGTACTGAGGATTTGGTGCTGATCGGTATCAGGAGGAGAGGGGTTCCTTTATCCCTCAGAATTCAGGCCTTGATAGAGGAAATTGAAGGGGTGAGCGTTCCTGCCGGCGTTTTGGATATCACCCTTTACAGGGATGATTTGACCACCTTATCCTACCAGCCCATAGTTCGTAAAACCGAGGTTCCTTTTTCAATTGAGAATAAAAGGGTGGTATTAGTGGATGATGTTCTTTATACGGGTCGAACCATCCGCGCCGCCTTGGATGCTTTAATGGATTTAGGCAGGCCGGCCCAAATTCAATTGGCAGTGTTAATAGATCGGGGACATAGGGAACTGCCCATCCGAGCGGATTATGTAGGTAAGAATGTTCCCACTTCCAATAGGGAGACGGTTTCGGTGAAAATAATCGAAACTGATGGTACCGAATCAGTACAGATTCTTGAAAAAAAAGAATAAAATACTCCTTTAACACAGGTTCAGAGAAACCGTAAGGAGGTGGCAGTTAAGCTATTTATGCCTCTTTCAAAACGGAAAGAGGTTTTTTTATAGGAAAAATTGATTGAATGCTTGAATAAGGGGGGCAAAATTGATGATCTGGCAGCGCAAAGATTTATTAGGACTACAAGAATTAACGGCAGCAGAAATTAACCTTATTTTAGACACGGCGGTACCCATGAAGGATATTCTTAAGCGTCCCATAAAAAAGGTTCCGGTTTTAAGGGGTAAAACCGTTATTACTATGTTTTATGAGCCGAGCACTAGAACTCGTACATCCTTTGAATTAGCCGGGAAGTATCTGAGTGCCGACACCGTAAACCTGGCCATGTCAACCAGCAGTGTCGTTAAGGGAGAAAGCTTAAAGGATACCGCTTTAAACATCGAAGCCATGGGGGCAGATATCTTGGTTATGCGGCATGAGGCTACAGGTGCCCCCCATTTTATGGCCCAAAATGTTAAAAGCAGAGTGGTTAACGCCGGGGATGGAATGCATGAGCATCCAACCCAGGCCCTACTGGACTTATTTACCATCAAGGAAAAGAAAGGCTCTATTGAAGGCTTGGAGGTGGCTATATTAGGGGATATACTTCACAGTAGAGTGGCCAGATCAAATATTTGGGGCTTATCCAAACTGGGAGCAAGAATCAGGGTAGTAGGCCCCAGCACTCTTTTGCCGGAGCAATTTAAGGAATTAGGGGTAGAAACCTATCATAAGGTGGAGGAGGCAATTCAAGGGGTGGATGTAATTAATGTCTTGAGACTTCAAAAGGAAAGGCAGCAAAAGGGTCTTTTGCCTTCCATGAGAGAATACGCCCGTATTTACTCCCTGACTCAAGATCGCTTGGAATTGGCCAAGCCCGATGCCTTGGTGCTACATCCCGGACCGATGAATAGAGGTATAGAAATTTCTTCCGCAGTGGCGGATGGCTTGCATGCTGCTATTAACGAGCAAGTCACAAACGGTGTGGCAGTCAGGATGGCTATTTTATACCTTTTGATGGGGGGAAATACTGATGAAGTTGCTTCTTAAAAATGGTCGCGTAGTAGACCCGGCAAATAACTTAGATGCGGTGTTAGATGTTTTAATTCAGGATAAAAGCATTGCGGCGGTGGGTAAAAATATCAGCGATGAGGATGCCTTGCTTTATGATCTTAGCGGAAAAATTGTAACCCCGGGCTGGATTGATATGCATGTTCACTTGCGGGAACCGGGCTTTGAAGGGAAAGAAACCATCAAAACCGGGACTCGGGCTGCTATTGCGGGCGGGGTAACGGCAGTAGCCGCCATGCCCAATACCAAACCGGTTATGGATAATCAAGCAGTGCTGAAATATGTTTCAGAAAAAGCAAAAGAATTGGGCTGGGCCAAGGTTTACGGAATTGGAGCCATTTCCAAGAGTTCATTAGGGGAGGAATTGGCCGAAATAGGTGAATTAAAGGATGCGGGGGCAGTAGGTCTGTCTGACGACGGTAACCCGGTTTCCAATGGCAATTTAATGAGAATGGCTATGGAATACGCCAATATGTTTGATTTGCCCATTATCAGTCATGCGGAGGATTTGACCCTGACCAATGAGGGCTACATGCATGAAGGTTTTCATTCAATTGTTCTGGGCCTACGGGGAATACCCGCTGTGTCAGAAGAAGCGGCGGTTGCCAGAGATATACAGTTAGCGGAAATGACCAAGAGCAGGCTTCACATTTGCCATGTATCTACTGCAGGCTCGGTAAAATTAATTCGAGAGGCCAAGGCCAGGGGCATAAAAGTTACGGCGGAGGTAACTCCCCACCACCTTACTATGACTGACGAGGCTGTATTAAGTCTGGACACCAATACCAAGGTTAACCCGCCCTTAAGAACGGCAAAGGATCAAGGGGCCCTTTTGGAGGGTTTAAAGGACGGCACCATAGATGCAATAGCCACCGATCATGCCCCCCATGCCCCGGAGGATAAAGAAGTGGAATTTGCCTATGCCCCCTTTGGTATTTTGGGTTTAGAGACCTTTGTTCCTCTAATGATAGATCGCCTGATTCACACCGGACATTTATCCTGGCCGGAGGTAATCAAAAGAGTAACGGTCAACCCCGCCGGTATTTTAGGATTGGAGTTGGGGACATTGGGGGTCGGTAGGCCCGCGGATATTACCGTTATTGATCCGGAAAAGGTACAGCAAGTGGATAAGCAAAGATTTTATTCCATGGCCAGAAATTCTCCTTTTCATGGCTGGGAGCTGAAAGGCTGGCCGATAATGACCATAGTGGACGGAAAGGTTTTAATGGAAGCTGGATTACTGATAGACCAAGGGAGGTAAGTATGGCTAATTTAGAACAAGGACTATTGTTAAAAAACTCCAGGCTTGGCGATAAATATTTTTCACTGCTGGTTTTGGCCCCCAAGCTAGCCCTAACAGCAAAGCCGGGCCAATTTGTGCAAATAAAATGCGGCGCCAGTCTTGATCCCTACTTGCGCCGGCCCATCAGTATTCATCATTTAAATAAGCGGGAAGGGCTGATAGAATTTTTAATCGAAAAGAAAGGGAAGGGCACCCTTTGGTTAAGCAACAGGAGTGCCGGGGAAATGTTAGACCTTTTGGGACCTTTGGGTAAGGGTTTTACCCTCAAAAACGCTACCAGCCTCTTAGTGGGCGGCGGAATTGGTGTGGCCCCTCTATTGGCTTTGGGGGAGGCCCTAAAAGAAAGGGAAAATCCGCCCCTGACGCTTTTGGGAGCAAATTCCGGGCAGGAGATATTAAAGCTAACGGACTTTTTGGCAGTCAGCCAAAGGGTGCAAATTGCCACCGTTGATGGCAGTTTAGGCAAGCAAGGTTTTGTTACGGATTTATTAATCAGAGAATTAGATAGTGGTTTTAAGGGCTATCTTTATACCTGCGGACCGGAACCCATGTTAGAGGCGGTTGCTAAAATTGCTTTGGAATATGGCATACCCGGGGAGGCTTCTTTGGAAGCAAGGATGGCCTGCGGCTTTGGTGTTTGTTTAGGCTGCACCTGTAACCAGAAAAAAGAGGATGAAACCTATATCCATGTCTGCGTAGACGGCCCGGTTTTACCCTTGGAGGTGTTAATTGATCATGACAGCCGTTGATTTAACTGTAAATATCGGTGGCATAAAATTAAAAAACCCGGTAACAGCAGCTTCCGGCACCTTCGGTTACGGCTT
>JBBAFB010000097.1:0-8325 GCA_041655595.1 Bacillota bacterium
ACCACCGCAAAGCCTCTGCCCTGCTCACCTGCACGGGCGGCCTCAATGGCAGCATTTAAAGCCAAAAGGTTTGTTTGCTCGGCAATGCCTTCCACCGTGGTTACAATTTCCATAATACCTTCTACTTGGCGGGCCAGGTCATTGCCCTGCTGATTAACTTGGCTGAATTGATTCCTTGTGATTAAAAGGTAATCGGCAACCTTTTGGATTTCTTCATAAGAAAGCAGTATATTTTGGACGGCGGCTTCTAAGTTGTTTTTTGTGTCCAATTCTTTTTCTGCCAGGGTATTAAGGTTATCTACATTATTAGTCAGGATTTCTACTGATTTTTCTGTTTCTTGGGCTTGGTAATAGGCTCCCTCGGAAACCTGGTGAACTATATTTGATATTTCATCGGATACCCCGGACATATGCCCTGCAATTTCGGCAAATTTTGCAGTGAAGGAGTGTAAATCATCAGTTCCGCCTTTTAGAAAAATTAGATCCTTTTTAATATTAGCTGAAAGTTCGGTCAAAGATTTATCCAGTTCCTCTAGTGCATCAAAACTACTCAGATCAACCCTATTAACGAAATCTAATGCCGTTAACTGATTAATATTTTTCTTAATAAAATTTAGCGGCAGAGTAAAGATCGTGCTAAATATTAAGGAGCTAAAGAACACTATGGAGGTGGGGAGCAGTATTTCCGGTTGGAAGCCTCCGTTTGTCAGCAGCAGGCCACAAATGGTTGCAAGTGCTGTGGCAAAGGCTATCTTAAAAGGAACACTTTTTATAAGGCCTAGGGAAAATATTTTGTTCATAATAAAGTTCTTTTTAGGATTGCCGCTGTGATACTCGAACTTAACCATAACCTTTAAAAAATGAAGTCCTTCTTCATTTTTACCCTGATCTATTACTTCGTATTCAATTTTCTCCTTTAAAAAGATTGCTGCTCCTTCCAGTATCCCTAGAAAATAATGAAACATACCCCTCTTGGAAATATAGTGCAGCAAAAGGGTATCGGGGCCTGTATCCGTAGCGATGAGTCTCGGGGGAGTGGCATTTGGAATAATTTTTGTAAGTTGAGTGTGAATGTCATCAATTATTTTTAGAAATTCCTTGAGGTTATCCTTTTCAAAATAGGAAGGGAACCATTGGTGAAAGTTAGTGACATTGCCTTTTCCGATTTTGTTCCACAAATGCTCAACCTGAATATTGCCCTTATTGGCCACGCCTTCAACAATCTTTTTAATGACATTATCATCAATATCTTCCGTTGGAGTAATGATTCGTTCCGGGTCCCAGCCAACTTCCTTGAGGGTCTTATTAACGATTTCTTGTCCGTAAATATCTTTAAGGCTTGTTAACCAAGTACCAACAACGCTGCCTTTCACAAAAATCACTCCTTAAATTAATAATTTAAATGTTAAATATTTCTGCCTTTTTAACAAAATACCTTTATTTTTGTCGAATTACAGGTCTACCGGCCTTCTTTTAGAAAGTTCCGAACAGAACAACATAGCTGTAGCAAACTATTCTTTGGCTACCTGTGAAACAAAAAAAAATTTATTTCGTCTATCTAAGCAACTAAAAGAAAAAGGAGAAGTAGCATGAGAAGAGTTGTTTTGTTGTTAATGGTTGTAGTATTGTTTTTTGGTGTTGTCGGCTGTGGTGGTGGGGTTGAACAGGCAAGCAATTTAGAGGGCAGTCTGGAGGAAATTCTGGATAAAATATATGAAACCGCGGCAACCAGCGAACAGTTTAAGGAGTTTTCTGCTAAGGGTTTGTTTACCACTGAGATAACTGACGAAAACATTGAGCACTATTTTGGCACAAAAAATGTGGACTATGAAGCTGCAATAGGTTCAGAGCCGATGATAATGCCCAACGCTTACTCTTTATGCCTATTGCGGGCAAAGGAAGGCGCGGACATCGAAAAAATTAAAAGCGAAATCAAAGAGAATGTGGACCCTAGAAAATGGATTTGTGTAGGTGTGGACCCTTCCAATGTAGTGGTGGACAATATCGGTGATGTCATAATCTTAATAATGAGTGATCGGGAAGGCAAAGCATTGCATGAAGCTTTCCTTGAATTGGCCGAGTAACTATGTTGTTTCCCAGTATTAGTTTTTTGTTCTATTTTTTACCTGGTGTTTTGCTTGCCTATTTTCTTGTTCCAGCAAGGTACAAAAACGGGGTGTTGCTGATCGCCAGCCTGTTTTTTTATTTTTACGGTGAACCCA
This sequence comes from Bacillota bacterium, assembly GCA_041655595.1. Classification (GTDB taxonomy): domain Bacteria; phylum Bacillota; class DULZ01; order DULZ01; family DULZ01; genus JBBAFB01. The sequence continues at coordinate 2,223 of JBBAFB010000097.1, forward strand.
AGTATGTGTTGTTACTGGTGTTGGCCTCAATTTCGGGCTATTTTCATGGCCTGTGGATTAATAAGCTAAGAGGGGGGAGATACGCGGTCATTCCGCTTATCTCCTCAATTATTGTGGGGCTTAGTGGACTTTTATATTTTAAATATACTAATTTTTTTATAGTCAATATAAATTCTTTATTTGGAAGTAATTTAGCCGTGTTAAAACAGGTTCTGCCCATTGGTATCAGCTTTTATACTTTTCAAATTTTATCATATACCATAGATGTTTATCGGGGTGGAATAGGGGTTCAAAGAAAATTGCTTGATTTTATGACCTATGTCTCACTTTTTCCACAATTAATAGCAGGTCCGGTAGTACGATATGCCACCGTTGAGGGCCAGTTAAACAAAAGAAACCATTCCGTGAAGGATATGGCTTCCGGCATTAATCGTTTTATTGTAGGGCTGGCAAAGAAGGTAATTATTGCCAATACCTTGGGTGAGTTGGGCCAAATATTTTTACAGCTGGATGAAAAGACGGTTTTATTTTATTGGATTTTTGCTGTGGCTTTTATGCTACAGATTTATTTTGATTTCTCCGGCTATAGTGATATGGCGATTGGTTTGGGGCGCATTTTTGGTTTTCATTTTTTGGAAAACTTCAACTACCCCTTTATGGCAAAAAATATGACCGAGTTTTGGCGAAGATGGCATATCTCCTTGGGAACATGGTTTAGAAATTATGTGTATATCCCTTTAGGCGGTAATCGGGTAAGCACCCTTAAGTGGATCAGAAATGTTTTTGTTGTTTGGTTTTTAACCGGCTTTTGGCATGGTGCCCAATGGAATTTTGTCGCTTGGGGGTTATACTTTGCTATGTTTTTAGTGTTGGAAAAGGTTGCGTTGAATCACATTCTAGAAAGGCTTCCAGTTTTTTTAAGACATTTTTATTTGTTGTTTTTTGTTTTAATCAGCTTTGTTATTTTTAATGCAGATGGTTTGTCCGAAAGCCTGAATAACTTAAAGGGCATGTTCGGTTTTTTGGAAATTCCCTTTTCCGGTGCTGAAACAATTTACTATCTAAAAAGTTATTCGCTAGTTTTTTTGGGAGCAATTGTTTCAGCTACGCCTTTGATGAAGGATTTGGTGACCACCTTAGTATCCCATAAGTGGGTTAAGACCGCATTTTACACCGCCACACCCTTCATGCAGCTTGTTTTGTTATTGGTTATTACCGGTTATTTAGTGGACAGCTCTTTTAACCCGTTTCTATATTTTCGGTTTTAAAACAGGAAAGAGGTTTTACAATGAAAAGACAGTTTAGAGATTTGGCTGTGGTTCTAGGTTTTATGGCGGTTATCTTTGGTTTTTCCCTGCTAAATATTCTAAAGCCTGATACCGCCGTTTCAATCAGCGAACGTCGTCAACTTGCCGCCAGGCCCAAGCTTTCCCAAACTGCTCTTTTTTCAGGGGCTTATTTTCAAGCATATGAACAATATCTGTTGGATCAGTTTGTTTTCAGGACTGAATTGAGAAGCTTTAAAGCCTTTACCAGACTATATTTATTGAACCAACAAGATAATAATGATATTTACCTTGTTGGTGGTAACATCAGCAAACTGGAATACCCCCTCAATGAAAAAGCAATCGGCAGGGCAGCAGAAAAGCTAAATAGCATTTATCGGCAGTATTTGCAGGGAATGAGAGTCAGTTATGCCATTATCCCGGATAAAAATTATTTTATGGCAGCAAATAATGGTTATTTATCTATGGATTATAATGAGTTACAACAAATCATGCAATCCACCGTTAAAAACATGGATTATTTAAACCTGTTTGATTTGTTAACCTTAGATGATTATTACAAAACCGACCTTCATTGGCGGCAGGAAAAGTTGATAAATGTGGCTAATAAAATATTTGAACACTATGGCCTTCAAACAAGGGTTACCTTGGAGCAGTTTGTAAAAACGGAGCTCTACCCTTTTTATGGTTCTTACTATGGCCAGGCCGCTTTAAAAACCAAGCCAGACACTTTATTATACCTAAATAATAAATATCTGGAGAAGGCTTTAGTCTTTGATTATGAAACCGAAGCAACCGGAAAAATGTATTTGCCGGAAAAATTTGAAGGCGTAGATCCCTATGATGTTTTCTTGTCGGGTGCCAAAGCCCTGCTTACCATTACAAATCCTCATGCCCCCGGTAACAAAGAACTGTTATTATTCAGGGATTCCTTTAGTAGTAGCCTAGCCCCATTATTAGCGGAGGGTTATGCTAAAATAACCTTAATAGATCTGCGTTATATAGCGGCGGAATTACTGGAAGAGTATTTGCAATTTTCCCCGGATCAGGATGTGTTGTTCTTGTATAATACACAAATTCTGAATAATAGCATATTGTTCAAATAAGCGATTGTGCTATTTTCAATAAAAATCTTTAGTATAATACCTTCAATGATGTTGATAATTATCTTAAATATATTATAATAGGTGTAAAGCTGTTGGCTTGTGAATTATTGACTAATCAAAAGGGAGTTGAATCAGTTGAAAAAATTAAGAGTAGCAGTTCCGGCCATAGGAGCAGGTGATTTGGATTCTACCTTATCTGGTCACTTTGGTCATTGTGATGTGTTTTCTATTGTAGATATTGATGATGGTGAGATTGTAGGTGTGGAGTCCGAAAAAAATGTGGAGCATTCCCAAGGGGGTTGCTTAGTCCCAGTTAGGCTATTGGAAGATAAAGATGTTAATGCCATCATTGTGGGTGGCATGGGCATGAGACCACTGGTCGGTTTTAGAGAAGCAGGTATTAGGGTTTATTTAAACATGAATCACGGTACCGTTGGGCAAGTTATCCAAAATTTTGTAGATGGTAAGTTGCAGGAAATGTCAGATAACGCTGTTTGCGGCGGTGGTAATCACTAATTTTTACAAGGGCATAGGCCAACTTGATCAATAGTTTTATAGCAGAACCGTTTCCTATTGTTATTTAGATAGGAAACGGTTTTGTTCTTAATTTCTTTTGTCAAAAAAGCAGGATTTGCTTCAAAACAATTGAATTCTAGTTAAAGGTTAAGCAGTAATTGAAATTATTAATTGACACGGGCTGAATGGGGGTATAAACTGATATTTGGTATAAATGCTGCCCCGAATGGAAGAATTTGCGGGGTGAACGGTAATTATTGTTTATTTAGCAATAAATGTCTTTAACATTTATGTTTATTATTATAAATTAAGGAGGAAGAAAAATGGCAAAGGTTTTAAAAACTATGAATGGCAACACAGCGGCTGCTCATGTATCTTACGCATTTACCGAAGTTGCTGCAATCTACCCTATTACGCCTTCATCTGACATGGCTGAGCTTGTAGATGAATGGAGCGCCCATGGTAGAAAAAATATTTTTGGACAAAAGGTCGAAGTTAAAGAACTGCAATCCGAGGCGGGAGCCGCCGGTGCGGTGCATGGCTCCTTGGCTGCCGGTGCTTTGACAACAACTTATACTGCCTCCCAAGGGTTATTATTAATGATACCGAATATGTATAAAATGTCCGGTGAACTGCTGCCCGCGGTTTTTCATGTTAGTGCAAGGGCTATTGCTACCAATGCCTTGTCTATTTTCGGAGATCATCAGGATGTAATGGCTTGTCGTCAAACCGGTTTTGCTATGCTGGCCTCAGGCAGTGTGCAGGAGGTAATGGATTTGGCGGGGGTAGCCCACTTGGCCGCCATCAGATCAAGGATACCCTTTGTGCATTTCTTTGATGGTTTTAGGACATCGCATGAGATTCAGAAAATTGAGGTTTTGGAATATGACCAACTGGCAAGTCTTGTAGACCACGATGCGATTAAAGAGTTTCGCGATAGAGCGCTTAATCCGGAAAACCCGGTTACTAGAGGAACTGCCCAAAACCCAGATATTTATTTCCAAAGCAGGGAGGTCTCCAATAGCTTTTATGATGCAGTGCCGGATATCGTGGCTGATTATATGCAGGAAATAACAAAAATTACCGGCAGGGAATATAAGCCTTTTAATTATTATGGTGCACCGGATGCAGAGCATATTATCGTAGCAATGGGTTCAGTTTGTGAAACCATTGAGGAAACCGTTGATTATTTAATGGCAAAGGGGGAAAAGGTGGGGGTAGTTAAGGTTCATCTCTACAGACCATTTTCTCCGAAATATTTCTTTGATGTTTTGCCAAAGACAGTAAAAAGAATTTCTGTTCTAGACCGCACAAAGGAGCCCGGTTCCTTGGGAGAACCCCTCTACCAAGATGTGAGAACCATTTTCTTTGATCAGGAAAATCCTCCCTTGGTTGTTGGGGGTCGTTTTGGTCTCGGCTCTAAGGATACCACCCCAGGCCAAATTTTGGCTGTTTTTGATAATCTCAAAGCTGAAAAGCCCTTAAATGGCTTTACCATTGGTATCGAAGACGATGTAACCCATAGATCTTTAAAAACCGTCGAAGGAGTTAATACGGCACCGGAGGGGACAATTCGCTGTAAGTTCTGGGGCCTGGGGGCTGACGGAACTGTGGGGGCCAACCAGAATGCCATTAAGATCATCGGTGACGAAACAGATCTTTATGCCCAAGGTTACTTTGCCTATGATTCAAAAAAATCCGGCGGTGTAACGATTTCCCACCTGCGTTTTGGGAAAAAGCCTATTAAATCAACCTATTTAATTGATCAAGCTGATTTTGTAGCCTGCCATAATCAATCTTATGTTTATAAATATGAGGTCTTATCTGGTTTAAAAAGAGAAGGTACTTTTTTATTAAATTGTAATTGGTCTCCGGAGGAACTGGAAGAAAAATTGCCTGCTGCCATTAAACGCTACTTGGCTGACAATAATATTAATTTTTATATAATTAACGCGATTGAAATCGCTGGGAAGATTGGTTTGGGCGGCCGTATTAATATGGTGATGCAATCCGCATTTTTTAAACTAGCCAATGTTATTCCCATAGAAGATGCGGTCAAGTATATGAAAAACGCCATTCGTGAAAGCTATGGCCGAAAAGGCGATAAAATTGTTAAGATGAACGATGAGGCGGTTGATCAGGGCCTAGAGGCCTTAGTTAAAATAGAAGTACCCGCTTCTTGGGCCGAGGCAACTGAGGAAGCGGCGGTTACTGCAGATGTACCCGCATTTATTTCTGATGTATTAGTTCCCATGACTAGGCAAGAAGGGGATAAATTGCCCGTCAGCACCTTTGTGGGTAGGGAGGATGGTACCTTCCCTATGGGGACGGCTAAATACGAGAAAAGGGGTATTGCGGTTAAAATTCCTCGCTGGTTGCCCGAAAATTGCACCCAGTGTAATCAGTGTTCTTATGTCTGCCCCCATGCCGCCATTAGACCTTTCTTGTTGGATGAGCAGGAATTGGCAACAGTGCCGGAAGGATTTGTTACTTTGGCGGCAAATGGACGCCCCTTAGCCGGTTTGGGTTATCGTATCCAAGTCAGTCCCTTGGATTGTACCGGCTGTGATAACTGTGTTAATATTTGTCCTTCTAGAGAAAAATCTTTAGTTATGGTGGATCTGGAGGAGGATTTAGAACAAGAACAGAAAAACTGGGAATTTGCTTTGACTCTTAAAACCAAAAAAGATTTAATCAGCCGCAATACTGTCAGAGGCAGTCAATTTGCCGAGCCCTATCTTGAGTTTTCCGGTGCATGCGCCGGTTGCGGTGAAACCCCCTATGCCAAGTTAGTCACCCAACTCTTTGGCGACAGGATGATGATTGCTAATGCTACCGGCTGTTCATCTATTTGGGGAGCATCCGCTCCGTCAACTCCTTATTGTACCGATTCCGAGGGCAAAGGACCCTCCTGGGCAAATTCTCTTTTTGAAGATAACGCCGAATTTGGTTTCGGTATGCAAACGGCTGTAAAACAATTGCGCAATCGTTTGGCCGATTTAATGCGACAGGCGCTGGGGAGTCCCCTGCCTGTAGAGCTAAGAGAAGCGTTTGAATTGTGGCTAAGGGATATGAATGATGCCGGCGGAACCAAGGCAGCCACCAAAGCCATGTTGCCATTATTAGAGGTCTATGCCGGGGGGAACCCGATTCTAAAAGAGATTTTAGAAAAGAAAAATTACTTGGTTAAAAAGT
>JBBAFB010000098.1:0-8302 GCA_041655595.1 Bacillota bacterium
CTTCTTTGGTATAGCCATATGCGATTAAAGCGGCCTGATTTGCCTCAATGATTTTACCTGCTATATCGGAAAAAATAATAATATCGTTGGCATTTTTTGATAACAACTGGTACCTTTGCAGATTTTCCTCTGCCTGTCTAATCTTCGTAATATCGCGAAAGACTATCACCACACCAAGATCCTGATCAGTTACCTTTATCGGAGAAATACTGGCAGAAATATATTTTGCACTACCTTCCTTGGAGATCAAAACCGTGTTTTTTTTAAGACCTATAATTTCCCCTTTACTCATAGCTTGCTTCAATAAATCATGCTGAGGCTCACCGGTGTTTTTATTGATTATTTTAAAGACCTCATGGATAGGTTGGTGGAGAGCAAAATCTACGGAATAACCGGTTATCTTTTCCGCACTGTTATTCATCATAATAATTTTCCCCTCGGTATCAACTGTGATCACACCGTCCCCAATGCTGGCCAAAACTAATTTGAGCCTGTCTTTCTCAGCTATTAAATGCTCAAGCCCATTCATTTGCTTCACTTCCTAGAATTTTTCATCTGCCACCCCTAACACCGAAAACAGAAGTTTAACCGAAGGTGAGACCCTACACCATGTTTAGGAGGACAATTTAACGGTCTTAAATGATAATTGGTTATAAAAAAATTTTAGCAATCCGGTAATTATAAATTTAAGTGTATCAAATCATTCCCATAATTGTAAGTTCTTTTTCCAAGGACAAATCCAAAAACTGCGAGTCTAGTGCAATTATAGGCTTCCAGGGGCATTGCGGCGGCACATAGGCCACCTTAGCCCTTCTTCCATCACTTAACATTACTTCACAGCCTACATAATATTTTGCTAAATTAGTTAAAAACAGGTCTACTATACTCATATCCAAACGACTTCTGCAAATAGCAAAAAATTCTTCAAAGGCATTAAAAGGTGTCATGGCCTGCTTATATGTCCGATTAGAGGTCATGGCATCATAAACATCCGCCACTGCTACAATCTTTGCATAATTATTAATATTGTCGCGAGTAAGCCCCATTGGATAGCCGGATCCATCGTCCCTTTCATGATGCATCAATACCACATTTTTAACCTCCCAAGAGATCTCCTTAATATCTTTTAGCATTTCATAACCATATTGAGAATGCCTTTTAAGTTCTTCAAACTCCTCATTAGTTAACTTTTCACGTTTATTTAAAAGTTCATTGGGGATTTTTGCCTTACCTACATCGTGCAGCAGGGCGGCTTGAGTTATTATTTTTACTTCCTTTTCAGCTAGGTTAAGCCATCTGGCTATTAACATGGAATAATATGAAACATTTACGCTATGATAATAAGTATAATCATCTACTTCTTGTACCCTCATTAAAAATTTTATGATTTGCTCCGTTTCTTCTTTAGTAGAGACAATAGCCGTTGTAATCTCTTCCACTGCCGTACTGTCCAATTTTTCCCCTTTGATTAATGCTTGCATTAATCGCTTGGTTTTATACATATTGCTGGCGTAGCTTTTCTCAAATAAACCCTTGGAAATAGCTTTGTGCTCCATCCTGAAGATCAGCGCTTCTTCGATACCAAGCTCCATTAACTTTTGCATAATATAATCATTAATAAAGGTTCCGCGAGGCAACAACACAGCACCATAGGGACTTAAAATATCCTCGGCCAAAACATCTCCCTCGGTACAATTTAAAATATTTTCCTTAACTTCCATCCAATCTCAACTCCCCACCCGACAAAATGGATTAAATAAGCTTCAGCTTTTTAAGCGCCTCTTTAATCCTGCTTGAATCAATCGGTTTTGTTTCATAAACTTCATTTCCTGTGCCGGGAGAATCAAAGGCGACCTCTGATTCACTTAGAGCGCTGGTTATGATTACCTTGCATTTTTTAGTATCATCAAGACCTTGTTTCTCCTCATATTCCCTGATGGTTTTAAACACCTTTAGACCGTCAATCTTGGGCATCATGATATCAAGGCAAAGCAAATCATAGGGTTGGCCCAAATCATGGGCAATTGCAAAGGCTTCCATGGCCTCTATGCCATCAATGGTCAGGTCACATTTGCCATACTTGGAGAGAAGTTTAAATAAAAATTTTCTACTGGCTAAATCATCTTCTGCAATAAGAATTTTCACTTCAAACACCTCTTCTGTTAATAATAGCTACATACTTTTTGATTTCTTCTTCTAATTCCGCACACAGTTCTCCTGCCTCCAACAAGTCCCCTCTTCTGATGGCCAGTTGGATTCTAAAGGCTGAAGCTTTTATTCTATCCGCACTGATTAAAGCTGCCAAGGTTTTTATTTCTTGCGCTAAACCCTCTACCTCCGCTAATTTGCCTTCTCCAATTTGGCGATTTAGTACTTGACTATTTTTAGTTATTTTATCTAAAACCGTTTTTACCTCTTGGGCATAGTCTCTCAAAAAATCTTGCAATTCACTAACAGTATCGGCTTCTTCCTTGGTAGCAACATGTTGAATGCTGCGTTGATTATCGCCAAACCTGTCTAGAAGCTTTTCTATAATGTCAAACAATTCCGTGTAATGAAAGGGTTTAGCAATATATTCATCCATGCCCTTTTTTATAAACCTCTCCCTATCCCCATAAAGGGCGTGGGCAGTTATCGCCACAATGGGCAAATGACCGCCTCTTTTTTGTTCATTTTGACGGATCCTGCCAACGGCTGTAATGCCGTCTAAGCCCGGCATCTGAATATCCATCAGACAAAGATCATAATGGTTGTCTGCCAATAAATTTAGGGCTTGCTCCCCATCATCGGCTACCTCGTACTTATAGCCTAATTCCGCCAGCATTTTTCCGATTACAATTTGGTTAACCAAATTATCTTCAACAAGTAATACCTTGACATCCCTATCGGTTTTATAAGCGCCCTTATGCTTCAAGCTTTCTACTTTTTCATTATTAGCTGCTCCAATTTTAAATTTCAAATCAAAGTAGAAGACGCTGCCTACACCTTTTTTGCTTTCCACAAGCAGCCTGCCGCCCATTAGCTCCACCAGTTGTTTGGAAATCACCAGCCCCAGTCCGGTGCCGCCTACCTTTCTTGTTGTCGAACCGTCAACCTGGCTAAAGCTACTAAAAAGTTTTTCCATTTCCAACTCGGAAATGCCAATCCCGGTATCAGCAACAGAAAACTGAATAGTAATATTATCGCCTAACCGGTGAATAGCTTTAATATCCAGGTTTATAGAGCCTTGATCCGTAAATTTAACAGCATTACTCAAAAGATTGTTTAATATTTGCTGTAGCCTATGGGCATCCCCCCAAAGCATATCAGGAATCTGATCGGACAGACTACAATTTATTTTCACACCCTTACCCCGGGCTTGATGGTAATGAATCTTGAGGGTTTTGTCTATTAGGGATTTTAAATTAAATTCCGCCGATCTGATGATTAGCTTTTGTGCTTCAATTTTTGAAAAATCAAGTATGTCATTAATTATGTTCAGTAAGGAATTGGCGCAGGTTTTTGCGGTAGCTAGGTTGTCCAACTGATCCTGGGACAAGGCAGTTAACATGGTTAAATCAATCATGCCGATAATTCCGTTTAAAGGCGTCCGGATTTCATGACTCATATTAGATAAAAATTCACTTTTGGCCTCATAGGCGGCCTTTGACGCTATTACAGCCCTTTCGGTCTCCATTTCCGCTTGCTTGCGGCTTGTTATATCCCTAATAATACTGACGACAACTTTTTTGGCACCAAGATTTGTGCTTTGTGAGCTTACTTCTACGGGAAGAGAACTCCCGTCTTTTCTAAAATGAATGGTTTCAAAAATGATACCCTCGTTTAAAGCCCTGCTAAATTGTAACTTTGTCAAATCAAGATCTTTTCTTAAATCAAAAATTGTTCTCGATAACAACTCTTCTTTTTTATATTGATATGTTTTGATGGCGGCATCATTGGCCTCGATAATATTTCCACCTTCGTCATAAACCAGAATACTGTCCCTGGCTCTTTTGAAAAACAATTCATAGACCTTTGCAAATTCTTTGGCAATTCCAGCCTCTTCTAGGCGGGGAAAAGTATGTCCGTGTATCCGTTTCTTGAGTTTTCTCCGTTTTCTGATATCAGACAAAACAACCCCTCCCTTTTTAAATAATTAAAGCCTGATAGGCAACCTTAGTTTCACCTGTGGCAATATTGGCTTCAACGGTCCTTGACGTATTTCCGCCCACATCATAATGACTAATCTTTAGATTAAGTTGTTTTAAAACTGCTTCTACCATTTCCAGGTTACGGATACCTATTTTAAAAAGGTCATCCTTACGGATAGATCGGGCCCCTCCAAAAAGCTTTAATACCAATTCTTCTTTTTTACAACCGTATAAAAGACAAATATTTTGGATCAACAGCGGAATGGCCGTATTGACATAATAAGCGGGGTTTAAAATACCCGCATTTTGGGTGATATTTGAATCAGGTAAAGCCATATGTACCATCCCCAACACTTTTTCTTTCGGGCTATAGGCAGTTAGTGCTACACAGGTAGCCAGAGCATAGGTTTTGATAGTGCCATTCAAATCAGAGGATACTGCATATTCGCCTATTCCGATAATCTTGTCCATTTATTTCACCCCTTAAGCCTATTTTAAGCCTCATCCAATAGTTTGCCCAACACTGCCGGTATTTGAGCTAAAGATACTTGTTTCTCCACCGCACCAATATTATAGGCCACTTTCGGCATGCCATAAACCACGGAGGAATTTTCATCCTGACCTATAGTCCTAGCCCCACTTCTTCTCATAGTCAGCAGACCTTTGGCCCCGTCATAACCCATGCCTGTTAGTATCATACCGATGGCTTGCTTCCCTGCTTCCTTAGCAACGGATTCAAATAAAACATCTACAGAGGGACAATGCCCGTTGACTTTTTCTCCTGAGAAACATTCAATTCTATATTGACCGCCAACCTTTTTGATTTTCATATGCCGATCCCCCGGCGCTACCAGGGCTAAACCTTGCTCCAGATAATCCCCCGTTTTGGCTTCCCTGGCTTTTAAATTAGTAGTGGCATTTAGCCTTTCTGCAAACATACGGGAAAACCCCGGAGGTATGTGCTGAACTATCAAGATTCCCGGTGTGTTGCCAGGCAGAAGCTTCAAAATCCCATGAATTGCCTCCGTACCTCCGGTGGAAGCACCTATGGCAATTATCCTATTAGAATCTGAAATTGATTTGCCGGATATCTCTTCCGGCAAGACTTTTGTTTTCCGAGCGAAAACCTTGGCAGTGGAAGCTATTTTTATTTTCCCAATCATTTCGGCAATAAAATTTTCAACGCTTTTAACGGAATTAACGTCAGGCTTGGTCACAAAATCAATAGCCCCCGCGTCTAATGCCTCAAAAACATTTTTACTGATTGAGCTTACAACAATAATCGGCAAGGGATATTGGGGTAACAAGCGTTTAATAAATTCAATGCCATTCATTTTAGGCATTTCCACATCGCAAACCATTACATCCGGCTCAAATTGAATGATTTTATCCCGGGCATCGAAGGCATCTCCTGCTTTTGCCACCACTTCTATTTGAGAATCAGAGGAAACACCCCTGGACAGCACTTCCCTAAACACAAGGCTGTCATCTACTATTAAAACCTTAATTTTGTCCCCTTGCTTCACATAATCACCCTTTACTCTTTTCTGTAGACTGCCGGCATAATATATTTATACTTGGTTTTTTCCCTATTAAGGGATTCTGAATGGCCGATAAACAGGTAGCCCCCATATTCCATTAAATCATAAAATTTATTAACTAAATCGTTTTTAGTATTATTATCAAAATAAATCATTACATTTCGACAAAAAATCACATGAAACTTTTTCTTGAAAGGAAAAACATTGTCCATTAAGTTAAACTTTCTATATATTACTTCATTCCTGATTTTATCAACTAGGACAGAGCTTTCATTGTTAAATTTTTTAAAATAGTTTAATCTCCACTGGGGTGGCAAGGTAGCTATTTCCTCATTTGCATAAACAGCAGCTGTAGCCTCTCCCAGCACTTTGTTGGAAATATCCGTGGCCAGTATTTTGGTATCCCACAACATCTTTTCTCTGCCAAAAAACTCATCAATAATCATGGCTAAGGTATATGGTTCTTCCCCTGTGGAACAGCCGGCGCTCCAAACACGCAAATCCTTATTACTTATAGTACTTGCTAAGTATGGAAGCACCTGATCTCTAAAATAGTAAAAATGGTTTACTTCCCTCATAAAAAAGGTGTGATTGGTAGTGATTTTATTAATCAGTGTAATTGCCGCTTCTCCTGTTTTATCCGCCAGTATATAATCATAGTACTGGGAAAAGCTCTGCATATTATTTTGGACCAACACATTGTGAAGACGGCCCGTTATTAAAGATCTTTTTTCTTCTTTTAAGTTAATCCCATAATTACTCCTGATATAATCTGTCAGTTCTTTAAACTCTATGTCAGTTATAGCCAGCACAAATCTCACCTATCATTTCATAATTACTCTATTAAGTGCTCTATTAAGTGTTTTATCCAAAGAATCGGCATATTCCGCTGCGCCCAAGCCAAAAATGAACTTTTCTGCCAGGTAGGTTGGTTCCTTTTTTATCAGAAAATCAACTTTTTCAGAAACCGCAAGTGCCGAATTTAATTCTGTCTCCGGCAGTAAAACTAAAAATGCATTTTCCTCCCATCTGGCTGCAGAATCTAGTTTCCTTAGGTTGTTTAGCAATAAATTACCCACCGCTTTAATTATTTGCTCTTGCTCAACCCGGGGCGGAGTTTTTTCAAGGGTTTTGGTGAAATCAAGCACACAAAAAATAGTCGAGAATATATTACCATACCTTTCGTTTCTCTGCACTTCGGCTTTTAATTTTTCCTTAATACCCCTAGGATTTAGTAGGCCGGTAAGCCCATCCAACTTGCTATGGTCCTCTGATAACTCATTGAGAACTGCTTTCGCGTTTAAAAGGCCCGATAATTCTTTTACTTTTTCGATAAAGGGCTGAAGTTTTTCGTGCCCTACAAAAACTCGCCACTCACCATCTTCCTCAAAAACTACCATCTTGGCTAACACATCCCTGCCCGTCATATCCATAACGGCATTGTATTCCAACACATCAATTTTAAATTCTACAACTTCGTCGAATAGATGTCCATTTAGCAGCTTATTTTTATGTATTTCTTTGACCTTCAATTCGTGTTCCTTTAACCGGAAAATAATTGCCACAGCTTTTTGCCAAGCAATAAAATCCTTTCTGTCAATATTTGCTTTGTCAAAATTCGAAATCAATTGATAAGCCTCATCAAATCTACCCATCATAATATGTTGAAAGTAATTATAGAGCTTGGTTTCGGCAGTTAACAAGGTTTTTTTAAGCTTTTCGGCCATGGCCCTTATTTGGGGATCCTCATGCCCAGATTTAAAATACAGTTCTCTCCACTCCATATTATATCTCTCCCTTTGGGTAGGGTTACTTAACACGGCATAGGCTTTGTTAATCATTTGCATAATTTCTTTTGCGGACTCGTTTTTATTAATATCCGGGTGATACTTTTTTGCCAGTTTTCTGTATGCCCCCTCAATAACTTCCGGCTCCGCAAAATAATGAACTTGGAGAATTCTATAATAATCTTCCGTCTTAACCATAAGAGACTGTCCACCTTTTTTAGCTATTTACAATCGAGGAGTCCGTGGTTGCCCCAAGGCGGCAAAGACCGCCCCTGCTAAGCTTTTGAGCAACCACAGCTTACCCCGCAAAGTTTTTATGCCATATTATTACGTCATTTACTACCTCGGGATTCTACAGCCCCGCCGGTACAACATTAGTACTTACCAAATTCTTTATCGCTCAATGCAATCTTCGCCTTGGCAGGAGAGCCTTCCCCTTTATGTTGTTGCTCATCTTCTTTATCTGCCTTCTTATTTTCGGATATCTCCTCCAACATTTTTAGTACTTCCGGATTTAATTCTTCATATTTATTATAAGTATGGCTTACCTTCTTCAGCTTAAATCTTGCAACAGCATCTCGCATTAAATCAGCTTGACTGGAGAGCTCCTCACTAGCAGCAGCACTTTCCTCCGAAGTGGCGGAGTTAGTCTGCACCACTTGAGATACCTGCATAACTCCTTGATTAATTTGGGCAATGCCGGAGGCCTGCTCGTTAGATGCAATAGCAATATCCCCTACTAAGTTGGCTGCTTTAGCAACCCCTTCTACAATTTCGGTAAGAGCGGCGGCTGTTTCATTGGCTATTTTTGTCCCATCCTCTACTTTTTTAATTGAGCCTTCTA
>JBBAFB010000099.1:0-7961 GCA_041655595.1 Bacillota bacterium
TTTATCGTAGTTTGAACAGTCCTCCACAGTTGCCAGGTGATTGTTTTTTATATATTCTTCAATTTCTTTACGGGTAACATCTATTAACGGCCTGATTATTTTCCCTCTAACCGGAGGAATACCGGCGAGCCCTCGGGGGCTTGGCCCCCTTAAAAAATTCATCAAAATGGTTTCGCTTTGATCATCCAGGTGATGTGCTACTGCAATCCTATGGCTTTGAGTTTGATCGGCCACCCTTTCCAAAAAACCGTAACGTAGCACCCTAGCCGCAACTTGTATGGATAAAGCATTCTTTTGGGCATATTCTTTGACTTGGCCTCTTTCTATAAAAACCTCCAGATTAAGTTCCCGTGCATACTTTTCCACAAATTCTGCCTCCCGAGAGGATTCGGGCCTTAATGAATGATCAAAATGGGCAACAATCAAATTCAGCTGCCAGTCCTGCTTCAGTTGGTGGAGCAAATGCAGTAAGGCAATAGAATCTGGTCCGCCAGAAACCCCTATGACCACCCCGGTTCCCTTGGTCAGCATATGATATTTGATAATAGTTCTTTCCGCTGTTTCCCTCAAGGATTGATGCCCCTCATTTTAAAAATTAATTTTTTGCATTTCAGCCAAATTCCTTAACCAATGTTCATTTATTCCCTTCTATTATTTCAATTCTCTATTTGCTTATCCTTATCCTGCTAAAAGGCCTGGCAGCGATCCCGGTATTATTAAATATTTTCAGCCGGTAGCATTAACCGTGTTAACAAAAAAAGCCCCGCAAGGCTTTTTACTCCGAGGTTATTTTTGCCACCAGAACCGTTAAATCATCTTCCGCTTTGCCGCCGTGTAAAATATTTGCGTGCTCCAAAATGCGATGAGCAAGCTTATTAGGTTCAAGCTGCCACACCCCTTTAATAAAATCCGGCAGCCACCCTTCTTGATTATTATTTTTTGCACCTTGCCACACCCCATCCGAAACCATAATTAAAATAGCCCCCGGCTCCAAGGTCCGGGAAATGGTTTCTGGGGTGATCTCCTCCACAACTCCCACTGGGATACTGCTGTTTTCTAAAATCGTGCAGTTGCCGCCGGTAATCAAAAGACTTGGCACAGCTCCGATTTTGATAAATTCCAGCAGCTCCCGATCCGAATCTAATAAAAACAAATCAATTGTGGCGAAGCTTTCATCCCCCTCTATGAAAATTAGGGTGTTTACCATCTCAATTGCTTCCGCTAGGGAAAAACCCAAGGTCAGCAATTGTTCCAATAATAACACCAGGGAGCTGCTTTCCTGAAAAGCTTTTTCACCGCTACCCATGCCATCGCTCAATAAAAATAGCCATCTGTTTTGGCTGAGACCGCTTACTAAAAGGGAATCCCCGGAAACCTCCGAACCCTCCTTTGCCAGCTTGGCAAAGCCAATTTCCGGCTTACTTTCCTTAATAACCATTAGCCTTAAGCAAAGATTCTCTATCGAATCTAAACCGCTAAAATACTGTTTTTTTACGGTTACGGGCAGATTCAGGTTTGCAGAAAACGCCTTTACAATGGTTTCCGCATAATTCACACCCTTCTGCCTCTGGATTTTCAGTTCCAGATAAATATCCGTTCCCTGTTCCTCGTCAACCCACACTTCCAGCCTTTCCGGATATAGATTCAGGCCCTCTAACTCTAAAAGCAATGTTTCTTCAATGGCCTCATCCCGTTCGGATATTTTCTCCCAATCCCGGTGGGCCTTCTCCAAAATTTTGATTGTACTCCTTAGTTGGGCCGCCGTAGCCTTTCGTTCTTTAACTATTTTTCTTTGCCAAAGATCATTGGCGGTTTCCACCGCTAACAAATAGGACAATGTTGTGCCCAGTTCAATAGGTCTTTTGCAGCGCTTTTTCAGCTCCGGGGGCATAAACTCCTCGGGGTATTCCGTCCTGCCCATTTCCAATTGTTCAAGCCATGAGGACAAATATTGATAGTATAAATATCCTTCCTCCTCCCAGCAATAGCGTGAAAGAGGGCAATCAAGACAAACCTTATTAATTGTGTTTTTGATGACCCTTTCCCTGCCTTGTTTTTCTTCAATGGCCGCCGCTGTTTGCATGTATCTGGACGACAGGATTTCAAACAAATTAATCAAGCCTTTTAGGCCGAGCTCAATACTAGCCGGCAGCTCTTTAACCTGGCGAGCACTCTTTGACTGCCGGCCGGATAAATAATCAAGAATCCTTTTTGGAGTGAGTACAAGCAACCCGGCTGCCAGCCCGCTGGTTTTCAGGAAGTCTGTTAAGAATAAGTGATCACTAAAATAAAAACTATAAAATAGGTTGCCGCAAAAAAAACCCGCTAAAATACCCAATTTGCCCCAATGCTTCAGCAAGCCGGCCAGCATGCCCGAAAGGGAATAAAGTCCGGTTAGCACCAAACCGTTAAACTGCGCCAGTCCAGGTATTAAACCGCAGGCCGCACCTATGGCTGCCCCCCAACCCGGCCCCCCAAAGGCTGCCATAAGCACAAGATATTTGCTGATAACCGCTCCCAAATTGTACCCGGCAACGGTAAGGTTTAATCCCAACAGTAAGCCTAGAAACAAAAAGATGATACTGCCGGCTTCTTCCTGTAGCTTACCGAAGTTGTCCCTAGGGTTTTGGATAACTCTGACAATGATTAAATAAGAAGGTAGCAAAGCCCCCGCTATCATGGCTTCCAAAGCAAGCCGCAGGTAATCATAGGCCAGGGGATGTAAAAAAACTACAAACAACAGTACCTTGGTGGTAAAAATCCACAATACCGCCTTGATGCTCTGTCTGATAAAGCCTGCCCCTTTAGTTGCTAAAAAACTTCTCGATAAAATTAAAACTATAAAAGTAAAGGAAGTAAGCCAAGCAGGCTCTACAAAACCTAAACTCCTTTCACCAATAATAGTCATGATGGCCACGGGTAAAAGTAAATGGGGACTGCGAATCATAACTGCAACCAAGAAGGCTATACCAAAGGGAACTAGTTGTCCCCCTATCGCCGCCCTACCCAATAAAAAGGCGATCAGAAAAACCAATAGAGCCTTTGGCCTGATCCACTGTCTCAGAAGCCGACTAATACCTCTTTTGATTTGCCCTTGTTCCCCTTCCAACTGCTCCCGGTTTTCCTCCGCCCTTTGGTATGGGTAGATTTCGTAAGGCCCCAACACGTTTTAGTCACCACGCTATCCAAATCCGTCTCAATCCATTATAGTACAGGCCCCCTTGATTATTTGTCACCTTATGCCGGCCGCCTCGGTTTTCTTTCGACAAAGAGGGACAGGACAAAATGAAATAAAATTTCCACTCCTTCACCTAACTTTTTAATTCCGGCAGGAATAACGGATTTTAGCTATAAATACTATAGCAGTTGCAATTGTGAGAATAATTTAAAAACGGAGGGGGAAATAAGATGACTAACCTATTAGATTTAGATGCCGGTATCCTGAGCGAGAAAATTAAAGCAGGCGAGGTAAGAATCACCTCTGCAGTGGAAGCCTATATCAACCACCTTAAAAAGGTCAATCCTATAATAAATGCCCTGGTGCAAGCCAGATTTACAGCGGCGATGGAAGAAGCCCAAGAAAAAGAACGGCTTTTAGCCCGGGGCCGAGTAACAGGCCGCTTATTCGGAGTGCCAATCAGTGTAAAGGAATCTTTTGATGTTGCGGGGATGAGAACTACCGGCGGATTATTACATCGTAAAGATGCGGTTGCCCCCCGGGATGGGGATGCAATTGCGCTCTTACGCCGGGAAGGGGCAATTATTTTGGGCAAAACCAATACCCCCACCATTTGCTTTGCCCAAGAAACGGATAATAAATTATTCGGTCAAACCAATAATCCCTGGGATTTAACTCGCACGGCAGGGGGCTCAAGCGGTGGAGAGGCGGCCTTAATTGCAGTGGGGGGAGCTGCGGTGGGGATTGGCTCCGATATTGGAGGTTCTATCAGATTTCCCAGCCATTTTAATGGGGTAATCGGGTTTAAGTCGGGAAATAAACAAGTTTCGGATAAAGGACATTTTCCGCCGACCCACGAACCCCTTCAGCAAAGGATGCTGGGTCTTGGTGCAATCTCTAAATCCGTCGCTGATGCAGAATTGCTTAATGATCTTATTTCTTCCTTCCCTACGCGAAAAAACAATCCCTCTCAATTCCGTTTAACGGTTTTATCCGGGCAGCCGGGAATTCCCCTGTCCGAAAAAACCGAAACAACTTTAGATACCATAAAAGAACTGCTTTCCTTTGATTACCGGGTGGATGAATTGCTGCCTCCTTATTTTGACCAGTACAGCTCCATGTGGCAATTAATCATGTCCCATGATGAAGGAAAAGGAATGGTAGCTAACGGTTTAAACGAAACCAATTTTAATCCCGGCTGGGAATATTTGAAGGAAATCATCACAGGTAAAAGTGAGTACCACCGCTATTTAAGTTGGGCTGTTTTTGGCTCAAGGCTGTTTAAACCGTCAAAAAGCAAGCTTGCAAGGCTTAGGACTTGGCTAATGGAAGCTGACCAAAGGGCTCAGCAATATTTCAGCAACCGGGTTTTAATTATGCCCGTCTACCACACAACGGCCCTGCCCCACGGAAAGGTTTTTGATGAAATTATGTCCATCCGTAGGACCTTCCTTAGATATATGCCCTATGTTGCTTTGCCAAATGTGCTGGGTCTGCCCGTTCTTACCGTTCCCGTAGATGTGGATGACCGTAATCTTCCCCTTGGTGTGCAATTAATCAGCGCCATCGGCAATGAAAATGCCATCTTCCATTTTGGCAAACTGCTGGAAAAGGAATTCAGGGGTTATGTCAGATGTACCAAATACGATTAGTGAGCCAAGGGGCCGCCTTGCCCCGCCGCCCCTTGGACCACACCTCCTTATGCTGCTGAAATTTTATAACCTCAAGACAGCTTGATGAATATGCTGGAACAGAAGCATAGTTTTAAGGAGGATTAATATGAACGAATTCGCACTGCCCCTACAAATTGTCTCCCGCAGAATGGTTTTACCCAACCTTGAGATATTCTTTCCTCAAATCATCTTCGGCACCAACCAAAGTGCCTTACAAAGCATGAATAGACAGATTACTGATTTAGTGCAGAGATTAATCAGAGAGCAGGGATATTTTCAAGATCCTATGAGAACCCAGGTAAACGGTTTTTTTGAGCTGAAAAACAATCAAAGAGGTGTTTTAAGCCTTGTTATCGGTAATTATACCTACCCCTATCACGCTGCCCACGGTCTGACAATTCTAAAATCCTTAACCTTCGATATTGCTACAGGCAGGAATTATCAACTGAGAGAGCTGTTTAAACCAAATGCAGATTATCAACGAAGGCTGGATACAATTATCAAAAGGCAGATTAGAGAAAGGGAGATACCGATTATCAACGGCTTTGTTGGAGTAAAGCCCGATCAAGATTACTATATAGCCGATAAAGCGTTAGTCATCTACTACCAACTTTATGCAATGACTCCCTATGTGTTCGGCTTCCCCATGTTCCCCATTTCAGTTTATGAAATCCGGGATATTATCAGGGAAGACGGCCCCCTAGGGGTAATGCTGATTAACAGGTAGCATTTTAGGATAAGGGGACAAAAATTTTGCCCCCTTATCCCTTTACCGCAATAATTTTGCTATTACTTCTTCAGCTACTTCAGCAACCCCTTTCTGATCGGTACTAATTTTAAAATCACAGACTTGCTCATAGACAGGTAGTCTGTTCTCAAGCAGTTCTGCCAACTGTTCCCCGGTAAAATTGTTTTTCAATAAAGGTCTGGCAGTATCCCCTAAAAGACGATTATAAACGGATTCCCAAGAGGCCTGGAGCCAGACCAATTTGCCGTTACCTTTTAAAACCGCACTATTTTCAGCATCCAGTACCGCACCGCCACCGCAGGCAATAACCTTGTTGTGTACACCTTTTAAAGCCGCTATTACCTCTTTTTCCAGTTTTCTAAAGCCTGCCTCCCCCCGGATATGAAAAATTTCATTAATTGACATCCCTGCTTCTTTCTCTATTAATTGATCCGTATCCAGGTAATCCATCTCCAACAAGGTGGCCAATTCCCGGCCGACCGAGGTCTTACCGCTGCCCATAAAACCAATGAGCACAATATTATAGGGGAATAGCTTGTTTGATTGGATTTTTCGGCTACTTTTCAAAATTTGCCTGTAGAGCAATTCTAATTCCGGCAAGAATTGTTCCTCTCCTAAGTATGATCGTACCTTTTTAAGAACCCGGCTTTCCCTTTCCGGCTGCAAGATAGGTAATTGATGTTCCCTTTTATAGGCTGCAACTGCTAAAACAGCCCTTAGCCTTTCCTCAAAAATTCTGACCAGCTGTTGATCACACTCATCTATTATCTTTCTCAATTCCTCCAGTGGGACAGGGGGACAGGAGTTTTGTCCCACCAAAGAAGCCGCCAATGCACCAAACAACTCCGGTCGGTGGGACAAAACTCCTGTCCCCCTGTCCCACCAGATTTCGAAGGATTTTATTCCCTGGTGGAGGAGCATGGGTAAACCGTTTACCGTTTTTACACCCAGGCTTCTGCCATGCCTCAATAATTTGGTTTCGCCGGGGTTGTAAATTAAATCGTAGACCAGTTCCGCGTCTTTTAGCGCCTCTGCTGCTACTGGGCAAGCATTGACTTGAGGATACATGCCGACTGAGGTGCCGTTGATTATTATCTGAAAGGAATCCTGAATACTATTTGGATCCGCAATATTAATATCGGTATTATAACGCTTTTTAATTTCAGCCTTAATATTTTCTGCTCTCTTTGGACTTCTGTTGGCAATTGTCAGTATTCCCTGCTGTTTTACTACCTCAAAGGCAATTACCTTGGCTGCGCCCCCGGCCCCTAGGAGCAGAACCTTTTTCCCTGTCAAGCTTAGATTAATATCCTTCAAGCTGTTGATAAAACCTGTGCCGTCGGTATTATAACCGACCAGCCTGCCCTCCCGGACTTTGACTGTATTAACCGCACCGTATTCTTCCGCCGTTTTATCAAGCTCATCCAAGTAGTCTAGAATCTTTTCCTTATGTGGAATGGTTACATTAAAGCCGGCAAAATTATCTTTTAGAAACTCTACGGCTGTTTGCAATTTATCTGCCGTAACCCGCAAGGGCAGGTAAACCCCAGCCGCTTTTTCTTGTTTTAAAAGCTGGTTTTGAAAAATCGGCGATAAGCTGTGGGAAATCGGATCACCGATAACTCCGTACAATTTAGTTTTTCCGCTGATTGCAGCACCCATTTTTCCACCTCATTTATCTAATCTGGGACAAAACTCCTGTCCCCTTGTCCCAAAAGTTTGGGTAGGAGACTGCTACACATTGGGGGTCATCAATTATTACTCCTTCTTGGCTAACTAAGCCTGCTATGGTTAAGGCCATGGCCATTCGGTGATCCCGATAACTGTTGATTTCACCGCCGTAGAGTTTACCGGTGCCCTCTATAATCATGCCGTCCTCAGTTTCCGTTATCTTTGCCCCAATTTTTTTTAGCTCGGTTACAATGGCGGTTATTCTATCTGTTTCTTTGACCCGGAGTTCCTCGGCGTTTTTTATAGTAGTCAGCCCTTTGGCAAAAACCGCTGCCACTGCTATAACCGGTATTTCGTCAATTACCCTGGGCAGCAGATCCCCCCCTATTTCAATGCCCTTTAACTCTGAGCTGGCGACAAAAATATCACCCATAGGTTCACCATTGACAATTTTTTGATTAAAAATTGTCAGCTCGGCGCCCATTTTTTTTAAAACATCTATAATCCCTGTTCTGGTGGGATTTAAACCCACGTTTTCCAAGGTAATTTGTCCATCCTCGGCAATTGCACCCAGCACCAGAAAAAAGGCAGCCGAAGAAATATCCCCCGGCACATAGATTTCTTTAGCCTGTAACTTGGTTACGGGCTTTAAAGAAACCGACAGCCCCTGTTGCTCAAGATCCGCTTCCAT
>JBBAFB010000100.1:0-7931 GCA_041655595.1 Bacillota bacterium
AATTATATTAACCAATTTAAACTATAATGGCACTATTCCTCAGCGTAGCTGGTACTCGTCCAAACTATCCAATGCCTCTAACAAGGCAGTTTCACTGTCAAAAATCATTTTGCCTTCTAACAGCACGGTTTGCCACTCCAATGGCAACTCATTAATTTTAATTTGTACTACCTTTTCCAGGCTTTCTGTTCCATCGGCCATTTGTTTATATATCCCTAGGTAGTCTCCTGCTACACCGAGTTTAATTTTTTGCTCCCCGACAACAACTAAATCGAACTCTGTGATAACCAATTGATCCAGTTCAATATCAAACTTTAAAATCAAATTGGGATTGCCCTTTATTAGCGCCTCCAGCTCGGAAAGACTCAAATCCCGGTCAACAGCAGAAACGGTTCCCTGAGCATCCGGGTTAGGCTGAACCATTCTAACGGTAACGGTGTTGTTTTGCTCATTAACCGTAAAAAAATCCTTGTATTTTATAAATCTACCCGCAGGTGGGGAAGGTTGCCAACTCAACCAAACAAATAAAAGTGTAAGAATAATTATGCTTGGAACAACTAAAAATCCTTTAAACCTACTAAACATAAAACTACCTCCATTCAGGTTGCTGAGATGTATAGTATTTCCAATGGAGGATGTTTTTACTCTATGTCGGTTTAGCTAACCCTAGCCAAGTTGTTCAATTAGTTCATCGGGTATATCAAAATTAGCATAAACATCTTGAACATCATCATGATCCTCTAAAAGGTTCATTAGATTGAGCACCTGCTTCGCTTGCTCGGGATCTGAGATATCTATACTGCTTTGAGGAAGCTTTGTGTATTCAGCAGTTTGAATTTTAAAGCCCGCAGCAGACAAAGCTTGTTTGACAGCCTCGAAATCCTCCGGTTCTGTAACGATTTCCGCTACTTCATCATCAAAGGTGATATCCTCCGCACCTGCTTCAATAGCTTCTAACATCAGCTCTTCTTGATCCAGACCTTGAACCAACTCAATATTAATAACCCCCTTATTATCAAACATCCAAGCGACACAACCCGTTTCCCCTAAATTACCTCCATTTCTGGAAAACAAGTAGCGAATTTCGCTGGCGGTACGATTCCGGTTATCGGTCATAATATTGAGAAGTATGGCCACTCCACCCGGGCCATAACCTTCGTAGACGGCTTCTTCGTAATTTTCCGTTTCGCCTCCGCCTGTGGCCTTCTGAATATTACGCATAATATTATCATTAGGCATATTAACTTCCTTTGCCTTTTGAATAGCCGCTTTTAACCTGGCATTTGCCTCAGGATCGGGGCCACCCTCCTTGGCAGCAACATAAATTTCCCGCCCAACCTTCGTAAATATCTTACCTCTTTGCTCATCGGCCTTAGCCTTTTTGTGTTTAATATTGCTCCATTTTGAATGTCCAGCCATTTTTTCCCCACCTTACACTATTTTCTTCTGATTAAATCTTAGCATAATTATGCTTCGGTTCCAAGAATCCCCCGGCTAAAATTCAGGCATTGGAGGCATTTGTCTTTTATGCTGACTGTTTCTGCGGAGTAGCTCAATTTTTTTCTTTATTTCCTTGCTGCCTATTCCCTGCTTTAGGTATTTGTCCAGTTCGGCATAACTGAAGCCCAACTCCTGTTCATCGGTCTGCCCCTCCCACAGCCCGGCAGTCGGCTGCTTACTAATAATAACCTCCGGAATTTTTAAATACACCGCCAACTCCTTAACTTCCTCTTTCAAAAGATGTCCAATGGGCTCCAAATCAACTCCACCGTCACCATATTTAGTAAAATAACCTATTTCTATTTCACTTTTATTACCAGTGCCTACTACCAAATAGCCCAAAGCAGCTGCAAGGTAATATAAAACCGACATACGCAAACGAGGCTTTAAATTTATTTTAGCATTTCCTAATTCGCTACCGGAGCCCATTAATTGGTGATCCAGACTTGCAACCATTATGTCGTAAATATTTGACAGGTCCAGGAATTTATGGGGGAGTTCAAAGGTCTTAACTAAAAGATTAGCATGTTCAAAATCCTCCTTACTACCGTTACATGGCATAATAACCGCGGTGGACCTTTCCCCGAATGCTCTTTTACATAAAACAGCAACAACTGCCGAGTCAAGCCCCCCTGATAAGCCATAGACAACACCCTTCCCATTTGCTTCTTCAACCTTATTAATTATCCAGTTTTCTATTTTTTTTGCCGCTTGATTTGGCTGAAGCATCATAACCACGTCTTTCTAATATATTAAAAACCCCGTTTATATAATTTTAACATTTCCGAACAAGGTATACCAGCCTATGTTCTTACGCTAATAATATTGACAGTGTAATCTATTAATTATATTATAATAGGAAAGTCAAAAAGGAGGAATAATAATGCCCAATTACGATTACAAATGCAATTTTTGCGAAAGTAGATTTACAAAAAAGGTATCAATGCTTGAAAGACATAAAGTCAACTGTCCCAATTGCGGTCAAGGACCGGCAACACAAATTTTTACATCTGTCAATATCATGGGTGGAAGCAGTAATAACTGCAATGCACCTTCCAATTCACGATTCACTTGAGCCTAAGCTTTCGTGCGAAGTCTCGCACATTCAAAAAGTGAATCCCGAGAGCCGGGCGAAAAATCCCGTAACTTCAAACTCCGACTGACGGGTAATAAAAAAGCCAGGTATTTTGCCTGGCTTTAAGTGTTATGCGGATGCTTAAACTAATACACAACAGGATAGCCTGATCCTTTTTATGTCTAAATCTACAATATTTAATAGATTATCTTGTTATCACTTTCCAAATATCCAAATATTCGTTCGGCATCATAAACATAGATATGAGTTTTCGTTTTTTTTATTATCCCTTCCTTTTCCAATGCAGCAATCAATTTATTACAGGTAGTTACATGAATGAATAACAAATCAGCGATTTGCTGTTGAGTTAAATTACATTCTATTTCATAAACCCCATTGTCTTCTTGCTTATTGGACATAATCAATTTATATAACCAGGTTAAAAATTTTTGACTTGAATGTAGATCAGCGGTATTTAATAACCGGTGGGCCAGTGTAGCATAAGTCATATGCACAACGTAGAAAAAATCCTCTAACAATTGGGAATCTTCTTTAAAAAGTTCAAATAATTGCCCTTTTGTAAAAGAAACCACTACTGAATTTTCAATGGCCAAAAATCTTAATTGGTCATTTCCAATAGAAGCAAAATTAAAATACTCAGCTTGGAATACATTACCCGCATCGCGATGAGCAATCATTACAAAAGAACCGTCGGGACGTTCAAAAAACAATTGAATCTTACCTTGAATAATGTAGTAAAGATATGGGTCATCGCTTTGCAAACAAAGGGCTTCAACATACTCCCCCTGAAAAAGCTTATACTGCTTTCCCAAGTGAGCATACTTATGAAAGCTAAATTTTCTTAAGGGGTAAGAAGGCATTAATATTGAGTTAAAATTTTTTGATACCTCTTTGCAGTGCTCACCTTTGCAAACTGTTTCCATGCAGATAACTCCCATGCAATTTACTCCCATTTTAAACACCTCCCCCAAAAACTACAAAATGCCACTCCTTACCATTTTTATTATAAATGAAAATTTGACAAAAGGCAAGAATTCACCTTGGCGGCCGCTATATAAGCTGGTAGGCTACCGCTAAATACGGTGCATGCCATCAGCTTCAACTTAAAAAGGCAACTGCTAAGCTTGCAACTTGTGAAATTTCACTCAAGACACCTGACCCCTGCTTATACTAATTTTCACAAATCTTTGCTATGCTTTACTCAGTAGCAAATAAAAAAACAAGGAGGAGGGTAAGAAGTGGCAAAATGGGGAATGGTTTTAGATTTAACTCGTTGTGCCGGCTGTTATAGCTGTATTGTTAGTTGTAAACTTGAAAACAACACTAGACCAGGTGTAAATTGGAATGACGTTCAAAAAGTTGAATGGGGAAATCACCCTGATGCTAACCAGGCTTTTATGCTCACTCTATGCATGCATTGTGATGATCCCCCTTGTGCTAAAGCATGTCCCACAGGAGCAACTTTTAAAAGATCCGACGGCATCGTGATGACAAACTATGAAAGGTGTATAGCTTGTGGATATTGTCTGACTGCCTGCCCCTATGATGCACGGCAGATTAATACCAAAGATGTTTATAATTTCGGTGAGCCTGCCCCCTATGAGCTTGAAGGCTCGGTGCATCTTGGTGTTGCAGAAAAATGCGTATTTTGTTATCACAGAGTAGATAATGGCAAAATGCCTGCTTGCGTTACCAACTGCCCGGGCAAATGCCGGATTTTTGGGAATTTAGACGATCCAAACAGCGAAATTAATCAATATATCCAAGCTAATAATACTTTTCACATTAAAGGTACCAGTATCTATTATATTCTTCCCGAGAAAATGAGCGTTGACGAGCTCCCAACAGACTTAATTCAGCCCGGCTACTTAAGTGCATTAGAAAAGTTTGCCCACCCCGTTGGTAAGGGTATCTTAGGGTTGACTACTGCCGCTGTTGCCGGCGGACTGATCATGAATACAGTTAAAGGAGGAGGCAAAAATAATGAATAGACAAAAAGAGACTATCCTGCGCTTTAACCTGCCCACTAGACTCGGTCACGGAACAATAGTTATATTTTCCATACTTTTGTTTATTACGGGTAGCAGTTTAATCTTCACCAGCTTTGCAAATTTGTTCAGCAACAGTGTGCTAAGAACTTTTCTTGGCATTCATCGCTTCTCCGGTATTGCATTTACTTTAGCCCCCATAATTTTTCTTGTTTTGCTGGGCTGGAGACATACAAAAGAGTGGTTACGTGAGATTTTTAATTGGTCAAATGAAGATCTAAAATTCATCGCCGGTTTCCCGAAGAATTTTTTTGGTTTCAAAGCCGAGACACCGCCTCAAGGAAAATTTAACGGCGGCGAAAAGCTTAATTCTATTCTGCAGATATTCGGTTGGGTAGTTTTTATCACGACAGGCTGGATTATGTATTTAAATATATTTTCAGCAACCATTTTTGGCTGGGCAAGGGTAATACATTCTTTTGCAGCACTGGCTTTAGGAGGTATTGTAATAGGACACGCTTTTTTGGGGCTGTTTCATCCTGATTCCAAAGAAAGTATCAACGGTATGTTAGGAGGATATGTTTGCAAAAAGTGGGCCAAGGAACATCACGCCCTATGGGTCGCAGATATAGAAAAAAAGCCTCAAACAGAGGCCAAGGAAACTATAGGAGGTGTAGCTCATGGTTAAAAACATCTCAAGACGCACATTTGTCAAGGGAACTGTAGCAGCTACCGGTCTGGCAGCCATCAGCAGTGGATATGATATCATTCACCCCAAAGGTACCTTTGCGTCAGAAAAAAGCCCGGCAACCTACGGATTCACCTACTGTGATAATTGCAATACCGTACCAAAATGCGGATTAACGGCTACAATTAAAGAAGGGAAAATAGTTAGAATTGAATCGAAAGAAAACTATCCGAACTCACCGATTTGCGCTAAAGGCGTTGCCACAATTCAAGAATTATATGATCCTGAACGTCTCCTGCATCCCATCATGAGAACCGCACCAAAAGGTTCGACAGATCCTAAGTGGGAGAGGATAAGTTGGGATCAGGCCTATAGCATCATCGCCGAAAAACTTAATGGAGTCAAACAACGCTATGGAGCGGAAAAGGTGATGTTCTATACCGGAGATCCAAAGGAAGCCCGACCAATAATTCAAAGGCTAGCTAATGTTTTTGGTTCCCCCACCTATGGCAATGAAAGCTCTACTTGTGCGATGGGTCCCCAAACCTCTGCGAGACTAGTATTGGGAAGGCCCATGCTCGGTGCTGATCCAGGACCAAAAACAAAAAGCTGTTTGATCTGGTCCAACAATGCCGCTTGGTCCTTGCCCGCACAATTTGGCAGACTCTGCGATGCCAAAAGAAATGGCACAAAATTTATCGTTGTTGATCCTCGTGTCACACCAACAGTAAGTGCTGTAGCTGATATACATCTGCAATTAAGACCCGGTACAGATGGTGCCCTAGCTTTAGGTATGGCTCATATCATGCTGAGAGACGGACTTTATGATAAGGAATTCGCAGAAAGCTGGATTCACGGTTTTGATGAATTTGCTAATTATGTAAAGGAGTTTACCCCTGAAAAGGTAGCAGAAATCACCTGGGTTCCCAAGGAAAGAATTGAAGCCGCCGTTCAGTTATATGTCAAGGAATCACCCGGCACATGGATCAGCAGTGCCTCTGCCACAACTCATCAAAGAAACGGCGGGCACGCCCAAAGAGCAATACTTGCGATTGTTGCTTTAGCAGGTTATGTTGATGTAGAAGGTGGCCTGGAAATGAATTCCGGTTTACCTTTTGATGGCTTTGCTGGTAATCCTACCTTTAGCGGCGTACCTGATTTATATCCTGAAATTAGGCATAAACGACCGGATTTAAATGATTTTCCTGTTTGGGCACATTTTAATCAGGAAATGCAGGTTAATATGTTTCCGGAATATGTTGATCAAGGTAAAATTAAAGCTATGTATATGATTGGCGGCAATGCCATGATGTGGCCCCAGCCGGCAGTATATCAAAAAGCACTGGAAAAGCTGGAGTTCTCGGTGGCCGCCGATTACTATCTCCGTCCCTAGACACACAATTATATGGATATGGTTCTGCCCGCAGCCATGACCTACGAAAGAATGGCCCCATTTGCCATCTTTGGCCGAAAGATATATCTAAGGGAGCCCTTGGTAGAGCCTGCCGGCGAGGCCAGAGCCGATTGGAGAATTTGTTGTGAAATTGGTGCTGCCTTAGGCTACAAAGAGGAGTTTTTTAATGGTAGCGAGGAAGAGGCACTAGAGGAAGTGCTCAGACAAACAAAGCTGGGCATCACTTTAAAAGACCTACGAAACAACCCCGATGGTTTGACCATACCTCCCACCGAACCAAATACTTTCAAAAGGTATAAAAGCGGAAAACTTCGACCCGATGGTCTCCCGGGCTTCCAAACCCCCACAGGCAAACTGGAATTAGTTTCGGAAGTTTGCAGAATGTATAATATCGAGCCCCTACCAATTTATGAAGAGTTCGATGACAGCCCCATTAGTAACCCCGATTTAGCTAAGAAATTCCCGTTAATTCTAAATACCGGTTCAAGACTACCCTTCTACACACATTCAAAGTTAAGAAATCTACCGTGGCTTAACCAGTTTATGCCAGAACCGGTGGTACGTCTTAATCCAATAGATGCCAAGGAAAGAGGACTAAAGGACGGAGATAAAGTTAAACTGGCTACAAAACTGGGGGAACTCAATTTTGTTTTAGAAGTTACCAACATTGTACTGCCGGGAGTCATTGATGTTTACCACGGGTGGCACCAAGCTGATGTAAACACCCTCATTGAACGCAAATTTGATCCTATTACCGGTTTTCCCCCTTATAAAGTTGGTCTATGCCAAGTAAGCAAAGCCTAAAAAGGGGAATAAGCAAATACCTATCCAGTTTTAAAAAACCTAGGCTATTTCCATTTTTAAAACAACTGAGAAAATGGAAATGGGATTAGCATGTATGGGCCGAAGGCTGCAAGCCAGAGGCCCTTGCATGCTTTTCTTTTGTGTCAAGCTTCTTCACCTCGTTTCGCTACATTCAGAATTACATCGAGGTAGGGCTATGCTGCAATCAAAGTGATGTCTGTGTAGGAGAGAGGACATTCAGAAGGCCGGAAGCAGGAGGCAAGAAACAAACCCGAGGTTTTGTAAGCATTTCTATACTACAAAAAAGACTCACTGCTTAAGTGAGTCTTTTTTAAATTTAATTCCGGCAGTTACCTACTCTCCCGGGGGCAATCCCCAAGTACCATCGGCGCTGAGGAGCTTAACTTCCGTGTTCGGAATGGGAACGGGTGGGTCCTCCTC
>JBBAFB010000101.1:0-7929 GCA_041655595.1 Bacillota bacterium
ACATATTCCTGACTGTTACCAATTGCAGTTCATCCTTGCGGTCCTTCATCCTCTTTGCCAACGTTTCCCGCTTAGCTTTTGTACCGATAAAAAACTGCCATTCCGCCGGATCCGATGAACTGCCGGTCATCACCACTTTTATTTTTCCTGCCATTAAATCATCGCTGTGCCAATCGGGGCGAAGAGCTACAATCTGCTTGTAAAGATCTATGGCAATTCTACGGCTCATGGCCACTATCATAGCTTTGGCCCCATCATTTTCCTGGGCCAACTCACGTTTTTCAAAATGTTCCACAATATCTTTGGCGATTTCCCGAACCCTTTCCTCTGCCCCCACCACGGCCTCAAGTCTGGCCCACTTGCTTTTTAGCTTTTCTTTTTGATCTGCTTCCTGATATTCTGTGATTTCTTCATATTCGGAATCTATTTGGGGTTTCAATTCTTCCGGCAGCTCAAGTTTGGCAATTCTGCTTTCATAGAAGATTTTAACTGTAGTGCCGTCCTCTACCGCCCTGGTCATATCATAAACATCAATATAGTCACCAAAAACAGCCCTAGTGTTCTTGTCGGTCAATTCCACCGGTGTCCCCGTAAAGCCTATGTAAGAAGCGTTGGGCAAGCTTTCTCGCATGTATTTAGCAAAACCATACCTAATCTCCGCCTCGGTCTTACCCTTTACCACCTCTGCCCCAAAACCGTATTGACTGCGATGGGCTTCATCAGCAATAACAATGACATTTTTTCTCTTGGTTAAAACTCCGCCACTGACAAAAGGAGGAGAAGCCTCCGCCGCTTTTGTTGAGGGTTGGTCGGCCTCAAAAACTTTATCAGCACAGCTAAAAGAAGATGCGAATTTTTGTATGGTGGTAAAAATAATTCCCCCGCTGGTTCGATTGTTTAAAAGCTCTCTCAAATGGGCCCTGTCCTCAGCCTGTATGGGGGTGTTTCTTAAAAGATCCTTGCTGTTAAGAAAGGTGGTAAATAATTGATCATCCAAATCATTGCGATCGGTAATAACCACTATGGTGGGATTTTCTAATACTTGGCTAATAACCAATTTGCCGGCGTAAAAAACCATGGACAAACTTTTACCGCTGCCTTGAGTATGCCAAATTACCCCAATGCGCCCACCCCCCGACTCTTGGATAGCCCGATAACTGCTTTCAACAGCCTTATTAACTGCATGATATTGATGATAGCCCGCCAATATTTTAGTGTTTTCTTGTCCATCACTTTGAAACAGAATAAAATGCCTGATGATATCTAAAAACCGTTCCCGCTGAAACATTCCCTTAATCAGTACCTCCAGTCGGGGCATGGATAAAGGTGCTACACCTTCCCCATCTATGGTTCGCCAAGCCATAAAGCGGTCTTCATTGGAGGTTAGGGTGCCTGCCCTGGCATTAACCCCATCGCTGGTCACCATAAAGGAGTTGTATGTAAATAATGAGGGAATGGTCATTTTATAGGCTTGCAGTTGGTTATAGGCATCGGAAATATCTATGTTTTCATCAGTAGCTGTTTTTAGTTCAATGACTACTAGAGGAATACCGTTTATAAAGACAACTACATCAGGGCGTTTTTCCACCCCATGCTCGATAATGGTAAATTGATTGACGGCCATGAAGTCGTTATTGTAGGGGTTTTTAAAATCAAAGGGGTAAATTTTTTCTGTTCGGTAACTGCCATCCTTTTGTTTTACCAAAACATCAAGACCATCGGTGATCATTTTTTGAAAGGCTTTGTTGTTCATAATCAAGCTGGGATTTTGGGGAATCAAAATTTGTCTCAGGGCTTCTTCAATGGCGTCACCGGGTTGGTTTGGGTTAATTCTTATTAGGGATTCTTTTAGACGCTCGATTAAAACAACATCTCCGTAATCCTTCCGCTCCGGATACATTCCCTCGGGAGCAATATCCGGCCCAAAAATGATTTCGCAACCAAGTTCTTCAAACCATTTCAAAGCCGCTTCTTCCAAGTGGGATTCGTAGAAACTGCCTTTTGCCATAATTACACCTCCTCAAGGGGTACTCGGATTTCACCGGACATGAGTTTGGGGAGTAAGGTGTCCCTAGCTTTCGCCAAATGCAGATTTTGATCTTCCAATAACATCTGCTTTTTAAAATATGGATCACAAATATTTTGAAACCTTAGTAAAGTGTGCTCATCCGGAATAAGACCAGGTACTCTTTTCATACCTGTGCCTGATATTTCTTTAAATGTTGAACCCGAAGCCATATTTTCAATCAACTCAATGCTGTTTTTTAATAAAAAATATACATAGGCGGTGCCAATATTGCTATGTGGCACAACAGATTTAAAGCCTTGGTTTGTCGTAACCACATTTTTAGAAATAGCAATGTAACCTATGGGTGCCCGGGAGCTAAAAAGAACTGTTCCTCTAGGCATTTTTTTTACACCGCTGTTTTCAAATCCAAGTTCAGTGATATCTATCTGTCCCTTTGATATAAATTTATCTTTACTAATAGATAGATCCTTAGGTGTTATCCACGGTATGCCATTATCGGTGTAATAATCCGGACGCGCTTTAGAAGGTGTACTACCACCTATTACCTCACCTAAATCGGAAATTGTCCCAACCTTCCAACCCTTGGGGATCATGCCTAGTTCACTTTCTACAAATTCCCCGTCTTGGAAGGGTTCGAAATCGATAAACCAGCTTTTGAAAATTGCTTGGGCTATTTCTTCAAGGTTTTTATTGATACGGTTGTTGAGTTCGATTTTATCGTCAAGGCAGGAAAGAGTGGCCGCAATGGCTTTTTGTTCATCAAGTTCAGGCAAAGGAAGTACTGTATTCTTCAATACATCTTGCTGCACCCTTTGCCGCCCAGATGTTCCAATCATGGACTTAATAGCTATATCCCTTAAACGCGGACTTATTGACAAATAGAAAATAAAGCCATTAAATGACTTATCTGGTATTTCTCTTAAAATGATATACTCTGTTGATCCGAAACCCACTTCATCTTCATCAAGTATAGTTACCTGTGCGGTTTTGCCATTTTCCAAACAAGGAGTAATTCTTGCAAAAAGCGTGTCCCCATTTCTAAACTTTGTGCCACCTCTGTATTCGGCATATTCATAACCGTTAATGGTTTTATTGAAAGGTTCAAGTTTTTCCATCGCAACCTTTCTAGCAATTTCACCTCTGCTGATATTTTCCGAGGGATTAAACCGAATAATATCCTGCAATTTGTATTCTGCCCACCCACTAAAACTCATACCCAATCGCCCCCAGACGCTTTCTGATCTCATCTTCTAACTTGTGAGATTTAGCAAACATTTCTGCTAATTCCCCTGTTAGTCTTGTCATCTTATCATCAAAGGGTTCATCATCTTCTTTTGCTGCTTCAATCCCCACATATCTACCAGGGGTTAGAATATATTCGTGCTCCCTTATTTCTTCAATAGCGGCTGATTTACAAAAACCTTGGATGTCCCCGTATGCTTCTTTTTCGTCCCTCCAGTTATGGTAGGTATCGCATATCCTTGCGATTTCCTCGGGAGAAAGTTCCCTATGTCTGCGGGTTACCATAGTACCCATTTTACGGGCATCAATAAACAAAATTTTACCCTTTCTATTTTCCCGTTTTTTGGATAGAAACCACAGGCAAACCGGAATAGTCACATTATAAAAAAGGTTGGGCGGCAAGGTAACAATACAATCCACCAGACCTGTTTCATCTGCTTCAATAATATTTTTCCTGATTTCCGCCTCCGCCTTAGTAGAGGTACTCATGGAGCCATTAGCCAGCACAAAACCGGCTACCCCTTTAGGGGAAAGCTTGCTGATAATATGCTGAATCCAAGCGTAATTGGCGTTATTTTTAGGCGGTATTCCATATTTCCACCGGGGATCACCTTTAATTAAAGTGTAGTCGCTAACATTAAAAGGCGGGTTAGCTAAAATATAATGGGCCCTTAAATTTTTATGAAGATCATTGCCGAAGGTATCTGCGTCCCTGTCCCCAAGATTTCCGTCAATACCCCTGATGGCAAGGTTCATCTTACAGAGCTTCCAGGTGGCGGCGGTAAACTCCTGTCCATAAATATAAATATCATCTTTTCGACCTTGATGTTCTTCTACAAAACGGGAGGATTGAACAAACATACCCCCGGAGCCACAGCAGGGGTCATAAACCCTGCCCTTATATGGCTCAATCATCCCCACCAAAAGCTTAACTATGGATGGTGGGGTATAAAATTCTCCTTCGGCGGAACCGAATTTACCCAAAAAGTATTCATAAACCCTGCCTAGGATATCTTGGGCTTTAGCTTCTTTATTACCAAGGTTAAAGGAAAATAAATCTATCAGCTCCCCCAACTTTGTTTTGTCCAACTCGGGCCTGGCATAATTTTTGGGAAGCACGCCTTTAAGGCTTCTATTTTCTCTTTCAATAGTTATCATGGCATCGTCAATTATTTGGCCGATGGTACTTTGTTTGGCGTTCTTTTTGATGTTGTCCCACCTGGCACCGGGAGGCACGAAAAAAATATTCTCCCCTATATAGGCATCCCTATCTTCTTCAAATCCTTCCCCTTCTGCTACCAATTCATTATACCTTTCCTCGAAGCTATCAGAAATATATTTTAGAAAGATAAGGCCCAAGACAACATCCTTGTAATTTGAAGGCTGGATATTACCCCTGAGTTTATCTGCCATTTCCCATAATTTGTCTTCAAATTCTAGATTTACCGCCATTGCAAATCCTCCCCCGAAAGTCCTCTTGACTCATTATAACCCATATTTGAGCAAAAGTGCCAGACTCTACTACCAAATGGAGATCGGAGGCGTTTTTGTCACATTGTGATCGCCTTTTGCCTGAAACCCAATAAAAAAAGAGCTCATTTCAAGCCCTTTAAAAAACTCAAGCCTCTAGATAGGTTTGTTTTTTATGCCCCTCTGCCAATTTTAATTAAAAAATAATCGGGATGGAGGTTATAAGGTTATGGGAATACCTAGTTAGATATTTCAATCCCACCAAATATAGGCAAGCATTTAATATTTAAAACCGGCTGGTTCTCAGTTATTTCACTTGGAACCCTTGTTTTATCTTCCCAGGCCCCAAATATAGGAGTCCCTGCGACTGCCACCCTCCAACTAGCGGGCACTTTAACACCGACACCGCCGAAAGCGGCTGTCAAATCTAAAACGGCACCTTCCGGGTCCATGTTTGCATCCCTCAAATCCAACTCAATGCCACCAAATAGGGCAGTCGCACTTCCTCCTTTGAAGTTTTGAGCAGTACATCTACTATCTAACCCGGAAAAAATTACAAAGTGATTAACCGAATCGCCCGTTGATGTTGGCACACTATCATGTTTTGATTTTCCAAAGATAATCAAAATACCTATAATTATTAAAGCAGCAGGCCAAAATAGCTTAGCCAAATCGGCGGGCAACATGCCCACATTTCTAAGGAGAAAGAACAAGCCCACTAAAACTAAAATACTTCCGGAAATAAAAGATCGGGCCTGATTCAAAAAATGATTAACTCCTATGATAATTAAAATAACAGGCCAGTAAATGGATAGTAACTCGGAAAACTTTATCACATTTAGGTTATCCAATAAGAAGCCCAAGCCTAAAAGCACCAGTATTACCCCGGCAAAAGTACGTCCGTGCATATTTAATCTCCCCCTTAAAATGTTCACAGTTCCAGTTTACGGTAGCTTGCGCCATAAATCAATAATTATTTAATACCGCACCCCCCCCTTTATTATCTATTATGCCCATATTTAAACTCAACTGCCAAGATTGGCCGCCCCAAGGATCGAAAAGATTGCAGAAATACCTTGTTTCGGGTATTCTTAAGACACGGTTTTAATAGAGATTGCGGTGAAATTTATATTTTATTGGCTAAAGGAGTGCTAAAAGTGAACCTACTACAAGTTGATATAAAAGAAGCTGGCTACTATGACTATAAAAAAGCTGTCAAGAATATCCGTTTTTCTTTGGAAAAAGGAAAAATAGTTGGCCTGATAGGCCCTAACGGTGCAGGTAAAAGCACGATTATCAAGTCTATTGTTAAAATCATACCTCATTTTATCGGAACAATTGAGTTTTATAACCGGCCTCCCCGATTTACATACATACCGGAACAGCCAATTTTTTATGATGAACTGACGTTATGGGAGCATCTAGAGGTAGCGGCTGCCGCCTATGAGCTTGATGAAAAACTCTTTTTTGCCGACAGTGAAAAACTGCTAGCATCTTTTCAGTTAACTAAACATAAACATCAATTCCCTGGCACCTTTTCCAAAGGGATGCAGCAAAAAGCCATGTTAATTATGAGTTTGTTAATTAAACCGGATATTTATATTATAGATGAGCCTTTTGTAGGCCTTGATCCCCGGGCGGTTTTGCGATTCTTACAGATTCTAAATCTTGAGAAAACTAGAGGAGCGGGGATTCTTATCTCCACCCACCAGTTGGATACGGCCGAACGGGTTTGTGATTCTATAATTTTAATATCTGAAGGACAAATTGCCATTGAGGGCAGTTTAACGGAAATACAAACGGCCTGCAACTTAACCGGTGCTTCTTTATTTGATTGTTTTAATGCCCTTTTGGAG
Organism: Bacillota bacterium; assembly: GCA_041655595.1. Classification (GTDB taxonomy): domain Bacteria; phylum Bacillota; class DULZ01; order DULZ01; family DULZ01; genus JBBAFB01. The sequence continues at coordinate 6,598 of JBBAFB010000101.1, forward strand.
CAATGACCATGATTAATCCTGCTAGGCTATTCGCAAAAAGACTGTTTTCTGAACTAAAATTTAAGTTTAATATGTGGAGAGTTGTTATTGATTGGACTGTAGCCTTATACATCGTCATCCCTGCCCTTATTGTGGGGATAAGACAATACCTACTGCTATGGCAAGGTCCCCCGGATTTCTTGGAAATGATTCCCCTGAGCGTTTTGTACTTTTTTTGTTATTTTTTTGCTTGGTCCGGCTCAATTAGAATTTTTCTGCGTGAGGGGGATCAGCTATTTTTACTCAATAAAGAAAAATGGATCAAAAAAATCATGACCTATGGACTTGTTTATTCCTATGGCTTGAATCTATTTTTAACAGCTTTCTTTTTTGGCCTATTAGCCCCAATTATATTTAAACACTACCATTTTATTTTAAATCAAACTATTATCCTCTTTCTAATCACTTACTTAGCAAGGAATGCTTTGGGGTTGACAAAGCAACTTATCTCCATCCGCTTGACCGGTTGGCGCCGATTTTTAGTTACAAGGGCTACCATGATTTTTGCAATTTTATTCTTTATTCTATTAGTACCATACACCGTTGACAGTTATATCTATGCCACATCTACCGTAGTGTTTCTAGCAGCGTCTACTGTTCTCTTATCCATTAAAAGACTTAATTTTAAATACAGCTTTTTTGCAGATGTAGCCCGGGAGCAAGTAGAAAAAACGAAATATGTAGGTTTTTTACTCAGTATTTCCGGCATAAATGTTAAAAAAGCCAAAAAGCAAAAAAAGACCCCTTGGCTTTTCAGGCACTCTAACAAGATTTTTAAAAAAAGGACTCCTGCCAATAGCCTGGTTGAGGTAAATCTTAAATCACTTTTGCGAAACAAAGAAAGACTGCTGCAATTTTTTCAATTTTTCTTGATCTGCTTTTTAGTCATCTTAACTATTCCCGGTGAAGCAAAGTGGTTTATTTGGATTGCCTTAGCTTTTGTCTTCACCAATTTTGTAGGCTTATATTGGCGAGAGAGCTTAAACTCAGAATTTCTGCAGCTCTTTTCTTGGAAACCAGAGAGTCAAAGGATGGCATTAAAAAAATTTCTATTTATCATCATGCTACCCAGCTTTCTCATCATAGCCTTTTTTGGGGGCTTGCAGTCTTTTTCCGGCTTACAGGCTTTTATGGTACTGCTACCTTGCGGAGCTGCAATTTATGTCATTTGCGACATAGTTACCTTTTATATAATGGTAACCTCCAAAAGGAAAACAAAATCATAAAGCTGGCAAACAAAACGTCAGACTGTGTGAAAACTCTCAAAAAGGGATTCCATAATTTAGCCGAATA
>JBBAFB010000102.1:0-7790 GCA_041655595.1 Bacillota bacterium
GGCCTTTGACCTATACCGAGGTTTTTGGGAGAAGCTTGGTAGAATTGGCCGGAGTTAATGAGAAAATTGTTGGTATTACGGCCGCAATGCCTGATGGTACCGGCCTTAAATACTTAGCTAAGGCTTTCCCTGATAGGTTTTTTGATGTGGGTATAGCTGAACAGCATGCGGTTACCCTGGCTGCGGGTTTAGCTTGTAGGGGATATCGGCCGGTGGTAGCAATTTACTCCACCTTTTTGCAAAGGGCTTATGATCAACTTATTCACGATGTTTGCTTGCAAAATTTGCCCGTTCTTTTCGCAATTGATAGGGCAGGTCTGGTAGGAGAAGATGGGGAAACTCATCATGGGGTATTTGATATTTCTTTTTTACGTCCAATTCCTAATTTGGTAATCATGTCACCTAAAGATGAATTAGAGTTGAAGCAAATGCTGCTTACCGCGCTCGAACACCCGGGACCTGTAGCAATACGCTATCCAAGGGGTAGGGGAAGAGGTGTTGAAACAAAAGGGGAGGTTGAGGCACTGCCACTGGGACAAGCCCAGTTGATTGAAACAGGGGAAGACATTTTGATTATTGCGATAGGGAGCATGGTCTATGAAGCAGCAAAAGCAGCCACAATGTTGAAAAAAGACGCCATTAACTGCCAAGTGATCAATGCTAGATTCATTAAACCTTTGGATGAAAAATTTTTATTGGCTAGTATTTTAAAAATAAATAACGTGGTAACTGTGGAAGAACAAGTCCTATCTGCCGGCTTCGGTAGTGCGGTAAGGGAGCTCATAGGTAAACACGGGTTAAATAATATAAATTTGTTAAGCTTGGGGTTGCCTGATAGCTTTGTTCCTCATGGTGAATCAAATTTGCTGCGCGAAAATTTCGGGTTAACTGCTTCAAAAATAGTGCAGGTTATTAAAAAACATTATTATCAGGCTGAATGAATTTTGAGCAGTTTAAGACCAAATGGTTAAGATTCCATTTGGTCTTTTTAGTTGAAATTGAATGAGTTATTTAAATGGCATATACTAAAACTACAGAGGTAGGTGGTGACTTTGACCAAAAAACGTTTGGACCTTGTTTTAGTGGAGAAAGGTTATTTTGGGAGCAGACAGGCCGCTCAAGCTGCGATTATGTCAGGAAGAATTTTAGTTGGGGGAAAAAAGGTAGACAAATCAGGAGAGCAAATAGCAACGGATTCGGAATTAATAATAATCGGGGAAGATTTACCCTTTGTCAGCAGAGGGGGTTTAAAGTTAGCAAAGGCATTAAAGGTTTTTCCCATTGATTTAACGGGTAAAATAGTTTTAGATGCCGGTGCTTCCACCGGGGGTTTTACCGATTGTGCATTGCAGCATAATGCTTCCAAGGTAATTGCAGTTGATGTCGGTTATGGCCAACTAGCTTGGAAGCTACGCCAAGACCCTCGTGTAAAAGTTTTTGAGAGGAAAAATATTCGTTATTTGACACCGGCTGACTTAGATGATATTAGGGTGGATGTAGCGGTGGCAGATCTTTCTTTTATTTCCTTAAAATTAATATTGCCCAATTTAATTGAATTGGCTAAAAACACAGGGGATATTATTTTACTGATCAAGCCTCAATTTGAGGCGGGGAAGGACAAGGTCGGAAGGAAGGGTGTAGTCAAAGATCCCAAGTTACATCAGGAGATTATTTCGGAAATAATAAGTTTCAGCCAAAATCATAATCTTCGCGTTGGAGGGCTGGATTATTCACCTATTAAGGGCCCCCGGGGAAATATTGAGTATTTATTATGGTTGTCAAAGGAAGAAAGGCCGTCAGGATTCATTAAAAACGATGAAATTAACAAATTAATACTGGAGGTGGTGAGTGCGGCTCATAAAACCTTGGCTTGATTATGCAGGAAATATTGGGTGTAAGTAGAATAATTATGTAACGGAAAATGTATTCTTAAAAGGCGGTTTGAATGGTGAAAATAGGTATAATAATAAATCCTAACAAGACAAAAGCCCAATGGGTAGCAAGCGAGGTAAAGAATTGGGCGGAAAAGAACGGCATCCAAATAGTATTAATGCAAGCAGCAAATGAGTTGTCTTTGAAGGAGGAGTTACGTCTTAACTACGTATTGGTTTTAGGCGGCGATGGGACTTTATTGCAGGCCGCCAGAAAATTAGCCCCCTTGGGCGTACCCATTTTGGGTATTAACCTTGGCAACCTAGGGTTTTTAACGGCTATTGAACTGTCTGAATTGCAAGAGGGCTTAAGGGCCTTGGCAAATAATGAAGTTGATATAGAAGAAAGAATGATGCTAGAAGCCAGAGTGATAAGGAATAATTTAAAGACAGATCAGTTTTTGGCTTTAAATGATGTTGTTATTTCTAAGGGTTCATTTGCAAGAATGATTAGAATAGGCATGAAGGTGTCAAATCAGGTGGTGGGAACGCTGCCCTGTGACGGGTTAATTGTTTCTTCACCGACAGGCTCTACCGCTTATTGCCTATCGGCCGGTGGCCCCATTGTCAGTCCTGAATTGGAAGCGATGATTTTAACCCCCATTTGCCCTCATAATTTATATTCAAGGCCAATTGTTGTTTCTCCAACTGAGGTGGTGCAGATTCACCTGGTGACTCAAGGTGTGGAAGCTATGCTTACTGTGGATGGTCAGCATGGCATTCATTTAGGAAATGAAGATGTAGTAGAAGTAAAAAGGTCTAAATTCCGGGTGAGACTAATTCAATTAAAGGGGCGGAACTTTTTTGAAATTCTTAGATACAAAATGCAGGAAGGGTCATCCGGGGATAACTTTATATAAAGATTCGGTTGGGGTGTCCCACCAATGGTTGGACCGGGTTGTAACAGAGGGTATGGTTGTGATAGATGCCACAGCAGGTAATGGCCATGATACCGAATTTTTGGCTACCAGGGTAGGGAACAAGGGTAAGGTCTACGCTTTTGATATACAAGCGGCTGCAATAGTAGCGACAAAGAAAAGGTTGGAGAAAGCAGGATTGACGGATAGAGTCAACTTAATCTATGCAGGACATGAAAATTTAAAAAAATTTGTAGCTTGCCCCATAAATGCAATGGTTTTCAACTTGGGATATTTACCGGGAAGCAATAAGCAGGTAGTCACCCGGGCAGCAACAACTTTGAGTGCCCTACAAGCCGGTATGCACTTGCTTACGCTCGGCGGATTAATTGTTTTAACCGTTTATATTGGACATCCGGGGGGCAAAGAGGAATGGCTGGAGTTAGAAGAATATTTAAAAAGCTTACCCCGGGGGCTTTGGAATGTGGTAATGTTAAGCTTTTTGAATAGACATGCCAAAACTTCTTTTACTGTTTCTGTTCAACGAGTTGGCCAAGATTAAGGCGGTGGGAAAATTTGAAGGTAAAAAGACAAAAAAAAATCGTAGAAATCATTACAAATCAAATTATAAGTACTCAAGAAGAGTTGGCACGGGAGCTTAGAAAAGAAGGCTTTAATATTACTCAAGCTACAGTTTCACGGGATATTAAAGAACTGGGGCTTTTTAAGCTTAGTTACGATGACCACAGTTACCGCTATGCATTACCTCCAGACAGCACAAATCTCAGTCCAATTTCAAGGCTTAGAAAGGTTTTTAGAGATTCGGTAGTTAAGATAGATTATAGTGAAAACATCATAGTTATCCGTACTCTTGTGGGCAACGCTCATGCCGTGGCCGCCTGTCTGGATTATTTAGATAACCGGGAAATCCTTGGAACGGTTGCGGGGGATGACACTATTTTCGTGGTTATTAAACCAAAAACAGCCGTAGAAAAAATATGCAGCATTTTAAACGGCTTATTGGCTTAGGGTTGAAACGGAGGAATCATCATGCTGGAGCAATTAAGAATCGAAAACTTTGCTTTAGTAGATAAAATGGCTATAAACTTTGGAAATGGGTTTAATGTGATTACAGGGGAAACAGGGGCAGGTAAATCCTTAGTTGTAGAAGCCCTGGGTCTTTTATTGGGGGAAAGGGCTTCCACCCAATTGATCCGTTCCGGTTTTGAGAAAGCCTTAGTTGAAGGTTATTTTACTTGGAAACAACCCTCCATAGCAGCAACTTTGGCCTCCTTGGGATTTGACACTGCCGGCGAGGATGGTATTTTGCTATCAAGAGAGATCTCGCTAACCGGCAAAAATTATTCAAGAATTAACGGAAAAATCGTACCTCTTACCATGTATCAACAACTTGGTAATGTATTGGTTGAGATTCACGGACAAAATGAACAGCTTAATTTACTCACCCCTGCTAAACAGCTTTTTATGTTGGACAAGGGCGGCGGTGCAGATATCGCTTTGTTAAAAACTAAAATCAGTAATCTTTATCAAGAAATTGCAGCTACAAATAAATTGGTAAAGAAATTTGGCGGGACCAAGGAAGATAGATTAAAGCAAAAAATCATAATTGAACATCACCTAGAAGAAATAAAAGCAGCCGATTTAAAAGTTGGGGAAGAAGAAGAGTTATTGCAAAAACAAAAACTGTTAGTTAATTCCGAAAAGCTAATTCAAGGTGTAACTGGTGTATATGAAAAAATTTTTAAAGGCACCAAAGTGCCTTCCGCTTATGATCAACTGGGGGCAGCAATCAGTGAGTTGGAAAATTTATCCCGATATGATCAAAAGCTAAACTCATATTTAACGATAATTGGAGAATCCTTGTTTCAGTTGGAAGGAGTTAGTCTAGAATTACAAGATTACCTCACCGAACTTGAATATGATCCTCAAAAGGCGGAAGAATTAATTCGCAGACAGGATCTCATCGCTAAATTGAAAGGAAAATTTGGTCCTTCAATAACAGCAATTCTAGCCTACCAGCAGGAAATGGAAGATAAACTTGAAGAAATGGCTGAACAAGATAGTATGCTTTTGGAGCTACAAAACAAAATAAATGCTTTGGAAAAAGAATATTTTAAGTTAGCAAGTGAATTATCAGTTCAAAGAAAGCAATTAGCACAAAAATTAGAAAAAAAAATGCAATCATCCCTTCAGGAATTGGATATGGATGCTGTACAGTTTACCTGCAAGCTAACACAAAAGAGCAAGCCGGATGTTAATGGCCAAGATGAGATGGAATTTTTTATAAGCCCTAATTTGGGAGAACCCTTAAAGCCTTTGGCAAAAATAGCTTCCGGCGGTGAAATGGCTAGAATCATGCTTGCCTTGGAAGCAATTTTGGCGGATGTGGAGGAAATTGAAAGCATTGTTTTTGACGAAGCCGATTCGGGAATTGGAGGCAGGACCTCGCTGAAAGTGGGGAAGAAGTTAGCGCAAATTGCTAAGAATAGGCAAGTAATTTGTATAACCCACTCACCCCAAATTGCCAGTTTTGCTGACTTCCACATCACACTTCAAAAAAAGGAATTGGGAGGTCGTACAATTACCGAGGCGAATAATTTACTTGGAGAAGAAAAGATAGTTGATATTGCTCGGATGTTAGGTGGCAGCAGTCAAAATATTTCAGCTATGGAGCATGCCCGACAATTAATATCAGCCAATAGAAAATAAATATTTGGATTTACATTAAAAATGTGCTAAGGCACATTTTTTTCATTTAATTTCTAATTATTACTGTTAAAAGGTTATCGTTATTTGGGATGTTTTTATGATTATAAAAAAAACTTGTCGGGAGAATTTAAGAAGGACAAAATCATTTATAAAGAAACGATAAAAAAAATTTTTGTAAAAATAGTAAAGGAGGGACCTAAATAGTCTTCAAAAAATTTGAGAGGCGTGATAAAATTGACAAATAATCGCTCTATCATAGGTTTAGTATTAGCAGCTCTTGTAATTTTAATCAGTTTTACGCCACAAATCCGGTTTTTTTATACTTTGCCAAATTCGGTAAAATTAGGTGTTGGTGATACCCTTAACTTAGAATTCAAATTGCCTATGGGTTTTGATAATAAAATTGTATTAGAATATGTACCACCGGTTCAACAGACTACAAATTCTGTTAAAGCTTCCGGTACAATTATCAACTTTGCTTCGCCTGTAGTAGTGACAACTCCCGGGGAAGCAAATATAAAATTAAAACTGTTCGGGATTATACCTATTAAAAACATTGAACTCAATGTTTTACCGCGTACCAAATTAATTCCCGGGGGTCATGCCATTGGCATCCTGTTGAAAACTGATGGCATAATAGTGGTAGGTTATTCACCCATAGAAGATCAAAATGGTTTAATTTGTTCTCCTGCGCAAACAGCGGGAATTGAAGTGGGGGACATAATTCAATCTATAGAGGGAATAGCCTTAACCTCAGATGAAAACACCTCCGCATTAATTGAAAAGTTTGCTAAAAAAGGAAAACCGTTAAATTTAAAAATTAAAAGAGGCAATAACAAATTAAATATAAAGGTAAATCCTGTTTATTGTAAAAATACGAATAAATACAGAATTGGTCTTTATATAAGAGATAGTACAGCAGGTGTCGGAACTTTAACCTTTTTTGATCCCGAAAGTCTTGCCTATGGCGCTTTAGGGCACGTGATTAATGATATAGATATTAATATGCAAATAGCAAAAGGTGAAGGTAAAATTATTGACGCTAGAATTAAGGGTATCCAACAAGCTATTAAGGGACAACCGGGGGAAAAGATTGGTTCATTCCAAAGCAATCAAGGATTTTTTGGGGATATTCACAAAAATACAAACTATGGGATTTTTGGTATATTGAACTTTAATTTAATTAATAAATTTTATCAAAGTCCGATTCCGGTTGCCTTTTCAGAGGAAGTAGTAATCGGTCCGGCAACAATCTTGACTGTTATTGAAGAAAATGAAATAGAAGAATTTGATATCGAAATAATAAAAACCAATGTTTTGAAAGGGACAAATTCAAGAAATCTCATGATTAAAATAACAGACCCGAAGCTGTTGGAGCTAACAGGCGGTATTATTCAGGGAATGAGCGGCAGCCCTATCATTCAAAATGGGTTGCTGATAGGGGCGGTGACTCATGTTTTAGTTAATGATCCAACAAAGGGATATGGTGTTTTGGCTGAAACAATGTTATCGGAGGCAGATTTCTTTTATGAAGAAAAAGGAGCTGCTTAAAAATTAAAAAGTCCGCCGAATTGCGGCGGTTTTTTAATTTTATAATTAAATCAAGAATTATTTCCATAAGAAGGAAGGAAGACGGAAACTCATGTCGAACTAACTGATTAGCAAATAAAAACTATATTTGTTAAAAGAAGGGTGGTAAGGATGTGTCGGGGAAAATTAATGTATTAATTGCTGATGACAATCGAGAGTTTTGTAGTATTTTACAGGAATATTTCGCTGATAATCAAGATTTTACGGTGGTGGGAGTTGCGTTTGATGGCTTGGAAGCTGTAAGGTTAATACAGGAACGGGAGCCTGATATTGTTGTGTTGGATATTATTATGCCTCATTTGGATGGTATTGGAGTGCTGGAAAAGCTATATGACTTAGAACTGCCTCTTCGTCCGAAAGTTATCGTATTAACCACCCTGGGACAGGAATTTATGACAAAACGAACCGTTGAATTAGGGGCGGATTATTATATTTTAAAACCCTTTGATTTGGAAGTTTTGGGTACACGAATACGACAATTAGCCGTTGGACAGATGAAAACCATGCAGAGTCCCGTAAGGGTGAAAAACCTAGATGTGGATGTCACAACAATAATTCATCAAATGGGGGTACCGGCACATATAAAGGGTTATCAATATTTAAGAGATGCAATTTTGGCTGTGATTGATAATGTCAGCCTTTTAGGGGCAATTACAAAAGAACTTTATCCGATGATCGCTGA
>JBBAFB010000103.1:0-7770 GCA_041655595.1 Bacillota bacterium
TGAGTAAGCGATTCATAATGGCCAGGCCCAGACCCTCGGTGGGGACTTCTTCAGCAAAAACTATATCCAAGGATTGCCGATCTGCGTACCTAAAGGAGTTATAGAGCTTATTGGCAATGGATGCAGGTTCTTCCCTAGAACCCAAAATCTGCAGCGAATCCGGTTTGAAACCCAATCCCTTAAAAAAGGTTCTATTTTTAAAGGCAGTTTCTTCCGTTAAAATCAAACCAACTTTTTTACCCCGCCGCTTTTCCTTTTCTATCAAAAGGTTTAAAGCCTGCAGCTTATCCGATTTCAGGCCCTTGATCACAACAATATCAGCCTGAGGTGCATAGTGGGTATACTTCATGCCCGGAGACCTGGGCACAGATCTCTGCCCCCGAAACTCCTCCAGCAAGAAGGGATCCATATCAACCTTACCGATGATTAACTCAATGTCTTCCTTGCCAATCCCCCCCGGCCTAAGAATCATAGGGGGATCTACTGTTAAATCCAAAACGGTGGATTCCAAACCGACTAAACAGGGCCCTCCATCTATAACCATATCTACCCCGCCCCGTAAATCCTTGAGCACATCCAGTCCTTTGGTGGGACTGGGTTTCCCCGATAAGTTGGCACTGGGGGCAGCTATCGGCACCCTTGCTTTAGAGATGAGGGACAAGGCAACGGGGTGGGCAGGCATTCTGACGGCAACCGTGTCCAAACCGGCAGTTACCAAAGGAGGCACCTTATCACTTTTTTTAAAAACCAAGGTTAAAGGCCCCGGCCAAAAAGCTGACATAAGAGCACCGGCCTTGAAGGGAATCTCCGTCACCAGTTCTGCCAGCTCCTCTATATAGGCAATGTGTATTATCAGCGGGTTATCTGCGGGACGCCCTTTAGCCTCAAATATTTTAGCCACTGCGGCAACATTTAGTGCGTTAGCACCAAGGCCATATACAGTTTCAGTGGGGAAAGCCACTGTGCCGCCCCATCTTAAAATGCTGGCAGCTTTAACTAGGCAATCATTTTGTTCTTTTAGATTATCTATTTTGCAATATCTGGTTTTTTTCATACTACACCCCGTTTCTATAGGTTGAAAATAGTATAGCACAAGTGGAAAGGTAAAAACCAGAGCAAAAGCTGAAAGCTGGAAGCGATGACCAAGGACCGTTCATGGTGGTGTGGGCGGCATGTAGCAAATTTCAAGTGCAGACAGGAGTTTTCTCCAAATGAATAAATGTAAAACAAGCGATTGCCCTTGTTTAGCAACCGCTTGATTATCACACTAACCGCTTTTTTCTACATTCCACCTTCTACTTTCCGCTTTCCACCTTTACAGACAAATGTTTCCCCGCTTCCTAATCCCGAGGGGGAACATAATCGGCCATTTCATCTACTGCCTTGCCCTCATGTTGTTTGATGCCGATAAAATAAGCAGCTCTGGTGAGCATATGGGCGCCGATAGGACCAGTAAAGAATATAAACAGGGCAACTAATAGTAGGCTAATGGGCAGGCTGCCGTCCCGGGCCGTAAAATAAACTATGGCCGCCAGTGTAACGGATAGTAACCCCAAGGTGGAACTTAAACCGGAGGCATGGGCACGGCAATAAGCATCGGGCAGACGCAAAACTCCGACGGCAGCTGTCACTATAAACAAAACTCCTATTAAAATTAGGATACTAACTGCGATCTCGATCAATGATAACACCCTTTGCAATGAATTTGGCAAATCCGGTGGTGCCCACAAAACTTAAAATGGCAATGGAAATGACGGCATCCATATAGATGCGGGTTTCCCCCTTAATGCCTAATAAAAGAATAATAGCTACCACATGCATCATTAAGGTATCCACCCCAACTGCCCGATCAGGGATGGTGGGACCTTTAACCACCCGGTAGAAGCATAAGAGTGCACCAAAACCCAATAGGGTAAGGGCGATATTAACTACTAATTCCATTATTCAAACACCTCCAGCACTCTTTTTTCAAAGGAGGTCTTAATTCCTTCAACCACACCCCGGGGGTCATCCGCTTCCAGGGCATGTATAAATAAGGTTTTGCGATCGGGGGTAACTTCAACGGAAATAGTACCGGGAGTTAGGGTTATTAAGTTAGCCAAAACAGTAATTCCCCAATCTGTTTTTACCTCCAAGGGATAGGCTATGATCCCGGAAGGAGGGCTTGTTTCACCTTTGACCACTACCTTAAAAACTGCCCAATTAGCTTTCAGCAACTCTATCAAAAATACTATTGCTAAATCTATAAATCCTAGAATTTTTTTGGTATAGATCTTTCCCGGCGGAATAAGGGGAAAAAGCAGTAAAATACCTGCACCCAAAATGTATCCCCAAACCAAATTCACCAGATTAATCTCTCCCTTGAGAAGAATCCAGACCATGGCCACAAACAAATTAAAAACAAGGCTCGCTCGCAAGGTTAACACCTCGATTCCTGAAATGAGTTCTAAATAGACAGAACTGCTTTAATATAAATTTGGGGATTCATTAACTGATCCGCCGCAACTGTAATATATTTTAAGAAGAACTGTGCATTAAGACCGATCACAATGGTTAAAACCATTAAAATTGCCGCTGGCGGCAGAAGCTTCCAATAAGCCTTGCCCCTTAGGGGTGTAACTCCCTCGGGGGTAGTACCCCAAAAGGCAAACCTCCAAATCTTCATCATGGAGAACAAGGTCAAGAAACTAACTATCAAGCTGACAAAAACAATTCCCCAACGCTCTACCTCCATTCCGGCCTGAATAAGGACGAGCTTACTGAAGAACCCGCTAAAAGGGGGCACCCCGGCTAAGGATAAACCCAGGATCAAAAAGATCCAGGCCAAGGCGGGATTAGTTTTAGCCATACCGCCTAGCTTCCTTAAATCCGTAGTACCTAAGACCTCGGAGGCCACACCTGCTGTTAGGAAAAGGCCCGACTTAACTAAAATGTGGTGAATAATATAGAAGATGGCCCCTACCATGGCCCAGGGGGTAAAAATACCCAAACCCATCACCATATAACCTACCTGGCTAATGATATGGTAGGCTAAAATTCTTTTGAAATCCATTTGGGATAGTGCACCCAAAACCCCTAAAAACATGGTGAAGCCCGCCAAAAGTAAAATCATATAATGGGTGAAACCAGCATCATAATTAAAAATCAAGGTAAAAACTCTAATGGTGGCATAAATACCCACCTTGGTCAATAGGGCACCAAAGAGAGCCGCGATGGCAGCAGGAGGTGCAAAGTAAGAACGAGGCAGCCAGAAGTACATAGGAAACAAGGCTCCCTTCATCCCAAAGACCACCAAGAAGGTCATGCCCACTGCCGTTAGTAAACCTTTTTCCGGAGCCTCGGCCACCTTAACCGCAATATCCGCCATATTTAAGGTGCCTACCACAGAGTAGAGGACTGCTACGGCAATTAAAAAGACTACACCGGAGATCATATTTAAAATTATATACTTAAAGCCTTCCTGCAATTGATAGGGCTCTCCGCCCAAAACCAACAAAGCATAGGAGGAAAGTAATAAAATCTCGAAAAAGACAAATAAGTTAAAAATATCTCCTGTCATAAAGGCCCCATTGATGCCCATGATCTGCAAAGCAAAAAGGGTGTAGTAAAAATGGCTTTCCCGGCCCTTATCAATAGTCAGGAAAGAATAATAGAGAGTTACAAAAGCTACGATAGCCGCCAAAACTACCATAATTGCCCCAAAAACGTCCGCCGCCAACACAATGGAAAAGGGAGCCGGAAAAGCACCTACCGGGAGTACAATCATCCCATTCAGATAAGTTTCCTGCAAAATTACAAAAGCAATAATTAGATTAATAGTTGCGCCCAGTCCTGCGACGATTTTCTGCCATTTGAGGGATTTGTAAAAGAAAATGGTGATAATCCCTACCAGCATGGGGATGACAACCGGCATTGCAATAATATTACTATTCATCTTCCACGCCCCTTAAGTCACTTAAGTCTACGGAGCCCAGCTCCTGATAAGCCCGATAAGCCATGGCAATCAAAAAGGCGGAAGTCCCAAAACTGATTACAATGGCAGTCAGGATTAATGCTTGGGGAACAGGATCCGTAAAAGAGGTAATAATGCTGCCATCTGTGGGAATAAAGGGGGCGGCACCTCTTTTTAATCTTCCTGAAGTTAAAAGCATTAAGTTAGCTCCATGAGTGATGAGGGCAGAACCTAAGACCACTCTCATCATGTTGCGGGATAATAACAAATAAATTCCTAAGGCAAAGAGGATACCTACTACAATTGACATCAAAAGTTCCATGGTTATTCGGTCCCCTCCTCTCCCACTGCAGTAATAATGGTGATGGTCCCACCGACAACAACTAAATAAACCCCCAGATCAAAAACAAAGGCAGTGGTCAGCTCCAGGGAACCGAAAAAGGGCAGTAGCACATGGGTGAAGCTATGATCCATAAAAAGACCATAAGCCAGCATGGTTCCCAGGCCGGTACCCACCGCACATAACAAGCCTAAAGCAACAAGAATTTTGCCATCGAAGGGCAAGGCCTTCCTGACCATTTCCAAGTTAAAGGCTAAATACTGAATTACAATAGCCGCCGAAGCCATTAATCCGCCGATAAAGCCACCCCCGGGCTCATTGTGGCCCCTCCCTAAAAAGAAAAGGGAAAACAGCAACACCACGTAGAGGGCTTGTCTGGCAATGGTGCGAAAAATTATACTGTCCATTCTCATTCGGCATTACCCCGCTTTCCGGGACGTAGTTTAATCAATGCGTAAACAGCCAGAGAAGCAATCGCTATCACAGTGATTTCTCCCATGGTATCAAAACCCCGGAAGTCTACCAAGACCACGTTAACCACGTTATGACCGCCTCCCAGGGGAAGGGATTGTTCCAAATAATAGTTGGCTATCGGCTCATAAAATCTGGAAGCATTGCCTGACAGCATCATCAAGGTAATTAAAAGTCCGCTGGCCCCGGCAACCACCATATTAATATATTTCTGTGATTTAGAAACCACTTCTTTTTTTAGCTCGGGTAAATGAGCAAAAGCCAGTAAAAATAGCACAGTGGAGACAGTCTCAACGATCAATTGGGTTAGGGCCAAATCCGGTGCCCTTAAATTGACCCAAAAGAGGAACATAACCGCCCCTGCACTGGATAAGGATAAAATTGCCGCTAATCTGGTGGGCAACAGCACCACACCAAAGGCCGCCCCGATTAAAACCAAGGCTAAAATTATCTCATAGGGTCCTACCGGAGATAAATTTAAACCAGTTAAATTTAATCCGCCCCTGTAAAGCAAAGTACCGCCGATGGATAAAACAAACCATAGCATAATAAAAACCAGGTAGTCCCTTAAAAAGCCGGTCATCTGCTTTGCTGTCAGCCAGGTTGCTGAATCATTTAACCAAATCAAAGATTTATCATAAAGAACATTGAGATTAAAGCGGTGATTTTGAACTCCTTCTACAAAAGAAACAACTTTACGCTGGTTTTGGAATAACAAAAAGCCAACCACAATAACAGTAGCACTCATCAATAAAGGAATGCTGACTCCGTTCCAATTGACCATTTGCTCTCCTAAGCCGGGGCCCGCTGTTGCGGCAAAGGGCCCCACTGCCACTAATTTACCGAAGATCCCCTCGGTTTTATGTGGGAAAAAGCCCACTAAAATATTGATGGAAGCCAAAATCATAGGAGGCCAAAGCATACCCCAGGCATCCCGTTGGGGGGTAATCCTGGTTTTTTTGGTTTTGCCTCCGAAAACATTAATGACCAACATCATGGAATATAAAAAGGTAAAAATACTGCCTAAGACCGCCATTAGAGGAAAGAGCCAAGCCACAACCGACATTTGATTTAAGGCCAGGCTGGCAGTAAAAAAGAGCTCCTTAGAATAAAAACCGCTTAATAGAGGTATGCCGGCCATAGAGAAGGCTGCAATCCCGATTACCATGGCGGTAACGGGCATATAATGCCTTAATCCGCCCAATTGACGGATATCCCTAGTGCCCGTTTCGTGATCTACAATGCCAACCACCATAAAGAGAGCGCCTTTAAAGGTGGAATGGTTGAAGATATGGAAAAAGGCGGCCGCTAAAGCCAGCTTTGTGGAAAAACCAAACAAAGCGGTGATTAAGCCCAGTTGGCTAATGGTAGAAAAGGCCAAAAGAGCCTTTAGATCCGTTTGCCTTACTGCCATAAAGGAGCCGTAGCAAAGGGTAAACAAGCCCACACCGGATACCAGCCAAAACCACTCCGAGGTACCCCCCAAGGCCGGGGTTAAACGTGCCAGCAAATACAAACCCGCTTTAACCATGGTAGCGGAGTGCAAGTAGGCGCTGACGGGGGTGGGAGCCTCCATGGCATTAGGTAGCCAAATGTGAAAAGGAAATTGGGTAGACTTAGTAAAAGCACCTAACAAAATTAAAATTAAGGCCGGTAAATAATAAGCATGGCTTACAATTTGGCTGCTTGCGGCAACGATTTCTCTGATATTAAAGCTACCGCTGATTAGGTAAAGAAAAATGAAGCCTGCCAGCATTGATAAACCGCCGAAGACGGTGATCAGCATGGATTTCAAAGCTCCATAACGGGATTCCTCTTTATGGAACCAAAAACCGATCAGCAAGAAGGAGGAAACACTGGTCAGTTCCCAAAAGACATACATTGCCAACAGGTTGCCGGTGGTAACCACACCTACCATAGATCCCATAAAAAGCAGTATGAAATTATAAAAGTTAGCCAAATTTTCTTTTTCGCCTAAATAGGCTATGGAATATACAACTACAAAAAAGCCAATTCCGGTAATAATTAAGGCAAACAATAAAGCCAAACCGTCAAGATAAATCGAAAAATCAATTCCCATTTGAGGAATCCATTGATAATCAATAACAACAGGATTTCCCGCTAATACTTGGGGCAAAAAACTAAGGAAGTATAAAAATAAAACAGCTGGTACAATTGCAACCGGGTAGCCTAGTTTACGTTTAAAGATAGGCGATAATAAAGGAACTATAAAGGCTGCAACAAAAGGTAGTAAAATTGCGAGTAAAAGCATCGACGACCCTCTTTTCCGGACAGGATATGAGAGGTACAAGGAGAACACCTTGCCCGGTCATATACAACAGTTAAATAAGTTTTTTTACCAGTGGTCACAAAACAGGTTTTGTATTTAAAGCATTTTTACAATGCTAGCAAGGAATTTGGAAAAACTCAAAGATTTTACCCCGGCAAATTATTGATCCGACTTACGTTCGCCTAAAAAGGAAGATTCCTACCCATTATTCTAAATCAATTAAGTACTAGTCTACCATAAAACAGCTTTAGTCGTCAATGGCAAAATATTCTGGATATTGTATACTGTGTGCAAGAAGGAGGAGCCGGAGACGGAAAGCAAGAAGGGACCATTACGTGCACTACTTTCGTATCCCGGATTTTTTACTCCGCTTTGCTGAGTTCAAAATTGGTTACGTGCCGCCCACACCACTACGAATGGAAACGATAATAAAAATCGAGATCCTTCACTGCGTTCAGGATGACACTGACCAAGACCTTCCATAGCAATGACATTACCGAGGATATCTGTTTTTATTCAGAAATGATCACGTGTTACCCACACCTTGAACTAAAACTGGTGGAAGGTTAAAAAATATAAAAAAACAAAATCCCCAGAACACCCCCGCCTAAAAGGGCGGTGATGGGATGCAGGTTGTAGCGATAGGAGGCAAAAAAGGCAGCCAGAGCCAGTAGTAAAGGCCAGATGCCGCTGATAACCCTTTCTGCCAGGGTAATC
>JBBAFB010000104.1:0-7731 GCA_041655595.1 Bacillota bacterium
TGCTTTTGGGTTGAGATTGCTTTGCCTTGCTCGCAATGACGTTCAAGATGCAAGAGGCAAGAGGCAAGATGCAAGAAGCAGGAACCCCCCATCAATGTCATTGCGAGGAGCGTAGTGACGGGGCATTCAAGAAGCAAGAGACCAGATGCAAGAAGCAAGAAAACCACATCAGTGTCATTGCGAGGAGCGTAGCGACGGGGCATGTAAGAGGCAAGAGGCGGGATGCAAGATGTAGGAAACCCCCATCAATGTCATTGCGAGGAGCGTAGCGACGGGGCATGCAAGAAGCAAGAGACCAGATGCAAGAAGCAAGAAAACCCCATCAATGTCATTGCGAGGAGCGTAGCGACGTGGCAATCTCATGCAGCATCACATGCAAAAGCAACCGCTAGACCATTGCTAGACCACCGCTTGACCATTTTCCCACTGACCCCAAAGAAACACCCCAAAGCTTTCAGCTTCACGCTTTTATAAAAAGGAGGAGAAAAATGGAGAGAGAACTAGCGCTGGAATTTGCCAGAGTGACGGAAGCGGCAGCCCTGGCCTCCGCTCGCTGGATGGGTTTGGGAGATAAAATTGCCGCCGATAACGCAGCAGTCGTCGCCATGCGGGCAGTGTTTGATACTGTTCATATTAAGGGTACGGTAGTGATCGGTGAAGGCGAAATGGACGAGGCGCCCATGCTTTACATCGGTGAGGAAGTGGGCTCGGGAGGCGAAGTGGAAGTAGATGTGGCCGTAGATCCCCTGGAAGGCACCAATTTGGTCGCCAAGGGTATGCCGGGGGCCATGGCAGTTGTTGCGGTAGCGGATAAGGGTTGTCTGCTCCATGCACCGGATATGTATATGGATAAAATTGCAGTAGGACCAAAAGCAGCCGGTAAGATTGATCTGGCCGCACCGGTGGAAGACAATTTAAAAGCTGTCGCCCTAGCTCTGGGCAAAAGTTTACCGGATTTAACCGTTGTTATTTTAGAAAGACCCAGACATTTGGAACTAATCGAAAAAGTGCGCAAGGTGGGAGCCCGTATTCAATTAATTACTGATGGGGATGTTTCGCCTGCAGTAGCAGCTGCTTTTGAGGATTCCGGAGTTGATGTAATGCTCGGCATCGGGGGTGCCCCAGAAGGGGTTTTGGCGGCGGCGGCCTTAAAAGCCCTAGGGGGAGAGCTTCAAGGACGTCTGGTTCCGGCTAACGATCAGGAGAGGGAAAGGGCCAAATCAATGGGGATTGCCGACCCCGATGCCCTGTTAACACTGGATGATTTAGTTAAGAGTGATGATGTGATTTTTGCGGCTACCGGGATTACCACCGGCAACCTGCTGAAAGGAGTTCGATTTACAGCAGGCGGAGCAGTTACCCACACCATTGTTATGAGGGGTAAAACGGGGACCTTGAGAATGATTGAG
This sequence comes from Bacillota bacterium, assembly GCA_041655595.1. Taxonomy (GTDB): domain Bacteria; phylum Bacillota; class DULZ01; order DULZ01; family DULZ01; genus JBBAFB01. The sequence continues at coordinate 1,410 of JBBAFB010000104.1, forward strand.
GCACACCACCGTTTTGATAAAAAGCCTTCCTGGGGAAAACTCTGCCAAAAGATACAGTAGCTATGCAATAACAAAAGAATGCTCTGAGGGGAGCGGTCTTGAAAATAAAGGGAGGTTATTTTGTTGAACGCTGCAGAAATAGAAGGCAAAACAATGGTGGAACTCTACACCATGGCTAGGGAGCTGGGGCTTTCCGGCTATTCCAAATTACGCAAGCAGGAGCTTATCTTCGAAATAATGAAAAAGAAAACAGAGAAAGACGGTCATTTAATGGCAGAAGGGGTTTTAGAGATTTTACCCGATGGCTTTGGGTTTTTGCGCCCCTTTGCCTATTTGCCCAGCAATGACGACATCTATGTTTCACCTTCACAAATTCGCAGGTTCGACTTGCGAACCGGGGATTTAGTTTCCGGTTTGGTTAGGCCTCCCAAGGATGGGGAGCGTTATTTTGCCTTATTAAGGGTACAAAAGGTTAATAGACAGGATCCGGAGTTTTCACCCCAGCGCCTGCATTTTGATGGGCTTACTCCCATCTATCCCAAGGAAAGGCTGACCTTGGAGATACCTACCGACAGCCGGGGGGATTTTTCTGCCCGGATTATAGATTTGATAGATCCCATTGGCAAAGGCCAAAGGGGTTTGATTGTCGCTCCCCCCAAGGCCGGGAAAACCACCCTCTTGGTTAGGGTTGCCAACAGTATCACCGCTAATTATCCCGATATTGAGTTAATAGTGCTGTTAATAGATGAAAGACCTGAGGAAGTAACCGATATAGAACGCTCTGTCAGGGGGGAGGTAGTGGCTTCCACCTTTGATGAGCTTCCCGAAAACCATGTCAAAGTGGCGGATATGGTGTTGGAAAGGGCAAAAAGATTGGTGGAGCATAAAAAGGATGTAGTAATTTTGATGGATAGCCTTACACGCCTTGCCCGGGCCCAAAACCTGGTAATACCCCCCAGTGGACGCACCCTTTCCGGAGGGGTAGATCCGGCTGCCTTGCATAAACCTAAGCGTTTTTTTGGCGCAGCCAGAAAAATAGAGGAAGGGGGCAGCCTGACAATTCTAGCCACTGCCTTAGTGGATACGGGCAGCAGAATGGATGATGTGATTTTTGAAGAATTTAAAGGCACCGGTAATATGGAGCTGATTTTGGATCGAAAACTAGCGGAAAGGCGTTTGTTCCCTGCCATTGATGTTAAACGCTCCGGCACCAGGAGAGAGGAATTGTTACTGTCCAAAGAAGAACTGGATCTGATTTGGAATTTCCGCCGTCTGGGAGCAAATATGAGCAATGTAGAGGTTATGGAGCTTTTAATTGATGCCATGAAAAAGACAAAAACCAATGCAGACCTGCTGAAAATCATGCCTCACTTCTTCCCTAGCAAGTAAATACGCATATTTTACTCACCTCTTGGCAAAAATACTAATTGAACTGGGCAGAAAAAAATCCCAGTAAATAAAAAACGAGGTGAGTATTTTGTTTCCAAAAGAGGGAATAGGGTTGAAGCGGGGGCTGGTAATTTGCGTTTTGTTAATTAGCTTAACATTCGGCACCGCCGCCACTGCTGGCAACCAAGATTCCTGGATGTGGCGTTTAGAGACGGAACGCCTAACACGGGAGGCCCTGGCTGTTCAAGCCGAAATTCAGGGCCAGCTTTACCAAGTTAAAAGAGGGGATACCCTTTGGGGACTCGCCAATGGCCTAGGGGTGGATCTGGGAGTATTAATGGCCATGAACTACCTTGCACCGGGGGATCTTATTTACGCCGGTCAAACAATTCGCCTGCCGGTTGAGCCGGATAAAGTATATCAAGTGCGTTATCAAGATACCCTTTGGGCAATTGCTCAACAATTTGAAGTAGATTTAAAATTATTGATGACTGCCAATAAAATCACCAAACCGGAAAGCTTGCAGGTGGGGACTATTCTGACCATACCGGGCAACCCTTTGGCCCTTCAGGTAGATTCCCGCTCTATAAATAATACTGCGGCAGCTTCCAGGCTCAAGGAGTTAATCTTAGGTTGGCCCGTGGAGGGCAGAATCACCTCCTCTTATGGGCAGAGGGGCAGTGAGTTTCACCATGGCTTAGATATCGGCGCCCAGGCGGGTACGGATATTAAAGCTGCCCTGGGCGGCATAGTGATCTTTGCCGGCTATAAGAATCAGATTTACGGAAATGTGGTAGAAATCAGGCATGACCCCGGTTTGACTACCATGTATGCCCATAATTCCAAGACCCTTGTTAAAGTAGGGGAAAAGGTAGCTAAGGGGCAAAAGATTGCCTTGGTCGGTTCCACCGGCAGGGCCACCGGCCCCCATGTTCACTTTGAATTGAGGGTGAACGGCCAGACCTTTAACCCCATTCATTATTTAAAAAAATAGTTTGCCATTGTAATCACCATATGCTATAATAACGTTTGTTGCGTTATAATCTTTAAAAATACGAAGCGAGGTGATTACGATGAGGAAAGGTATTCACCCAACATTACACAAAACAAAAATTACTTGCGCCTGCGGTAATGAACTGGAGACCCTGTCCACCAAAAAAGACATACGGGTAGAAATTTGTGCTGCCTGCCACCCCTTTTACACCGGGTCCAGAGGCAGACTAGTGGAAAAAGGCGGCCGCGTAGAGCGCTTCAAAAAAAGATATGGCATGTAAATTGGCCCGGATTATTTGTGGCTAATCAAAGAAATAGCGGCAATCAATGCCGCTATTTTTTCTTTTAACGCCCAAAACCACGATAAGTGCACTGTAGGGGATGGGCAGAGCCCATCCCCTACAAAAACCAAACAACACATTTTTCCACTTTCTACAACCCTCACAATGGCGCCAAAGTAAAGATCCACGACAACGTCATTGCGAGCAAAGCAATCTCAACCCGAAAGCAGTGCATTCAAAGGTTTCGACAACTATTAGACCATATTAGACCACGTTAGACCACGTTAGACCATGTTAGACCATGTTAGACCACGTTAGACCACGTTAGACCATGTTAGACCACGTTAGACCATGTTAGACCACGTTAGACCACGTTAGACCACGTTAGACCATGTTAGACCACGTTAGACCATGTCTGACCACTGCTAGACAAAAGCTAAAAGTCCCGGCTTTTAGCTTTCCCCCCTACTATGCTATAATATAGCTATTGATGCTCCCGAAGGAGCGATGGAGGAAATAAATTATGCTAGAAAAACTCAAGGACATAGAAAAAAGATACAAAGAACTGGAAACCCTGTTAGGGGACCCGGAGGTTATTTCTAATCAAACGGAATATCAAAAGCATGCCAAAAACCATGCCTCTTTGACAGATGTAGTCACAACCTTTAGAGAATACCAAAAGGTGTTGGAGGAGGCGGAAGGGGCAAATGAGCTTTTAGCGGAGGAAGAGGACGAGGAACTTAGGGAACTAGCCCAAACAGAGCTACAAATGCTGGAGGAACAACAGCAGACTCTGGAAAACAGATTAAAGCTATTGCTGATCCCCAAGGACCCTAACGATGAGAAAAACGTCATTATGGAAATCCGGGCGGGTACCGGGGGAGAGGAAGCCGCCCTTTTTGCCGGAGATTTATTTAGAATGTACAGTCGTTATGTAGAAAAAAAGCATTGGGCATTGGAGGTTTTAAGCGAGAATGCTACTGATATCGGGGGTTACAAGGAAATCGTTTTTCAGATCTCCGGCCAGGGTGCTTTTAGCCGTTTAAAGTTCGAAAGCGGAGTTCACCGGGTGCAAAGGGTGCCGGCGACGGAGGCCCAAGGTAGGGTGCATACTTCTGCCGCTACAGTGGTAGTTCTACCCGAAGCGGAGGAGGTGGATGTAGCCATTGATCCTAACGAACTGAGAATTGATGTTTTCTGCTCCAGCGGTCCCGGAGGACAATCGGTTAACACCACTCAATCGGCGGTCAGAATAACTCATATTCCCACGGGACTGGTAGTGTCCTGTCAAGATGAAAAGTCTCAGCATAAAAATAAAGATAGGGCTATGAAGATTTTAAGGGCTAGATTGCTGGATAAGGCCATCGAGGAAAAGCAGGGTGAAGAAAGGGCAGTCAGAAAAACCATGGTTGGTTCCGGTGATCGCAGCGAAAGAATCCGCACCTATAACTATCCCCAAAACCGGGTTACAGATCATCGCATAGGCTTGACCTTGCATAAGCTGGATATTATCCTTCAAGGAGAATTGGAGGAGATTATAGAGGCACTGGTTACCACCGAGCAGGCGGAGAAGCTAAAAAATGCAGAGTAAACCGGAGCCTGCTAAAAAAACCGTCTTAATTAGGGAAGCTATTGGGGAAGCCGTCTCCATTTTAAGGAGCGGAGGGGTTGTCAACCCTTTTTTGGAAGCGGAACTGCTATTAGCCAACCTGCTTGCCGTAGATCGGGTTAAAATTTTATTGAGCTATGACCAGGTTTTGGAGGATACTGTCGGGCAGCAATATCAAAATCAACTTCAACAAAGAGCAAAGGGGTACCCCTTACAATATTTAACCGGCAGGCAGGAATTTATGTCCCTGAACTTTTGGGTGGCGCCTCCTGTTTTGATTCCCAGGGCAGATACGGAGATTTTGGTGGAAAAGGTGTTAGATCTTCAAGGAAGAATGAAAAAAAACCCTGCGATTGTTGATGTGGGCGCAGGCAGCGGAGCCATAGCGGTGGCCCTAGCCTATTATTGGCCTCGGGCCAGAGTTTCCGCGGTAGATATTTCTCCCCGGGCGTTAGCAATTGCCAAGAAAAATGCCGCCCAGCACGGGGTGAAAATAGATTTTTTTCAGGGTGATTTATTGGCCCCTTTCATTAACAGCAATGAAAAGTTTGACATAGTAGTCAGCAATCCCCCCTATATTTCTACTGCCGAGATGAAACAACTGCCCAAGGACGTACAACACGAACCCAAACTAGCCCTGGATGGAGGCTTTGATGGTTTGGAATATTATCGCAGGCTTATCCCCCAAGCCCGGGAAGTGTTGGCTGATGGGGGCATGCTGGCCTTGGAAATAGGCTGGGATCAGGGGTTGGTAGTTAGTAACTTGTTGGAGCAAAACTGGTTTGCGGAAATCGAAATCATCAAGGACTACGTCGGACGGGATAGGGTAGTTTTAAGCAGAAAGTAGAAGAAGGATTTTGTCTAGCGATTGTCAAGCAGTTGTCAAGCAATGGTCAAGCGGTTGCTAAAACCCTTTGGGGTCTTTCTTTGGGGCTTGAGATTGCTTCGCCTTGCTCGCAATGACGTTATTGTAGTTCACTGCGTTAGTGTCATTGCAAGGAGCGAAGCGACATGGCGTTCAAAAGGCAAGGGGCCGGATGCAAGAAGCAAGAGCCCCCTCCATCAAAGTCATTGCGAGGCCGTTAGGCCGTGGCAATCTCATGCAGAAACGCATGCAAAGGTTTTTAAGCTTTACGCTTTTAGAAGAAAGGAGTATCACAGTTTTGCTATTTAAATTATTCACCACTTTTTTTAAAATAGGCGGCTTTACCATCGGCGGGGGCTATGTGATGCTTCCTTTAATAGAAAGAGAAGTAGTTGTAAATCACAAGTGGGTTACTCAAGAGGATTTTATAGATTTAATTGCCGTGGCTCAGGCGGCTCCCGGCATTATTGCAGTTAACTCGGCATTGGTAATCGGTTACAAAGTTGCCGGATTTCCCGGGGCATTTATTGCCGCCTTGGGTGCGGCTTTGCCCTCGTTTTTAATTATCCTGGGAATAGTAAAATACCTGTGGGCCTTTAGGGAGTTAAAAGGAGTAGAGGCTTTTATGAAGGGGGCAGCCCCTGTTGTGGTGGCATTGTTGTTTGCTGCCGCTGTTTCCATGGGTAAAAAAGCTTGCAAGGATAAATTGGATTTGCTTTTCGGTTTTTTTGCCCTTGCCATGAGTTTGTTTTTTGGAATCAGCCCCATTGTGCTGATTTTGTTGGGGGGGCTGGCCGGCTATTTTCTTTATTATAAAAAGCAGCAGCATGAAAGGATCGAAGGATAGTGGTTTTTTGGGATTTATTTTGGACTTTTTTTAAAATAGGTGGTTTTTCCTTCGGCGGGGGCTATGCTATGATCCCTTTAATCACTGAGGAGCTGGTTTACCGTCATGCCTGGACTACCATGGATCAGTTGGTGGATATGATTGCTATCTCCCAGATGACTCCCGGACCCATCGCCATCAATATTGCCACCTTTTCCGGCTATCAAATCGCGGGATTTTGGGGCTCCTTAGCTGCAACTATTGGCGTTGTAGCACCGGCGGCGATAATTGTTATCCTGGGGGTGGCCTATTTTCTCCGTCATCATCACCACCCCATTGTGCAGTCTGTGTTAAAAGGG
>JBBAFB010000105.1:0-7668 GCA_041655595.1 Bacillota bacterium
AAAGAAATTGAAGAATATATAAAAAACAATCACCTAGCAACTGTGGAGGACTGTTCAAACTACGATAAAAAATATTTTCGCAATCAGGTTCGATTGGAGATTATCCCCAACTTAAAAGAATATAATCCTAACCTAGTGGCCGGTTTAGTTAAAGGCGGTGAAATCTTTAGGGGAGAGGATTTGTATCTGGAGCAGCTGACAGAAAAATTTTTTCAGGAAAACTGCCTTTTTGAATCCGCCGAAGTCCTTTCCGTTTCTTATCAGGCCTATAGGGAGCAGCCTCTAGCAATAAAAAGGAGGTTTTTGCGGAAATGTTTTCTTAAATTGGTTGACTCCGGCCGGGAAATGGGTTTTGATGAGGTTGAAAGAGTGGTAACCTGGTTAGCAGGTCCCGTTCCGGGAAAATTATTGGAATGGCCCGCCGGGATTAAAATAAAATATTCTCAAGGCAGAATTATTATAGGCAGCTTCTCGTCGGATGTAGCGGCAGACAATGAGGCTGATTTTCAATTGGCCGTACCCAAGTTGGGTCAAACAGAAATAAACTCTGATCTTTTTCAAGCAGAACTGGTTAAAATAGGGGTAGCAGAGTTGTTAAAGAAGGGGGATCCTTGGACTGTTTTTGTAGATGCGGATCGGGTATCCTTTCCATTGATAATTAGAAATAGGCGGGCCGGAGATCGGTTTTATCCCTTGGGAATGGAAGGCAGTAAAAAATTAAAGGACTTTTTTATTGATTTGAAGATTCCCAGAGCAGAGCGTGCAGAAATTTTAATGGTCACATCTTTGGAGGGTGAAATTATTTGGGTAATGGGTTTAAGAATTGATGAAAGATATAGGGTGACCGGGGCGACGAAAAGGATTTTAAAACTAAGTTTAATAAAAACGATTATTAACAGCAAATTAGTTTGAAATTAGGTTATAATTATGTTAGAATTCCTTAGTATGGGACTATTGTAAATTCAGGATGAAAGGAGGAAAAAGTGTGAATAGAGTGTTTAAAAATATGGCAGTTTACCTGCTTTTAGTTCTTATAGTGGTATCAATATTTCGTTTAGCTACACCAACTCCTGTGGAAGAAATTGAATTAATCTCCAGCCAGTTTGCAGCTCAGGTAGAGCAAGGACAATTAGAGAGTGCCGATGTTACCCCCTACGACGGCATCTACCTGGTAGAGGGTAAAATGAAAGACGGCACAAAATTTACTGCTAATGTGGCAGGGTTGGAAGCAGTCAGTCTTGCCGAGAAGATGGGAGCCGAAATTAATTATAACCCTGAACCCAGTCCGCCTGTTTGGACCGGTCTTTTAGGTACAATCCTGCCCATTTTATTGCTGGTTGGCTTGCTGTTTTTCATGATGCACCAAACCCAAGGCGGGGGCAATAAGGTCATGCAATTTGGCAAAAGTAGGGCCCGTTTGCATACAGATGAAAAAAATAAGGTTACCTTTGCCGATGTGGCGGGGGCCGATGAAGTAAAAGAAGAACTGGAAGAAGTAGTGGAGTTTTTAAAAAGCCCGCGAAAATTCAACGAAATCGGTGCGAAAATACCCAAGGGAGTTTTATTATATGGGCCTCCCGGCACAGGTAAAACTCTGTTGGCCAGGGCGATTGCCGGAGAAGCGGATGTCCCCTTTTTCAGTATCAGCGGCTCGGATTTTGTAGAAATGTTTGTAGGGGTGGGGGCTTCCAGAGTTAGGGATTTGTTTGACCAGGCAAAAAAGAATTCCCCTTGTATAGTTTTCATAGATGAAATTGATGCTGTGGGACGGCAAAGAGGTGCCGGCCTTGGAGGGGGACATGATGAAAGGGAGCAAACCTTGAATCAGCTCTTGGTTGAAATGGACGGTTTTAGTGCCAATGAAGGCATCATTATTATTGCCGCTACCAACAGGCCGGATATTTTGGACCCTGCATTACTGCGTCCCGGAAGATTTGACCGGCAAATTACAGTTGATATTCCGGATGTAAGGGGCAGGAAGGAAATTCTGGAGGTTCATGTTAAAGGCAAGCCCTTGGCCAAAGGTGTTGACCTGGAGGTGTTGGCTCGCCGAACACCCGGATTTACCGGGGCAGATTTGGCTAACTTAGTTAATGAAGGGGCCCTTTTGTCTGCTAGACGAAACCTAAAGCTTATCGGTATGCCGGAGCTGGAGGAATCAGTCGAGAGGGTTATTGCTGGTCCGGAGAAAAAATCGGCGGTAATCAGCGATCACGAAAAGCGCTTAGTTGCTTATCATGAGGCCGGGCATGCCATTGTAGGCCATCATTTGCCTACCACGGATCCGGTGCACAAGGTTTCGATTATTCCCAGGGGCAGGGCCGGCGGGTATACCTTGATTTTGCCCAAGGAAGATAGGCGCTTCGCTACAAAAAATCAGTTGTTGGATCAAATCACCATGCTTCTAGGCGGTAGAGTGGCAGAGGATATAGTCTTGAAGGAAATCAGCACCGGTGCTCAAAATGACTTGGAAAGAGCTACGGAACTGGTTAGAAAGATCATTACCGAGTTCGGCATGTCCGAGGAGCTGGGTCCTTTGACTTTCGGCAAAAAACAGGAGCAGGTATTTTTGGGCAGGGATATTTCCCGAGATAGAAATTACAGCGAGGCAGTAGCTTTTTCCATTGACAAGGAAGCCCGACGAATGATGGATGAATGCTATAACAAGGCGAAAGAAATTCTAATTGAGCAGATGGATAAATTGCATCTGGTTGCAGAAACCTTAATAGAGCAGGAGACGCTAGAGGCTGACGACTTTAGTTTGTTAATGGAAGGAAAGCCGATAAAAATTCGAAGTAAGGCCAAAGAAGAAGTGAAAGAGGCTGAAGAAATTCCGGTCAAGAAAGCCCCCGTTTCAGAAAAAAGGGACACAACCGGAATTGGCGGCCCTGAACCTATTTTGCGTTTTAATCAAAGCAGGAGAGATTGAGGGATTTAATGGGCAAGGGTTCTTAAATCTTTGCCCATTGTTTTTCCAGGCGTGTTTTGAATAAAGACTAATATTCGGAGGGAGTTTAGTAGATGGAAAAAACTTTTATTATGATCAAGCCCGATGGGGTACAAAGAAACTTGACGGGTAAAATCATTTCCCGCTTAGAGGATAAGGGTTATAAGCTGGTTGCTTTGAAAATGCTACAGTTAACGGAGGAGCAGGCCAAAACCCATTACATAGAACATATTGAAAAGCCTTTTTTCCCGAGTGTGTTGGCCTATATCACCTCCGGGCCGGTGGTGGCTATGGTTTGGGAGGGCAGGAATGCCGTTAAAGGAATCAGAAAACTAATGGGGGCTACAGATCCTCGGGATGCCGAGCCGGGAACCATTAGGGGAGATTTTGGTATAGATATCAGTAAAAATGTTATCCATGGTGCCGATTCTCCGGAAAGTGCCCAAAGAGAACTGGATATTTATTTTGCAACAACAGAGCTTTTGTCCTATCAGAAAAGCTTGGATGATTGGATTTATGATTAATTTATGAGCTTTGTATAAGGGGAGTTTTCGCTTATTTTTCGCATAGCGGAATTTTCTCTCAGCAAAATGTTAATATTTTAATGGATTTTAAGCAGGATTTCAGCGAATTATCTAGAATCCTGTTAGAAACTATCTTGCCATACTTGGGTTTAACCCTTTGTAATGGAAATATATTAAGAAAATAACTTGAAGGAGTGGTAATTAGTGTCCAAGCATTTGTCTGACATTGAGATCGCCCAAAATGCTAAGATGAAGCCCGCGATCGAATTGGCTAAAGATTTAGGAATTTCGGAAGAAAATTTGGAGTTATACGGAAAATATAAAGCCAAAGTTTCCCTGGAAGTATTTAAAGGGCTTGCCGACAAACCCGATGGTAAGCTGATTTTGGTTACAGCGATTACACCGACCCCAGCCGGTGAGGGTAAAACTACAACCAGCGTGGGCTTGACCGACGGCCTGGCTAAGTTGGGTAAAAAATCAATGGTTTGTTTAAGGGAGCCTTCCTTGGGTCCTAGCTTTGGAATCAAGGGCGGCGCTGCCGGCGGGGGTATGGCACAGGTGGTGCCTATGGAAGATATTAACCTACATTTTACGGGTGATTTGCATGCAATCACCACGGCTCACAATCTATTGGCCGCTTTAGTGGATAATCATTTGCATCAAGGCAATGATCTGGGTATTGATCCAAGGCAGGTAGTTTTTAGAAGGGTAATGGATCTTAACGAAAGAGCTTTGCGTAATGTGGTGATTGGCCTAGGCGGTAAAGCCAATGGTGTGCCTAGAGAAAGCGGCTTTGATATCACAGTTGCTTCTGAAGTAATGGCTATTCTTTGTTTGGCAGACAGCCTAACAGATTTGAAAGAGCGTTTCAGCAGAATTGTAGTGGCTTACACTTATGACGGCAAGCCGGTAACTGCCGCTGATGTGCAGGCACAGGGTTCTATGACTTTAGTGATGAAGGATGCTCTTAAGCCAAACCTGGTGCAGACCTTAGAAAACACTCCCGCTTTTATTCACGGCGGACCCTTTGCTAACATTGCTCATGGCTGCAACAGTTTGATGGCAACGAAAACTGCCCTAAAACTAGCGGATTACGTAGTAACAGAGGCCGGATTTGGCGCCGACTTGGGTGCGGAGAAATTTTATAATGTAAAATGCCGCTATGGCGGACTGACACCGGATGCCACCGTTATTGTAGCCACAGTTCGAGCTTTAAAAATGCACGGCGGTGTTGCTAAAGCTGATCTGGGAGCAGAAAACGTTGAGGCGTTGGCTAAGGGCTTTGCTAATTTAGAAAAACACATTGAGAATGTTAATAAATTTGGGGTGCCTGCAGTGGTTGCCATCAATGCTTTCCCCACAGACACCCGGGCAGAACTGGATACCCTCTTTCAGCTATGCAAGCAGGCAGGTGCAGAAGTGGCAATTTCCGATGTTTGGGCCAAGGGCGGTGAAGGCGGCAAGGATCTGGCGCAAAAAGTGTTGGATACCATTGAAAATAAGCCTTCCAGCTTTAAAGTGCTCTATGATCTGAGCAGTTCTGTCAAAGATAAAATGAATACCATTGCTAAAGAAATTTACGGTGCCAATGGTGTAGTCTTTACAGATAACGCTTCAAAAGAAATCAGTCGTTACGAAGAAATGGGCTACGGTGATTTACCGATCATTATGGCTAAAACCCAGTATTCTTTAACTGATGACCAAACCAAGGTGGGGCGTCCTACCAATTTTGATATTACTGTCAGAGAAGTTCGCTTGTCTGCAGGTGCCGGTTTCCTGGTAGCTATTACCGGTGCCATTATGACCATGCCGGGTTTACCCAAAAAGCCTGCTGCCAACAGCATTGACATTGACGAGGATGGTATCATAACCGGCTTGTTTTAAGTTAATCCAAAAGCCCCGGAGCTCCGGGGCTTTTTTCTATAAAAACCTAAATTTATTTTCTTCGGACTAAATTAGGTGGCCTGGGATACGGAAATAAAAAATTTACATGATATAATTAACAATCGAATGATAAATTTTTAAAAAAAACTAGCAGGGGCGGGGCAAATATGGATCAACAATCTATCAATGTAAAGGACACACTGTTTGAGATAACCGAAAAATATCAAGGGGCTCTTGAGCTATTAGTGTCGGCGGGCTTCGAAAATATGCGGGATGAAGAGCAAAGAAAAACATTCGGCAAATCAATTTCTCTGGAGATGGCCCTTAAGCTTAAAAAAATCAATGTGGACACTTTTAAGGAACAGTTGCTGACCGTTATTAACGATCAGCAAAGTCTGACCGGGCAATCCTTGCAAACAAAACAAAGCCTAAAAAACCCCCTTCTCAGGGTCGCGGGGGTGCTGCCCTGTCCGGTTAAAACTCCTTTAATGGAGGCCCTGGAGAACTGGTTGAGGAAAAACAACCTGGGCGAAAGGGTAGATTATGATTTAAGGGCAGCCTCCATGGGGGTGGATTGGATTAAGGAAACCTTAAAAAGAGGTTCGGCAGATGAGGTGGCTGATATCTTCATCTCTGCCGGTTTTGATCTTTTCTTTGATAAGGATTTTTTCGGTAGGTATAAGGATACGGGCCTCTTTGCCGATATTTCCGGGGTTTTGCATTACAATCGGGATTTTGAAAACGATTATATAAGCCTTAAGGACCCGGATAATCAGTATTCCATGCTGGCCGTTGTTCCCGCAATTTTTTTGGTTAATACCGAAGAATTAGAGGGTAGAAAAATGCCCTCCTGTTGGGAGGATATATTAAGATCTGAGTTTGAGCAGAAGGTAAGCCTACCTGTTGAGGATTTCGACTTATTTAATGCCATGCTGCTAAATATCTACAAAAGTTATGGCGAGGAAGGGGTAGCAAAGCTTGGCAAAAGCCTTTTGAAAAGTATGCATCCCTCCCAGATGGTTAAATCCCATATCAGGAAAGAAGAAAAACCTATTGTTACCATTATGCCCTATTTCTTTACCAAAATGCTTTTTGTAGAGGGCCCCATGGTTCCGGTCTGGCCCCGGGACGGTGCCATCATCAGTCCGATTTTTATGCTGACCAAACAAGAAAAAAGGGAGCAATTGAAGCCCTTTGTGGATTTTTTGATTTCAGACAAGGTGGGGGAAATTCTGTCACATAACGGACGTTTTCCCAGTGTCAATCCCAATGTGGATAATAGGGTTCCTCGGGAGCAGAAATATATCTGGTTGGGTTGGGATTTTATCAAGGAAAATGATATTGGAGCTTTAATCAAAAGCTGTGAAAAAATATTTTATCAAGCTGCAAGTGGGGTGTAATGATGAACTTAATAACATTCTCCGGTCCCCCTTCCTCGGGTAAGACATCAGTTATTCTCAAAACAATTCAAGCCCTACACCAACAGGAGCTATCTGTGGGTGTGGTAAAGTTTGACTGCTTATATACGGACGATGATCTTTTATATCGCCAGGCGGGGGTACCGGTCAAAAAAGGCCTTTCGGGTTCCTTATGTCCCGACCATTACTTTGTCAGTAATATTGAAGAAGTGGTGCAGTGGGGTAAAAAAGAAAACCTTGATCTGTTAATTACAGAAAGTGCAGGTCTTTGCAACCGCTGTTCCCCATATATTAAGGGTATTAAAGCCGTCTGTGTTATTGATAATCTAAGCGGTATCAATACGCCAAAAAAAATAGGGCCTCTGTTAAAGACGGCGGACATTGTTCTGATTACCAAGGGAGATATCGTGTCCCAGGCGGAAAGGGAGGTTTTTGCCTCCAGAGTTAACTTGGTAAATCCAAAAGCCATAATCATGCATATTAACGGTTTGACGGGACAAGGTGCTTATGAGTTTAGCACATTGCTGTATAATACCGAAGAAAGCCTAAAAACCGTTAAGGGCAGGGAATTGAGATTCGCTATGCCCTCAGCCCTTTGCTCCTATTGCCTGGGAGAAACGAGAATAGGGGCGGATTACCAGTTGGGCAATGTCAGAAAAATTAAACTGGGGGATAATGACAGTGTTTAAGGATCAAGATCTTGAAAGGTTAACAATAAAAGAACTAGAAGAAAAGTATCCCTTCGTGCTTTCCTTTTTTGAAAACAACAAGCTAAATGGGGCGGGTTTTGAAGAGCTGACCTTTCCCCAATATTTAAATCATTTTACCGAGGAAGATATTGGGGAGTGGGCGATAGACACTAAAAAGCTTAAGCAGGACTTGGTAGTTTTTATTA
>JBBAFB010000106.1:0-7512 GCA_041655595.1 Bacillota bacterium
GTGAGGGGGTTTGATGACATGGGAAATCGTAAGCTAGGCATGAAGTCCGCTCACCGGAAAGCAATGCTTAGAAATTTAACTACCTCCTTTTTGAAGGAGGAAAAAATTGAAACCACATTAGCCAGAGCTAAAGAGCTCCGGGGTGCTGCTGAAAAAATGATTACCTTAGGCAAAAAAGGGGATCTTGCTTCCAGAAGGCTGGCATTGGCCTATATCAGGGAAGAGGATGTAGTTACAAAGCTATTTACTGAAATCGCACCTCGCTACGCCGAACGACAAGGTGGCTATACTAGAATTATCAAAAAGGGCTACAGACGTGGCGATGCTGCGGAAATGGTAATAATCGAGCTGGTCTAACTCCAAAATGATGCAATAGGATGGTTGCTGTTGCATCACCTCGGGTTAACTGGTACAGGCAAAGTCAGGGGATGCGGCAGCACTTGTCGGTGTTTCCTGGCTTATGTTTATTTAGGATTAGGCAGGTGATCCAATGATCCAAGTATCAGAACTGGAACATTGTTATAATCAAGGAACGGAAAATGCCAAATGGGCGGTTGCCGGGGTTAATCTGACGATTAAAGACGGAGAGTTTGTAGTTATTATTGGGCATAATGGCTCCGGTAAATCCACCCTGGCCAAACATTTTAATGCCCTATTGTTGCCTACGAAGGGCAGTGTTTTAGTTGACGGTTTTGATACCGGGGCCGAGGAGAGCGTTTGGGAAATCAGGCGTCGAGTGGGTATGGTTTTTCAAAACCCTGATAACCAATTGGTAGCCACAACTGTAGAGGAGGATGTGGCTTTTGGTCCGGAAAATTTGGGCCTACCTCCTCAAGAAATCAGAAATCGGGTTGATGAAGCTTTAGATCTGGTCAGAATGACCGACTTCAAAACCAGGGAACCCCATCTGTTATCAGGGGGTCAAAAGCAAAGGGTGGCTATCGCAGGTGTAATTGCCATGCGGCCTAATTTTTTGGTCCTGGATGAGCCTACTGCCATGCTAGATCCCCAGGGCAGAAAAGAAGTAATCTCCACAGTGCAAAACTTGAATAAAACTGAAGGCTTAGGGGTAGTGCACATTACCCATTATATGGATGAAGCAGTTAATGCCGATCGGGTAATTGTGATGGAAGATGGGAAAATCGTCTTGGAGGGGAAACCCAGGGAGGTTTTTGCACAAGTTAGCAAGCTAAAGGAACTAAGGATGGATGTTCCCCAAATGACAGAATTAGCTAGTTTGCTCAGGCAAAGAGGCGTGGATTTGCCCAAAGATATTTTATCAGTTGAAGAAATGGTGAAAAGCCTATGCGGATAATAGTTGAAAACGTGGCCTATACATATAAGGCGGGAAGCCCCTTTGAAGCACAGGCCTTAAAAGATATTAATCTGACCATTGAACCCGGAGAGTTTGTTGGTCTGATTGGACATACCGGCTCAGGTAAATCTACCTTGGTGCAGCATTTGAACGGTTTGCTTTTGCCTACCGAGGGTAATGTTTATGTGGGAGATTTAGACGTTGTCTCTAACAAGGGGAATCTTAGGCAAATTAGGCAGAGGGTGGGCTTGGTATTTCAATATCCAGAACATCAGCTCTTTGAAGAAACCGTTTTTAACGATGTGGCCTTTGGACCCAAAAATCTCGGGTTGGAACCCGGGGAAATAGAGCGTAGAGTTAAAAGGGCTCTTGAAATGGTCAGACTGGATTATGAGACTATTAAAGATCGCTCCCCCTTTGCTTTAAGCGGGGGACAGATGCGTAGGGTAGCCATTGCCGGAGTGTTGGCGATGGAGCCCCAGATCCTAATTTTGGATGAACCGACTGCCGGTTTGGACCCTACGGGCAGGGACGAAATCCTTGAAGAAATAGCTAAAATGCATAGCACATTGGGTATTACAGTTGTTTTGGTGTCCCACAATATGGAGGACGTAGCCCGCTATGCCAATCGGGTAATAGTGATGGACCAAGGTCAGATAGCAATGGACGGCTCTCCCAGAGAAATTTTTTCCCAAGTGGATCAATTGCAATCCCTTGGGTTAGGGGTGCCCATGGTAGGAGTGTTGATGGCAAAACTAAATAGTTTAGGACACAATTTAAGGGGAGATATCCTAACTGTAGAGGAAGCCAGCAATGAAATTTTAATGTGGCTAAGGGGTAAAAAAGATGCTTAAAGATATTACAATCGGTCAATATATACCCGGCAATTCCATAGTACATCGCCTGGACCCCCGGACTAAGATTACAGTGGCAATGATCTTTATGATCGCCCTCTTTACTGTTAATAACGCTGTCGGCTATATTTCCATGGGTGTTTTTACGGCACTTGCAATTTTCTTATCCCAAATTCCCTTCCATTATTTATTGCGGGGGTTGCGGCCTATTTTAATTATTATAATTTTCACGGTAACTTTGCATTTATTCTTAACACCGGGTACTGAGATTTGGCGTTGGGGGGTTTTGAAAATTACCTGGGAAGGTGTTATCCAAGGCTTTTTTATGGGGATGAGATTGGTCTTTCTAATTTTTATTACATCCTTACTTACCCTAACTACTTCCCCTATTAGCCTTACCGACGGGATGGAATATATGCTGGCCCCGGGGAAAAGGATTGGCATACCGGCCCATGAGTTAGCTATGATGATGAGTATCGCCTTAAGGTTTATCCCCACTTTGCTGGAGGAAACAGAGAAAATTATGAAGGCTCAAATGGCCAGAGGTGCGGATTTTGAAAGTGGAAACCTTTTAAGAAGGGCCAAAAACATGATTCCTCTTTTAGTTCCCCTGTTTGTCAGTGCTTTCAGGCGTGCGGACGATTTGGCCATGGCTATGGAAGCCCGTTGCTATCGGGGCGGAACCGGTAGAACCAGGATGAAGGAGCTTCACCTCTATACTAGAGACTACCTGGCAATGTCCTTTTTAATTTTATTTGCGATTTATGCAATTTTCACAAGGATGTTATAGGTGATTAAATGAAAAGGCGTATTAAACTTTTGTTATCCTATGACGGTACCAATTATGCAGGTTGGCAAATTCAAACCGGTCAACCCCATGTTAAAACCATTCAAGGGCAGTTGGAGAGGGCTTTAACTGTCATTACCAAAGGGAAATTAATTAGGGTTTATGGAGCGGGCCGTACGGATTCCGGGGTACATGCCAGAGGGCAGGTCTGTCACTTTGACTTTCCCGGCTTGATCCCGATTGATAGATTCCCCACTGCTATTAACAGTATTTTGCCAAGGGATATCCGCTGTCATTTGGCAGAAGAAGTGGATGAGGATTTTCATGCTCAGCACTCGGCAAAATACAAAACCTATTCCTATTCCATTAATCAAAGCTACATTGCCGATGTTTTTTTGAGAAATTATTATCACCATGAGCCCTACCCGCTAAGATTAAAAGCCATGAAGGAAGCAGGCAGGCTCCTGGTGGGAAGAATGGATTTTAAAGGTTTCTCAGCTACCGGCAGCTCCCAGGAGGATTTTATTCGTACTGTGACCGAACTTACTATTGAGCAAACAGGGGATAAGGTGCTGATTAAGGTCACCGGGGATGGATTTTTGTATAATATGGTGAGAATTATGGCCGGTACCTTAATAGCAATCGGTCGGGGGAAAATGATGACGGAGGCAATAGAAAAAATCCTGCAGACAAAAGACAGGGCCTATGCAGGGCCTACGGCAGCGGCAAAAGGACTCTGTTTGGAAAGGATAATTTATTAATTGCCAGGGGCTGGAAAGGGGCTTAGTGATGGATAACAATGTTATAATAATTGGACATCAAAAACCGGATCTGGATTCTATCGCTTCCGCCATGGGTTATGCGGCTTTGAAAAATAAATTACATAACGGCGGTTTTGTGGCTGCTCGGGCAGGAGCCATTAACAGGGAAACGGAATTTGTGTTAAATTATTTTAATCTTTCGGTGCCTCAGTTAGTAGAGGACCTGCATTCCAGAGCCAAGGATATTTTAGATGGGGGCCTGTTGTATATTCAACCAAAGGCAACCCTTCGGCAAGCAGGGCTCTTTATGCGGCAGCATGGGGTTAACACCCTAGCTGTGGTAGATAATAATGGTGTTTTGGTTGGCATATTTACCATTGGAGATTTGGCCAAATTGTTTTTGGATGCGTGGGACACAGGGCTGGCCCCAATGGAACAACCTTTGCATCGGGTTATGAAAAGGGATAATTTAGTAGTTTTTCACGAAGATGATTTGCTGACCGACGTCAAAAAAACCATGCTGGAAACTCGTTACCGCAACTATCCTGTAGTGGATGAAAACTTTAAGCTATTGGGTCTAATAGCCCGTTTTCACTTGCTTTCCGCCAGGGGCAAACAAGTTATCTTAGTGGATCATAATGAGCAAGGTCAAGCCGTACCAGGAATTGGAGAAGCAAATACCATTGAAATTATTGATCACCACCGGGTGGCGGATATTCAAACTGCCGAGCCAATTATGGTCAGGAATGAGCCTGTTGGCAGCACGGCCACTATTATTGCTAAAATTTATCGAGAAAACGGTCTTGAGCCGGAAAAAGCGATAGCTGGTCTTTTATGTGCCGCCATACTTTCCGATACTTTACTTTTTAAATCACCTACTTCCACCTCCGATGATCAAAGGCAAGCTGCCTGGCTGGCAGAAATTGCGGGAATAGCTATCAAAGATTTTGGCAAAGAAATGTTTAAGGCAACTTCCACCATGGTAGGCAGGACAGCTAGAGAAATTGTGTTGGAGGATTTTAAGAACTTTGTGCTCAATGAATACAAGGTGGGTATCGGACAAACGGAAATAATTAACCCGGATGCCCTCTCTGTCACCAGAGAAGAATTACAAGCGGAATTGGAACAGGTACGCCGGGAAAGGGAACACGATTTAGGCATACTAATCATTACGGACCTGCTTCGGGATGGTTCGGAGCTCCACTTTGCAGGCCCCGTCAGCAAAGGCATAGAAATGGCCTTTAACATCCCCCCCGGTGAAAAAATGGTTTTTCTCCCGGGAGTAATGTCCAGAAAAAAACAAGTAGTCCCCCCACTGCAGCGCTGGCTACAAAAATAAGGTTGCAGGACAGTTGGCAAACCTGGTAAATATAAGAGAATGGTTTTCTCCCCGGGCGAGTCAGTTAGCCTGTTACAATTGGACCCTTTGAAATGGAGGCAGTCTAAAAAAGGTGAATAGTGTCAGCCAACACGCTGAGAAATTTAATCTCTAAATTAGTAGCAGTTCAGTTAGTTTTTTTAAAGCAAAATTATCCCAGCCCCAAAAGTAATCCTAGATTTAGACAGTGATTATTTTTTGGGGTATTTTTGTGCTTACAGACAAAAATACTTGTGAAATGTTGTCCAATATGACAAAGGTAATTCAGGTGTATTCGGAGTAGTTTATCTGTAGTATTAGCCAATTCTACGAAATTTACAATCTTTTTAATTTTTTACTTGGAATTTATCACTTTTGAAGAATAATTTCCGGCCAAAATTCAAATCTGGCATGGTATAGTGGGAGCAAATTTAATTTACTATGTGCATAACTGCACAAGCAGGGGCAAGTGGCTGAGTACCGAAGTGGTTATCCAAGTAGATCAGCCATGGCCTTTAAAGATTACAAATTAGAAAAGGGGGAATGTATTATAAATTAAAAACCGGATGGCAAGGACTGGTTAATTATTATGCAAAAATGAATTGAAGGGGGATATTAATGTGAAAAGCAAAAATTCAATTGAAAACAAGTTCGCCTTAGACCTTTCCAGGCGAAATTTTTTCAAATTGAGTGCTCTTGCAGGGGGGGCTGCTACTTTTGCGGGTTGCACTTCCTTTGGTTTGGATCCTGTAATCCCTAGCGGTTGGAATAAAAATGTTTCCGAGGCTACAATGGTGCCTACCGCCAGTTGCCATAATTGCGGGGGCCGTTGTCAGCTGTATGCCCATGTTAAAGATGGAACTGTTGTTCGAATAACTACAGACCAGGAACCCGAAGAAGGAAACTATCTTCAACTAAGAGCCTGCCAGAGGGGTAGATCCTATCGGAATCGATTGTACCACCCCGACCGGTTAAAATACCCGATGAAAAGGGTGGGTAAAAGAGGGGAAGGAAAATTTGAAAGAATTACCTGGGATGAGGCATTAGACACAATTGCTTCTGAAACAAAAAGAATTAAGGAGAAGTATGGTCCGGAATCTATTTATGTAAATTATGCTTCCGGGGTTCCGGGTTTTATGAGCGAGGGAACTTTGATGAGGCGTTTATTAGGCCTTAACGGGGGCTATTTGAACTTCTACGGATCATATAGTGCTGCGTGTACCTCCATGTCAACTCCTTATACCTATGGCACAATGTTGACAGCAAGCAGTAGGGACACATTGGCTCACTCCAAGTTAATTATACTTTGGGGTTTTAACCCGGCGGAAACAGTCTTTGATACTAACACTTCCTACTATATCAGAAGGGCTAAAGAGGCAGGAGCTAAAGTTGTGGTAATAGATCCCCGTCACTCAGATACTGCGATAGCCTTTGCCGATGAGTGGATCGCCAACTTACCAACGACAGACAATGCCTTAATGGATGCCATGGTTTATGTCATGATTAAAGAGAATCTTTATGATCGGGATTTTGTCAATAAATATTGCCTTGGTTTTGATGAGGATCAAATGCCGGAGGGCGTTTCACCTCATAACTCTTTAAAAAGCTATATCCTAGGTTTAGCGGATGGGGTCCCGAAAACACCCGAGTGGGCTGAGGCTATTACCAAGGTACCTGCAGATATCATTGCCAGGCTAGCAAGGGAATATGCTACTATAAAACCCGCCGCATTAATACAGGGTCTAGGGCCCCAAAGGCACTCTTATGGTGAGCAACCACCAAGGGGTGCTACCGTTTTAGCAGCCATAACAGGGAATGTGGGTATTGAAGGCGGCTGGGCTTCAGGTGCCGGGTTTATGTCCAGGATTGCGCCGGGGGGTATACCGGTTACCAACCCTGTAGGTACTTCCATTTCGATGTTCACCTGGCCGGAAGCTATTCAGAGAGGCAAAGAAATGGGCCCTGCTGACGGGGTAATGGGAAATGAACGGCTGGCAAGTGATTTGAAATTAATGTTTAATCTAGAAGGAAACACCCTTCTAAATCAGCATTCAGATTGTAATGGTACTGCTAAAATCTTAGAGGATGAAACAAAATGTGAATTTATTCTTGTTACGGAGCATTTTATGACACCAAGTGCAAAATTTGCTGATATTTTACTGCCTAGTGATAATTTTATGGAGAGGGAAGACATAGTTGCTTCCTGGAACTGGGCAGAATATCTGTTATTTCAAAATAAAGCGATAGATACTGTTTTTGAATGTAGGGATGGCTACGATTGGATCAGCGAACTGGCTGATAGGCTTGGATTGAAGGAGCAGTTTACGGAGGGCAGGACCAAAGAAGGTTGGCTACGTTACATTGTTGATGTAACCAGAAAGAATCATCCTGAATTTCCAACTTATGAAGAATTTAAAAAGAAGGGGAATTACAAATGG
>JBBAFB010000107.1:0-7485 GCA_041655595.1 Bacillota bacterium
CAGGATTATGATCAACTTCCGGAAAACACAAAATATACCCTAACAGCCAAAGCAGATGGATACGAGGAATATTCCTGGGAGTTTGAGGTGGAACATTCCAAGATAGTTGTAGACGGTCACAGGTTACCGACTGTTCATGACATAGATTTTTACTTAGCGCCCACGGAAATTCTCTTACAGGGGGAATTGGTTGATACCGGTATTTCCGGCAGCTGGGCCAGTATGGACAACAAGGTTGTCATTGATCAGGATTTGATTTACTCTGGTTATGATTTAAACATTAAGGCCTCGGCCACCGGGGAATTTGTAAATGAAGATCCCTTTGAAGAAATTATTGTCCAAGAAGGCATCACGATTACCACTCGAAAAATTGACCCCGGGGAGGAGCCGGGGGATTATCTAAACGCCCCCTCCGTCGGGGATTCGGGGGATATCTATTTTCATGCCGCAAAGGTCGACATCGGGAAGGATGTAAAAATTTTAGCCCATGCCAGTGAGCCGGACCCGGCTTTCAAGGCAGGGGATATTGTAATCGAATCCCTGGCGACAGCCGGTACCGACCTCTTTGATTTGGCTATTGCTAATGTGGACCATGCCAAGGCCAGTATCGAAATAGGGGATGGCTCAATTTTAAAGGGAAGGAATGTCAAGCTGAATGCCAAGGCGGATAACACCGTAATCTTTGCAGAAACTGAAGAAGATGAAGAAACATTGCTGGACACCCTTTTCATTAATGATATCATCGAAAAGGCGCTGGGGGCCATAGAGGGTTTCAGCCTGATTGGGGGAGTTTCTGTTTCTCAAGCAACTTCCTTAATCAGCCTGGGTGAAAACACCTTGATTGAGGCGGATAACTTTGCCGCTCAATCCTCAACCTATATTAAAGCCGCCGCCGCTCCTACCGCCATTGCAGTGGGGGTAGCCGTGGGGGTGGGTATAGCTGATGCCCAGGTTATCCTGAAAGGAAAAATTATTACAGCCGAGGACTGCAAAATTGAATCCCTGGCGGACAATACCTTAAGTGTTAAGGGCGCCAGCGGCGGCATTGCCGGTTTAAGCGCCGGGGTGGCGGTTAGTATTTTGCAATCCAATTCCAAGGTTTCCGCCGAGAATAGCTCCGATTTGCAGGTGGGAGGGGACTTGACCCTAAGGGCCAACACCATTGACCGCAATTATACCTTGGCCAGCTCCACCTCAGGTGATGACGGGAAGGTAGGCCTGGCCATTGCTGTTTCGGTGGAAAACGGAATGACCGAAGCATTTTTGGCAGGCAAGGCGGATGTAGCTGGAAATATCATGGTAGAGGCCCTGATGACGGAGGAAGAAACGGACAAGGGCAAAGGGATATATGCGGTAGCCGGTGCCAATACCTCCTCCAGCGGACAGGTCTCGGGGGACATGAAAACTGCCATTACCGATAGAATAAAGGCCATCGGAAAAAACATCGGCGGCAAGGTATTTAACTATATTATCGGCAGGACAGCAGAGGCCAAGGAAAAAACCGGGACAGATACCAAGGTCACCCCCTTTGAGCTGGCCGCCGCCACCGCAGTCTATGTTGATAACAATACAGTCACCGCCCGCATTTCTGAAGGAGCGGAGGTAAAATCCAGAGGGTTTCTCACTGTTCATGCCAGAGCCGAAAACCAGCCTCATGTTGTGGCTACCGGCTCGGCCGAAGAGAAAGACGAATCCGGGGGCGGACAAAATCCGGGTGGAGGGTCGGCCCCGGGGGGAGGCGGAGCAGGTCCTGACCCGGATCCAAAACCGGGTACCGGAGCTGACTCCGAAGACGGGACCAAATTTGCCGGCGCAGCGGCAATAGCAGTGGGCATCTATAATAATCAAGTCAGCGCCTACATCAGCAAAGATGCCCGGGTGGATGCAGCGAAGGCACTCACTGTCAATGCCGAATATATCAATGACTATGAACTTATTTACGGCGTAGAATTACTGGAGTATCTCTACGGGGAATTCCTGACCTCAGATGATGGAATTAAAACAATCAAGAAAGACCAAATCGTTGGGGTTAAGGATGGTTATAGCGCAGGCGGCGAAGCAGGAAATCTGTATCAATATCTTGGTGATGACCCGCTAACCGTTAATTTGGGAGCGATCGACTACCAGAATAAGAAGTTATGGAAAAATCTTGGCCCGGAATGGAGATATCGGAGTATTGGTTTTATTAAACAGCTGGCTGAATATCTCGATGCGGATGATCTTGGAACAACCGATAATCTAACCAATTTTTGGGTGCAGAGCAACGCCGCCGGGGCCAAGGTAGGTATTTCCGGCTCCGTATCCGTTATGGTGCGGGATAATGAAGCCCAGGCCTATATCGATAAAAATGCACTGATTAACCACCTAGATGATTCGGAGATGGCTGTTCCTCTTTATCGCAGCGGAGAACAAAATGTTAAGGTCCTGGCCCTATTGGTTGATGAGATAATCTATTTCAGCGGGAATATAGAGTTGCCGGGTCTCTCCTTTGACAAAAAGAAATTCAAAATCCAGGGTTCCCTTGGGGGCTACGGCACGGATGCGGAAACTGTTGCCGCCGGCGGTTCCCTCATAGTTATTATACAGAATAATACTGCCAAATCCGAGATCCGGGATGGGGTACAGCTTTATGCCGATAATCTGGATGTAAAGGCAAACAGCCAAATATTGAATGTGGTTGTATCCGCCGCCGGGGGAAAATCGGAAAAATTCGGCATCGAAGGCACTTTTGCTCTTATTCTCCTTGATAATCAAACCATAGCCCAAATTTCCAATGGCGCCCGGGCAGTGGTGCCGGGGAAACTGGTGGTTAAGGCCGAGGACCAAACCTATGTGATCGATCTTGCCGGGGCCATCGCTTCCGGGGGTAATGTGGGTGTAGGCGGTTCCGTGGGCATCAACCTGGTTAACCGTAATACCCAAGCAGTGATCGGAAGCCTGGAAATCAAAACCGATGGAGTAAAACCAATTGACCCTGAATTGACTGTGGACGCAGGCAATGTTCGGGTGGAAGCCCGAAATGATGGTTTTATTATTGCTTTAGGAGCGGCCGGGGCCTTCAGCTCGGAAGAATCTGAGTCCTCATCAGGGTCTGTAGAGAGTGAGGGAAGTTCTGCTCCCGAGGGCGGGGGAAGCTACGGCGTTGGAATTTCAGGCGTAGTAGTGGCCAACAATATGCATGATGAGGTTTTGGCGTATATCAAGCAAACTGTGCTTCGTTCTTCCAATGTCGTTATCACATCTAATAATAGAACCAAAGTAATTGCTGTGGGCGGTTCCGTGGCCATTGTGGATAAGGAAGGAACTTCAGCCGGCTTGGCCGGGGCCCTGGCTTTCAATAGGGTTGACAACAGAACCAAGGCTTATATAGATCAATCGGATTTGAGTCTCACCGGTGAACTGGAAATCAAAGCGGATGCGGAGGAATTGATTGTTTCCGTTTCAGCCAGCGGCTCGGGCTCAACCGCATCCAACAGCGGCAGTGTTGCCGGGCAGGTTAGTCTTAATACCATAGCCAGTGAAGTTATAGCGGCGATTTTAAACTCTTCGGAAATCGCTGCCCGAAATATAAAAATTGAAGCTATAGATAGTACCATGATCATTGCCGTAGCCGGGGCACTGTCCTATGGGGGCAAAGCCGGGATTGGCTCGGCGGTGGCTTTAAATGATATCCCCATCGAAGCTTTAGGGGGTCAATGGAACAAGGTTAAGGCCTATATTGAAAACTCCGATGTGGATGCTTCGGGTAAAATCAGTCTGGAAGCCCTAGCTAACAACTTAATTATTGCAGTTGCCGCAGCTGCCGGGGGCAGTAATGAAGGCATGGCGGTAGCCGCTTCTATTACTGTCAATACCATCACTGTAGATATAGCTTCCTATATAATAGGAAAGAAAATGGAGGGTATCACCGCAACAGGGGATATCACCCTGAAAGCCTCGGACCATTCCGCTATTTATTCCCTGGCCGGAGCGGGCACTTTTTCCCAGGACGGCTCCACGGTAGGGGTGGCCATTGCCTATAACAATATCAGCAATGGGATTAAGGCCTACATCGGGGATATCAAGAATGAAAAATATACCGCTGTAATCAGCGGAGCCAAATTAAACATGGCCGCCTTTTCCCAGGCAATGATTGTGAATATTGCAGTGGGAGGCGGTTACGGCACTAAGTTTACCGGCAACGGTTCTGTTTCTGTCAACACCATCAGAAGTGAAGTGGCTACTTATATCGTTAATTCCGGCGTTAAGGCCAATGCCGATATTTTCTTAACGGCAACGGATCAATCCTTAATCGGGGCTATTGCCGGGGAGGTGGGTATTTCTCAGGAAGTTGCAGTGGGCGGCTCCATAGCCCTTAACTTTATCGGCGGGATCACCAAGGATCTTTTAGGGCCCCATCAGGTTTTGGCCTATATAGAAAACTCTAGGGTAGTTTCCGAAAATGGCTCCATTGCCTTAAAGGCCTTGTCGGAGACTGTTATTAAGAGCATCAGTGCCGCCGGGGGCTTTGCGGGCAAGGTGGCAGTCAACGGTTCCGTCTCTATCAACTGGATTTATACTGATGTGGGAGCCTATATTAAGGATTGCGTGAGTACGGATGACAGCAAATTAATTTGGGCTAAAAAGGATATAACCCTTGATGCTGTAGATAACAGTGTAGTTAGCGTCATCGCCGGGGATATTAGCGGCGGCGGCACCGTAGGGGCAGGGGCCTCCATTGCTATTGTCTTTGTCGGCAGCGGCGGAGCCAGCCTTTTGGATTTGATTGCGGAACTGTATGTAAATGATGTTTTTGAAGAGGGCGAATACCCTTATGGTGACCTTTACGATAAGGATTACGAAGCAAAACATCAAAATGACAACTGGGAAGGTTATGAGGGTGGACCATCCGCTGCCGATTATCAATACCCGAGTCCGGAATTTGAGGATAGCGGCAAGGTAAGGGCCTATATCTCCAATTCCAGAGTTGAAGCCAAAGACGGGTCGGTTCAGCTTACGGCTACCGGTAATTCCATCATCTTCAGTATTAGTGCGGGTTTGGCTGTTGGCGGCAAAGGGGGAGCGTACAGAGGCTCCCTGGCCGTTAACTATGTTCATAATGAAGCCCTGGCCTTAATCATCAATTCCCTTGTAGAGGCTGGGAAGGATGTTACTGTTGTTGCAGCTGCTATAGATCGGAACTGGATACCCAAAGACGCCTTGCAGGTAGAATGGGATGCTGATAATGCCAAGGTTTATTCCTTTGACGGCAGCGGCGGCAGGGAAGTCGGGGACGATGTAATTAAAACCGATCCCAAAAGCCCTGAGCGCTTTACCTCCATTCAAGCAATTGCCGGGGGCGTATCCGGCGGCCTTAATGTGGGCCTTGGGGGAGCCCTAGCGGTAAACTACATTTTAAATAATTATGAGGCAGGCATAATCAATTCCGCCATCAGCGCTGTGGGGGATGTTAAAGTGCTGGCCCAAACCAGCTCCGGGGCTATTGCCTTTGCCTTAAGCGATAATTTCTTCCCCTTCGCATTGGTGGGCTCCTTGTCTTTAAATGTGATTAATAATGAAATCAAAAGCCATATCTCCGGCAGTACAGTAGGAGCCAAAAATATTTATGTGCTGGCCAGGGATACCTCCTTCATTAATTCCTTCTCCGGTCAATTGGGTCTTTCCGCCGGCTACATCATGGCGGGTCCGCTGCCCATACCTACCGGGGCAGCCTTTGGGGTTGCTTCTGCCTATAACGATATCAGCGGTATCATCAAAGCTTACGTGGATGATGTTATTGGCGTAAATACGAAAAAAGAAAGCTCCCTAACGGCTTTAAACAATATTATGATTGAGGCTCTTTCCAATGCCGCAATCAATACCATTGCCGCCGGGGGCAGCATGAGTTTTTGGGTGGGCGCTTCCGGCACGGTGACCACTAACTTTATTAAAGAGTTGGTGGAAGCCTATATCACCAATAGCAATGTAATTGCCGAGCATAATATTTATCTACTGGCCGGTTCCGACAGTTTCATCGGCAGCTACGGCGGAGCCCTGGGCGCCGGTGCCGTAGGTGTGGGAGCCTCGGCAATCATCAATATCATTGATAATATTACCAAAGCATATCTCGAATCTTCAGATGTAATCGCCAAAGGCAAAGGCGATGCAATTGCCGTTTTAAAATGGGATGACAACGGGGTTAAGGGCAGCGAAAACGCTAAAGGTCTGATTGTTATCGCCCAAGGCAAGGATGTCATTACCATTTATGCGGGTACCCTGGCCATTGGGGGCGGCGCTTTAAGCGGAGAGATCTTCGCCAATTTCATTAAGCACCTGACAGAAGCCTATATCAGCAGTTCAAAAATTAATGCCCCGGGCGAATGGGGCAGTCAGGTAATCATCCGGGCCAGCCAGGATACAGGTGTGGCTGTCTATTCCGGGGCCGCGGCCGCCGGGGGAACGGCTTTGGGAGGGGCAGTCAATTCCATCAACCTGGAGAATTTGACCAAGGCCTATATTGACGATAATTCCCTTGTTTACGCCTTAAACGGCATCAAAATCCAGGCCTTAACCAACTTCGCCCCGATCCATGACGGGCCGGGGGTAGTTCTTGGCGGTCTTTCCGTGGCCGGTTCCTGGGCCCTATCCGGGGTTGTTTCTGTAATCACGATGAAAAATAGCAATGAAGCTTTTGTGGATAACGCTGTTCTTTACAGCAGGAACTTCATTGTCATAGAATCCCTCCACAATGTAAAAATAAATAATATTATAGCCCAGGCCGCGGCGGGTGGTTTTGCCGGGGGCGGGGGCAGTATCTTCCTGAACTCTTTGGAAAACCTAGTCAGGGCCTATGTGCAAAATTCTGCTCTGAACGCAGTCAATGCCATTACTGTTAAGGCCAAATCCCTGGATGATCTACAATCAATCATCGGCACCGGCGGGGCAGGTCTGGTTGTGGGAGCCGCCGGAGCAATCAGCTTAACCTTAATTGATAATATAACGGAAGCATATTTACACGGTGATATTAACCCGGACAACGACTTTAAATCCGGTGGTTTATATCAACCGGTTGGTAATAACGAAGCTCAAACAGTGCTGGTGCTGGCGGATAATCAAACCAAGGTCAAAACCATCGGCGGGGTGGTTGGCGTAGGAGCCATCGCCGGTGTGGGTTCCAGCCTGGATTTCGTCAATATCCAAAATAAGACGCTCTCCGCGGTAAAGGCAGGAAGCAGGCTTTACACTATGGGGGATGTCATAGTCCGCGCCTTATCGGAAAAAATCGTTGATTCCGATGTCTATTCCTTTGCCGGGGGCCTGGCCGGCCTCTCCGGAGCGGTATCCATTATCATCGTCGGCGGGGCTATTGATGAAGAAGGAAAAAGTGAATTCAATGACAGCCTTTTGGGACAGCTTGCCAGGGACTTATCCCTTGACAGCCTTTTATATTACGAAAATGACAAGGGTGTCAAAACATCCCGTTTGCCGGGCCAAATCGGAGACAGA
>JBBAFB010000108.1:0-7470 GCA_041655595.1 Bacillota bacterium
GCTCTACGTCGGTTTTTAATTTGTTCCCGTCAAAAAAGATATTAATGGCCCCGCTTGTTTCTGCTTTGGCAGGATAAGTAGCCATAACTGGGTAGAGAACCATCACCATTACTACCGTAACAATTATAAACGATAACCTTTTCACTTTAATTGCCTCCTTCAAATTTGCCTCCTTTTCTTTATTCCCTTCTGCCCCGTTTTCTCCTCCTGTTTACATCTATTTTATACCATAAATCAAGGGGGCCCACCGAACTGATTGTCATGTAATGGTGTGGCAGGTGCCGTTGCACGGAACTAAATAAATGCACCGAAGGATGCAACAGCACCCGTCCCCAGTGCATATTCCAGGTCATTCGCTGTCCTGCCTATTTAGCCTCCGAATCCTTAGCTTATTTCAATCTGGTACTGCAAATCGTCCCCGTTGTCCGATTGACAAAGGTTACCGTCGTTCCCGTTATATCGATGCTGCCTACCCGCGTGGTGTCCGAAGTTTTAAAAACCACGGCACCCGACCTATCAAAAATCATAACCCGGTACTTTGACAGTTCCGTTTCCTCAAAGGTGCAAATCAGGTATTCATTTTGATCACCGGCAATTTTCATTTCTTCTAACACTGCCCCTTCGTTTACGTTTTTACCGTCATCATCGTAAAGGTTTTCATTTTCGGCCTTCTCCCAGTAGGCCTTTCCATTGATAACCGCAAAACTCCGGATTTCAACGGACGGCTGTGCCAGTTGCTTAACGAAATCTTCATTTCCATCCTTCATGGAAATCCGATACAATGCCCCTTCGCTCACGTAATAAAGATAGTCCCCTTCCTGCTGGAAGCCCATCGCTTCATGCTTGCTCATTCGTATCGTTTCATTGGTATTGATATTCACCCTGTAGATGCCGTTCTCCTCTGTCGCTCCCTCTCTCATATTGAAAGCGAGGATATAGAGATTTTCCCCATCGAAAACGACATCATCCGATCCGCTGCCGCCTCTTCCGTCAGACTCCACCTTCCAGGACCATCCATAGAGATAATCCTGATCTCCAACGGGAATATATTTCCCGTCAACTTTCCTGGAAAGGTTGCCTGAACTTGGCGTGTGTCCTGTCCAGTAGGTAAACACATTATCACCAAAAGTCTTGACCCTGCTATAGCCGTTTTGTTGTTCCGTGGCGCTGCCGTCATCATTGAGCCTGAAGATGCGATCTGCCCCCATTACTGCGCCGCCTACATGATAAAACAGGTGTGCCTCTCCATTTTCAATATAGAGTTTGCCATAATATAATACGTCGTTGATGGGCAACTGATAAACTGTTTTTGTCTTTGTGGGATCGGATAGCAGCGCCTGTATGATCTGTCCTTTTTTCCCTCGATAATAAATATATTTTTTTGTCACCGTGGCACTACTAATCTTCCCATCGTCATCCTTCAATATGTCACTATCGCCGAAGCTCGTTTGTTCAAGCTTGAGGTTGTAAGATTTGATGATGAGCCCTTCCTTGGGACTAAAATTGTAATCCCAGCCAAATTCATTAACCCCAAACTCCCAGGTCATGGGAAAATAAGTAATATCTCGGAAGGACAAGAGCGGATATTGTTGCTCACCGTTGTCCACAACCCTGCCGTTGACCTTAATCGGAAAGGTAACTACTGTCGCCTTGTAGCTTCCCCTGTTTGTCGTTGACGAAGAATACGCCAAATACGCAGCGGTGATGCCCGTTTTATCAATGACAAGCCCTTCGGTACTACCCTTCCACTGTGTTTCCAGCCCAAGGACACGGCAATCATTGTAGGTCATGGGGAAATATGTGATATCGTTGTACACGATAAAGGGATATTTGCTTTTACTAAGATCGATCTTGACCCCATTGACGATAATAGGATACGTCGGCACTGAGATAGTAACGGTCCTTGCGGTCTCTGCTCCATAGACCGATACAGGAAGCCCTACCGTAAGCAATACTATTATTACAAAGAATGCCAATAATTTTTTCTTCTTTCTTTTCATATTTTCACCTTTTCCTTTTTAATTCCTCAATTGTATAAATCGGTCAATCACCGGCCCGATTCAGATTTGTGTGCCCTGCCTAATTAACAAGTAAACCTTCCATAGAATTATAATATCCCTGAATGTGGAAACGTACAATAAATCTTGCTTGAGGACTGAATCCAACTACACCAGTTCCAAAAGAATGGGCCGCGGTCAAGAACATGGAATGCGATCTAGGACCTATCCTCAATTATCCTCCTTAAGTGAATATTCCCGCTAGTGCTGGCTATCAATTTCATGATTTCACATTTAAACCACCTTTTTTTTAGATTTAATCCTTCCTTGTACTCCCAACACTAAAGACTTTAACTGATTAAAAAATAGAGTTATAAATCCTACTATTGCTAATAACCAACAAAAGTAATAAAAAAATATGAGTTCATAATAAGTAATAAAATTGTGTAACCCAACAAGCCACTTTTTTGTGGCCGGGTTATAAAAAGAAATATGCGGTGGATATATTTTGGCAAGTATCCAAATCACAAAAATACTTGTGGCTGAAAATAATATAGACGATACAGCGAAGATTACCCTGTACCTATTATTTTTAGAATCTTTATTTGCATTATTACTTCCGATTGCACCCTCCAATTGGAAATCTACTTTTTTAAGAAGGTAATCTGTAGTCACTCCAAAAATATCACTTAATTGAATGATCTTATCAACCTCCGGTACCGATTGACCTGACTCCCATTTAGAAATAGATTGCCTAGAGATTCCCAGTTTATCTGCAAGCTGTTCTTGAGATAAGTTATTTCTTTTTCTTAGTTGTTGAATCTTTTCTGCCAGATTCATTAGTTCCAGCTCCCATCTTTATAAAAACTACCTGCATCATAATAAAAAGGGCAGTTGCATTCTACCAAGCACTCTTTGATTTTTGTCAACCGGCAGTTGCTTTAGCGGTTCTCTAGACCTGCAACCTATCCAAGCACATGTATTCATATTTAAATTGCGGAACATAAGGGATCAATCCCTTTATGTCGGAAACTATTTACTCCAGTTTTGGATTTCTATGTAATTACCTTCGGGGTCTTTAGCATAAGCGACTGTTAATAAGCCTACGCCTTTAAGCTCCTTATGTACGACCTCTCCTAAGAGAGTTCCGCCGCAATTGATTAGCTTTTCAACTACCTGCACCACATCATCAACATGAAAAGCAATATGTCCGAACCCCTGTGCATTAATTTGAGCCTTCACCTGTGGAATGGCAGGTTCATATTGGAATATTTCCAGAGTGGGACCATCCTCGTAACCCGGCAAAATTAAATGAATCCCTTTAATTTTAGTTTTCTCAATATTTGTTAGTTTGTCCAGCCATTCCCCCTCAAGATCCCTTTTGGGATATTGGGGCTTACAATCAAACACATCCATGTAAAACTGAGCCAATCTCTCCCAATCCTCAGCAACTAAGTTTGTATGCACAAATTTAATACTAATAAGAGTAACCTCCCGTCTGTTAAAAAAATTTTCAATTAATTATTCCTGAGATTCTGTTTTTTGGACCTAAACCTTTTGTAATTTCACCCGGAAGATGTTAGTATGCTATAATTTATAGGGGGTAACAAACGGGGAAGAAATGCCCAAGCTACACAAAAGCTAGTGACCAACCCTTGGCATTGTATCATTAAATCTGCCCACTCCAGCCCTTTATCCGCTTATGGGGGTTTTTTTGGCAGTAAACCTTTTCCCAAAACTAATAATTTTCTAATTTCACAAGGCAAGACACCTATTGATTGACAGATTGAAAACATAAATCAGTGATACACGGTTATCTGACCGCTTCATCAAACTAGCTGCTTGGAGTAAAGGGGGGTATAAATGAGCTTGCCCTCTACCCTTTTTGATTCCATCAAGCTTATTTTTGTTACCTCAATTTTGATAGGTTCCAGGCCCCTATCAAAATCAGTGGGGGAAAATCCTTTTTTTAAAATGACCTTTCTACCGATTGTTAAGTGGGGCTTGAATTTTCTTTTTTCAAGGGTAAAATCATTAGAACTGAGGGAAGCATAAAGTTGCTCATAAATATTTAAAAGCACTTTGTTTTCTTCCACGCCAACCCAATAAATATCGCCTTCCCGGCGAGAAAAACGACCAATGCCCTTTAAAATTAAGGTGAAGGCGGAAGCTATGACTTTGTCCATTGCCGACCTTATATCAGCTAACCTACCCGTTTCCCCCAAAAACACAAGGGTTAAATGTAGATTTTCCGACCGTGTAAAATTACCGCCTACAGTGTATTTTTTTAAAGCTGCAATTATGCTGGACAGTTTGCTTTTTTCCTCACTACTAAAGTTAATAGCTATAAAAAGACGCATTTTATACTCCTTACTCGGCGGGTTCCCATTTGCATCTTACAGGAGAAACAATATAAGATTCAGCATTTTTCTAATTTAAACAGGTATTGTTATCTGTCCCTTTGATGTGATTTCTACTAACTCCATGATACAAAACTTTCTTCCAAGAATACAACGAATTCCTTACATTTATAGCATATACCGTTTTACTAAAAATAACAACTGATAGCAAATGGGCGCTTTGTTTATCTCCTTTTTAAAGTGAGTATTCCTGCTAGTGCTAGTCAGCGGTTTTATAGTTTTCCCTCTAAATCACCTTTTTTGGATTTAAGCCTTCTTTGTACTCCCAAGGTTAAAGACTTTAACTGATTAAAAAATAGAGTTATAAACCCTATGATTAAGATTAATTATTCCTGAGATTCTGTTTTTTGGACTTAAACTTTTTATACTTTCATCCCGAAGATGTTAGTATGCTATAATTTATAGGGGGTGACAAGCGTGGCGATTTTAAATAACAGTTGGCAGAGTTTGCTTGAAGCGGAGTTTAAAAAGGATTATTACTTAAAGCTTAGGAATTTTTTATTTGATGAATATCGTTCCAGGACCATTTATCCCAATGTTCACGATGTTTACAATGCCCTACACTATACTGATTACCGAGCTGTGAAAGTGGTTATTTTAGGTCAGGATCCTTACCATGGCCCTAATCAGGCACATGGACTGAGCTTTTCTGTGAAACCGGGAGTAAAGGCACCGCCCTCCTTGGTTAATATCTTTAAAGAATTGCAAAATGATTTAGGTTGCTACATCCCCAATCATGGTTATTTAAAAAAGTGGGCAGACCAGGGGGTTCTGCTGTTGAATGCTGCTTTAACTGTCAGGGCGGGTCAGGCCAACTCTCATAGTAAGATTGGTTGGGAGTTATTGACCACCAGGATTATTTCACTATTGAATGATCGGAAAGACGGCGTGGTTTTCATCCTTTGGGGAAGAAACGCCCAAGCCAAGGAAAACCTATTAACCAACCCTTGGCATTGTATCATTAAATCTGCCCACCCCAGCCCTTTATCCGCTCATGGGGGTTTTTTTGGCAGTAAACCTTTTTCCAAAACTAATAATTTTCTAATTTCACAAGGCAAGACACCTATTGATTGGCAGATTGAAAACATAAATCGGTGATACACGGTTATCTGACCGATTCATCAAACTAACTGCTTGGAGTAAAGGGGGTATAAATGAGCTTACCCCCTACCCTTTTTGATTCCATCAAGCTTATTTTTGTTACCTCAATGTTGATAGGTAGCGTTTCAAATACCAAGACCATATGTTATTGCTTAATTTAGCAGCTAATCACTCAATCATTTTCCCTGCTTATCTTCCATAACACCCCGGATTTGGGGATTGCATTGGGGGCCATATCGGCAAACTCCCAAACACCGAAATCCAGTACATAGAGTGATTCTCCTTCCTGATCAAATTTTACATCAATAGTCCTTTTTAACCCATCACCCCGGCGCCCCGCCCTGGCCTTGACCTCGGTTTTCACAAACCAATCATAACCGCCCGTTTCGGGGTCAACAACCAATACGCCGCTGGGGGCCTGTCTTTTGGTATCCTGTGTTAAGGGCTGCCCGTCGCCAAATGCCGCCACAAATATGCCCTTAACCGGAAATTGTTCCGGAGCAAAAGCAATTTTCATGGGAGAGTAATGAGGTGGCAATGTGGCCAATGGTGCGGCTACCGGAGGCGGATCCTTGATTATCGGATTGCGATTTATGCCCCGCTCGGAAGCAAAATTTTTATCCGTTAAGGGGGTAGTCCCTGCATAATCCGGCCAGCCGTACCAAGCACCCTCCTTGAGCTTTACAATCCAGTCCGGGGAGTACTTGGAGGCTCTAACCCCCCTATCATCATAGCCAAGCACACTGGCGTAAATATTCCCTTCCTGATCTTGAGTCAACCCATAGGGGTTTCGAAGCCCGTCTGCATAAATAGAAAGGGTACCATCCTCCATATCAAGACGGTGAACGGCGGCACTAGCAGGAATTTTACCCTCCACCTTTTCACCGGGTTCCCTAGTTTGGCCAAAGGGTAAGTAGGCCCCGGTTGTTTTCTGGGCTGTGGGATCAGCACTTTTAAGATCAAGGGAAGTGTAGTTCTCTCCGGTGAGGGTGAACTCCCTTGAAGGAATGTCGTGAAAATCCGGGTAGCGATCAGCCCAAGCATAAACAAAATTATCTGAGCCCACTACCCCCGCATTGGTTGCCGAACCCTGACCAAAATAAATTGCGCCATCGGGACCAAACAAAAGGTCACCATTAGGATGATCACCCAAAGACGGCAGATTTGAGACTAGGTCTTTTCGCTTACCAGTTTCTATCTCTAATTCTGTTATGTACCCCTTATGAGAAACGTAGAGATTGCCATCCCTATATGCCAGCCCACTGATCGGCCCTTCAAATTTATCGGCAATCTTCTTTAATTTACCTCCCTCATCTACCCTTAATATTTTGGCTTCTGTAGTTTTTGGGCCATAGCTATGGCCAGATTCTGCAACATAAATAGTACCTTGCTCATCCATGGCGATACTTGTGGGATATGTAAAACCCTTAGCAACTACCTCAGCCTTATAGCCAGGAAGTAAATCCAAATCCTCCGGGTTTGTGCTGATTGCCCCCCGCAAGAGAAAAGGGGTTGCAATGAGAGCCAGCAAAACCAAGCCAACACCATAACCAAGACTTTTCATGGATTTTTCTGCCGTGAATGCCCGATAAATAAAGGCCAGCGATATGCCATAGACCAGAAAAACAACCAATGTAAAAATGTGATCCTGGGGGCTGTTTAACGATGGTGGAAAACCTAGCATGATGGGCACTAGGGTCAAAACCCCTCCAACCCAAAAGGCTACTCCCAAGGCAGATCCGGACAAAATCCTTTGTAGAACACTCAACCGCCGTTCCCTCACCAGGATACTATAGATTAGTCCACCTATAACACCAAAAATTGCAGCAACTATAACCCCATTAGTGAGATCAACCCTTGTTAAAAGAAGGCCCAAGGCAGGTAATAACCAGATCCCCCAAAAAGCAAAAATTAAAATGAGACCGGCAAACAAACCTGCAACCAGGCCCCTA
>JBBAFB010000109.1:0-7461 GCA_041655595.1 Bacillota bacterium
CGATTATATTGTAGACACAATAATAGAGCCAATCATCATCGGCATAAACCCCGTATATTTGCTGCCTGTCGTTGGTGTAAATAGGGCTAAGCCCTAAAGTTTCAGGATCGAACTTAGACAGGCCATAGGGAATCCCCACCTGAGGCAGGCTGTTTGTTAAATATAAATACTGATCAGTCACTAACAGTTGACTGGCTTTGACGCCCTTGAAGGCCTCGGAAATTTTCCCGCCATCATCAATTTTATAAATCTGATTGTCACTATTTATAAATGTGAGCAAAGTGGAATCCTCATAATTAACCACAAAGCCCTGATTTATGCCAACATTCATTAAATTGTTGGTAATACTGTCTTTGGAAACCTGCCAAGATTCCTTTTGTGGGGTATCCTCAGAAACCGGTTCCGACTCCGACTGGGCCCCCCCGGGGGGTTCTGTTTGAACAGCGGGATCACTCTTTTCTTTTAAGCAGCCTGCCGTAAGGGGCAGTAACAAAATGAGTATAAATATCACAAAATATTTTTTCATTTTTTTCACCCTCCTAAACATAGTTTATCATTCCTGAGAGGATCTGACCATGTTTGACTTGTGCTATTTATATACCAACACGCAAGCACCGCTAAGAACATGCTAAACTACAAAAACCCGGCGTTCTGGATTGCAGCCTCGGCTCCAGCCGACGGTGGCTTTGGCTGGTTAAGCATTGTCAATAACCAAGCCCTGGGCGAAAACGCCGAGTTTATTTATTGTCGGGTGCGGGAAGGAATGTTACAATGTGGTAAATTGAAAATTATCTCTTGAATGGAGTTGTCACTATGGGCTTAACCTTTAGATACGCGGCCGAATCTGATACGCCGCTGATTTTGCAGTTTATCAGGGATTTGGCCGCATATGAAGATATGCTTGATGAAGTGGTTGCCACAGATGAAATATTGAAGGAATGGCTTTTTGAAAAGAAAAAGGCCGAGGTTGTATTCGCTATGTTGAACGAAGAAGAAATTGGCTTTGCCCT
The DNA here is from genome assembly GCA_041655595.1 of Bacillota bacterium. Classification (GTDB taxonomy): domain Bacteria; phylum Bacillota; class DULZ01; order DULZ01; family DULZ01; genus JBBAFB01. The sequence goes on from JBBAFB010000109.1 coordinate 1,011, forward strand.
GTTCTTTCATAATTTTTCAACCTTTTTAGGAAGGGCAGGCATATACATAGAGGATTTGTACGTGAAGCCGGAATACAGGGGTCGCGGTTATGGAAAATCTATTTTAAAAAAGCTGGCGCAAATTGCCGTTGAACGTCAATGTGGCAGGGTTGAATGGTGGTGTCTGGATTGGAACAAACCCAGCATCGATTTTTATTTGTCTTTAGGTGCAGTACCAATGAAAGATTGGACAGTCTACAGGATTGCCGGAGATGTGTTAACGCATATTGCAAAGGAATGAGAACTACCCCTATATATTGCAAAATTCAAGCAGGAAATATGGGGGCGCCTCATCCTCTCCTCTGCCGTCTAAATTAATGGCAAAATACCTCCTCGCATTATTTTCATCCAAGAAGGATACCCCATATGCTGGAACCAGACCAGGAGTCAGCAATGTTACCACAAATGGTTTTTCGGAGGACAACTTTTCAACAGAAAACAATTTATCCCCGGGGAGTAAGGACAAACCATCATCCGTATCATGTTGATCAATGAAAATAAAAGCAAAATCCCTTAATTCTATATCTGTCCAAATTATGAGCCCTGTGCCGCCCTCATCACTGATGTATTCATAGAAAGAGTCATATTTGCTGATCAGTTCATCTACTGCAAGATCAATGTGAATACCCCCCGGTACTGATTCAGTATACCCGGAAAGGGCAGAGTCGGGCGATATTTCCGCCGCAGGAAAATCCTTCCCTTCTAAGATGGCTTTTGAGCCATCGTTAATAGCGACCTTGTTAGGATTGAAATCAACGATGTTTTTTTGGGTATCGGGCCCGCTAACCCCCTGTTGAGTTGAACACCCAAGGACTATCAATATAATTAAAATAAATAAGGATCCCATCAAATGTTTTTTCACCTTATCAACCCCCTACCCTGTACTTCGCTAAAAAATAGACCGCCGTCAAAACCAGCCCAGTGGCAATCAGAGAACAAACCGATGTCATCCCCGCTATTAGCCAGCTTCCTATCTTATCTGGAATCGGGCCCCAACCCGTTATGACAATATCCGGGACAAAGGCCCAATAAAATAATAATAGCATCAGATAGCCAAGCGCTGCTGACAATAGGATTTTCCAGACCTGTACACCTTCTTCGCTTCTTCTGAAGGAAAAGAAAGCAATAATGACACCCCACAAAGCGGCTGAGCCCCCAACTATAAAAACGTATTCCTCCGCTGCTCTATCTATTAAGTCCAGGTATACCAGGACTAGTATTGTTAGTGTCAAAAAAACACCTAAATAAAATAAGGTTTTTTCTATATGTCTCAACACCCCACTCCTTTTCCATTACACAAAACAATCCGGCGAAACTGCTAGTTTTTGTAACCCCACTATCCGGGCTTGAATTTTGATACCACAAGGTGAGATTTAACCCAAAAACTTTAAGTGTTATGACGAAGTTTTCCGTGTCCCCTGATAAACCAGCCATTATCGTAAAGAATATCTACCAACCCCTCACCGTATAAAGATAATTATTCATCAATATCATCTGTTCATATGTTTCCGGCTCCGCTTCCTTCAGGCTTTGCCTGTTCAAATAGCCTCTAGGATTGGATATCTCTGTAATCAACCAGCCCCCATCTTCCTGCTTGGTTAGTTCAACCTCAAAAATAAGAGGCGTGAAGCGGAAATATGGAAAGAGATTTATACAAGCCAGCGCGGAAATTGCGGTTTCTGTTGAAGAAATATCCACAAGATCTGTATAAGTTTCGTGGTATATAGATTCGGCCAAGTAAAAAAACGCCTTGAAATCTTGACTGCTTCTGGCTTCTTTGCTAAAGGATGAAAGCGCTGTTTCCTCAATCCTATTTTTGTAAACCTCGACCTCCTCTGCTGAGTGATGGGGATATTTCATATAGTTAGAGGGAAAGGCAATATTAAGAACAGGCTGCCACAGATATTCATCTAAAACAGCAAGTCCTTGCTCAAGAGTCAGCTTGTTTTTACTTCGAAACTCTTCATCCATAATAGCCAACTCTTCTTCTGGAAAACTTCCTGGCCGAAAGGTTTCATACTCAAGACAAATTCCTTCATAGTTAGTGCAATCTACCTCAGGCCCGCGCCCACCCAGTAAAATTGCTACATCAATGGCATCTAGGTAAGCATGGGCTTCTTTCCCCATAACATCCGTCAAAAATTGCAAAGAAACGAATAGCCTATCATCCTTGAGATAGGTAGCTATAGCTAATTCCACCTCGGCTTCTACTCCCCCAATCCTTTTCAACACTAGATGGGAATTCAAGCCCAGGATATATTCTACACCTTCAAGATCAATTACTACCTGTTCTCCCAGCCAATCCACACGGGCCCCATAATGTTCGGCAATAAAGCGGATTGGAATCATGGGATCCCCGTCGTTGTAATAACCACCTTCGTAACGTACCTCAGCATGGGTGTCCATAATAAGAGCGCGCCCATTTTCATCATAGATATAGAGATCACTTGCATTAATTTCTTGTGCTTGAGCTTGACCAGGAATTATTAGGATCAAGACAATCAGCAACAAACTGCCTAAAGAAAGTTTTTTCATGGGATAGAGCCCTCCTTAAATATCTTTTATATAAATAAAGACAACTACGCCTAATATTTGCAACAAAAAAATTTAAACATGCCCTGATTAAACCCTGTATTTGTTCCATTGCTTAGGTACCCTTCGGTGCCATAATTTCACCGACCGGCAAATCGCATTGATATAGCCTTCCAAGGACCAAGCACTGCTATAGGGCTGTGGCACTGCCTTTTATCACCTTTTTAAACCTAAGGTTCCGTGGCCTCGCATATTATTATACCATGTTTTGGATTAATATTTATATGATAGATGTATGGCCCCAATTCATTATTAGCGGGATGCAAGTGACGCTATTTTTGGTTGAATTATATTTCATTCAAAGTTACAATGTGATTAACAAGAGTTTTATGGAATTAATTCACTAGGGGGCTATTGTTTTGAGAAAAAGATTGGTAAATCTGGTTTTTTTATTATTTGTCGGCCTTTCAGTATTGGCTTTTGGTTGCTCCCCAAATGTCGGCAGAAATGAAACTCCCAATGATCAACCTAATAACACTAATTCTGCCGCCCAAACAGAGGGAGAAACTAATTCTAGTAAAGAAATAGAGGATCCATCACTTGAAGTAACTATTGAACCTCAAAAATTTGTCCCCAAAAATGAGTTTGAACGGGCAAAATTTAAATACTATCAATACTTTCAAGCTAACAGAACGCTGATTCACCCCCTTTTCCCTTATACAGGCAAACTTGATAAAGAGACGGAAGGCCGCCTCATGATTTTTGCAGTCCTAAATTTATTAGAAAATGCCGGCGAAGACGGGGGCCATAGCAAGGCAGAAATTGATGAAATTCTAATTAAATATTTTGGCCAAACTGTAAAAAACTACGAAACCCATGCAACGGAATACATCCCCGGAACCGAAAGGATACGCGCCACGGGTTGGAGTATCCATGGCGGCCTTCGTCCTGTATTAACCAAGCTAGTGCCTGAAGAAGACGGTAGTTTGACCGGCCATTTTGATGTCTATTATATTTCCGAAATGTTTAGCGAAGAGGATCCTTGGGGCTGGGGAAACTTGGATAATATCCTTTTATCCGAGAACAGAGGTTATTTTGCAAAAATGCTCACCCATCGGGCAATCATCAACTTTAACGAATTAACGGGGCCGAACGGCGACTTTTATTTAAAATATAATACCATTAAAACCCAGCCTATGGACAATTTTGAATTTGCATCCTTTTATGAAGATGAGCTAGATAAACGAGTTTTTGATTCAAACACCCGTTTTGCCGCCGAAGAAGCAACTTTTAATGGAATCTCCGTTTACACAACAAAAAAACAACTCCTGGATAAACTAGGGGAGCCCTTTGAAATAATAGAAGACCCGGGGGAATTTTATCTTCCCACTAGTACCTATGTCTATGGCGGAGTTGAATATGTGTTCGAAGGAGATGGGGACACAGTTGCCTATATCATGGTAACCCATTATCAATGGAAATACGGGCCCCGTAATATTCGTATCGGTGAAGATTTTGAAGATGTTTTAGCTCGTTTTCCTCAAGAACAGGATTATAGGACACATCCGGAAAGCTGCTTTTATGGGGAAACTACTTATCTCAACGAAGGCGGCGCTGTTTACTCGGATTATGAGGGAAATATAGATCAAATCATTATTGTACCCAAAGAGACTCTACCTTTTATGAAAATTTATTTTAAAGACAATAAAGTTTCCGCCTATGTAATTTACGGCACTACCACCTAAAGCCGATGGGGACGAAACAACTTATAGCAACCATCCCTGCCGGGTTCACTGGGGCCTGGACTAGAGCAAGAATTTCAGCCGGGTAGAGCTACCAAACATTGCTGGTAAACCACTCATATTGTTAATGCTCCTCACTGGGTATTAATATATTCAATGTTATGACTCTTGATGTGACGAGCATAATCCCAAACGGAATCAAGGTAGGCTAGCGCTACAGCTTGCGCATCCAATAGTTCGGGATGCTGCCCGACATCCGTTTCTAATTGCATTTGTTCATAGTATTCCATTGCGGTAAGATCTGTTTCCGGCACTGCAATCAGAATATTCCCGTTTTCCTGATACATTCGCTCCACGCACCAAATACCGTCATCATCTTGTCGTATGGGTTTTGAAAGAATCACTGTAAATTTTTCGTCATTTGAAAGAGTAACAGTGAAAGCAGCGTGAACACCTGGGTAAGTGTATTCAGCTGTTTCCACTTCAAAATTGTCATATTCCGTCAGATTGTTATCTGTGATAAACCAAGAGATAATGTCGCTCCCCTTTTCCCTTAATATGGAGTATTCTGCACGAATATTTTCATCAACATCGGACTGTACATCGCTTGGCCACTCTATGGAATAAAAATAGTTTTCATCTTTTGCAAAATGATCAACAGGTGTTACCTCGTAAGGCCAGTAATGTTCAAATTCTGCCTTTGTATGCCGCACGATACGAAACAAAAATCCTGTCTGCCAGCCAAGCTCAGGATGTTTATCAAGGGTTGCGCTCTGGTAGAGTTCAATAATTGTCTTGGTATCAAGTTCATCTGTAGGGCGAATGGTAATTTTATCGCTATATTCCTGTGGAAGCTGCACTATATACTCCCCACTTTTAATGATATAATCAGTATCTTTTATGTTCCCATCTTTATTAAAATTTTGTTCGGCAACCGTATCAGGTGAGTTTGCGGCAAGACAACCTGTTAATACAATACATAAAAGCATGGCCATGGCAACTACCAAAAACCCCGGCTTTTTATAATTCAGCACATTTTTTACCCTGTTCTTGGTCTCTCTCTCCCCAGAGGCCAGAGGAGTATCACCGATAATGCTTCTGCCCGTAGCCAAGGCTAAAAGCGGGCCGGAGTATTCCTTTTTAACATCGTTGCCTAATTGTTTAATAACAGTCTCATTGACTTCTTTTTCACTCAATTTGTTTCGTCTAGTAAAGGCGGCTAGAAATTTATATTTTCTCATAGTTACTCCCCTCCATCGAATAGTATTAGTCACCCCTAGCCTAATGCTATTCGACTAGGGAGTCAATGCATTATATGAAAAAATTAAGGCCCCCAAGAAAGCCTTTTACACCTTTGAAAATTCAGCCCATTCGCCCAACATAGAAGAAAGCAGGAAGTTTGCAGAGCTTGTATTTTCTTTGCTCTAGTGGTTTTAAGCAGCAAACTACCTTCTTACCTTCCCACACCCCTTTACATTCCAGCTTTTTGTTAATGTATAAGCTATTGTTTTCAGGCAAACAAAGAACCGTCCCCCTGTTTGTGCTCATTTTCGCACATTAGTTTTGCCTGTTCCATCACAATATCCACTGCTTTTTCAGTTTTATCCGGGGGATAGCCGTATTTTTTGAGCAGCCTTTTTATAGTCATTTTCATCTTCGCTTGGACACTTTCGCGGATAGCCCAATCAACGCTAATCTTTTTCTTAATTGATGCAGTCAAATCTTTGGCAATCTGCATCAGTATCTCGTCACCCATCACTTCTTTTGCCGATTCATTTTCAGCTAGGGCATCGTAAAAAGCCAGCTCATCTGAGGAGAGCCCTGTATTTTCTCCTCGTTTCTCTGCTTGGCTAATTTCCTTGGCAAGTTCAATTAGCTCCATAATTACTTGGGTTGTTTCAATAGCTCTATTTTGATATTTTCTAATAGATGCCTCTAGCATCTCAGAAAATTTCTTAGATTGAACCAAATTTCGTCTGGAAAAGCTCTTAATATTACCCTTAAGCAGACGATTGAGAAGCTCCACAGCCAAATTCTTTTGTTTCATCCCTTTTACTTCTTCCATAAACTCATCAGAAAGAATAGCAATATTGGGTTTTGATAAACCCACTGAATCTAAAATATCTATTACCTCATTT